>VGUA01000033.1 GCA_016874535.1 Gammaproteobacteria bacterium
ATACACCACGCGTGATACGCCGGGTACTTCGTTGACGATGCGACGCGAGCACACATCCAGTAGCTCGTAGGGCAGATGCGCCCAGTGCGCGGTCATGAAATCCACGGTTTCCACCGCCCGCAGCGCGATGACCGGCGCGTAGCGGCGGCCGTCTCCGGTAACTCCCACGCTCTTCACCGGCAGGAACACCGCGAAGGCTTGGCTGGTCTTCTCATACCAGCCGGCTCGGCGGAGCTCTTCGATAAAGATGTGATCGGCAAGTCGCAGCGTTTCTGCTGTGGCCTCCGTGACTTCACCGAGAATCCGAACGCCAAGGCCGGGACCCGGAAAAGGATGCCGGTCGATCATCTCCTGCGGCAGACCGAGTTCGAGCCCTATCCGTCGCACCTCATCCTTGAACAGTTCGCGCAGCGGTTCCACCAGCTTCAGCTTCATGTGCGCCGGCAAGCCACCCACGTTGTGGTGACTCTTGATGACGTGCGCCTTGCCGGTCTTGCTGCCGGCAGACTCGATCACATCCGGGTATATCGTGCCCTGGGCAAGAAATTCCACGTCCTGGATTCTGGCGGCTTCCTCATCGAACACCTCGATGAAGAGGCGCCCGATGATCTTGCGCTTCTCCTCCGGATCCGCGACGCCTGCCAGTTCCGCGAAATAACGCGGCGCCGCGTTTACGCGAATCACACGCACGCCGAGGTTCTTGGCAAACACACGCATCACCTCGTCACCTTCCTGGTGCCGAAGCAGGCCATGGTCGACGAAGACGCAGGTCAACTGGTCGCCGATGGCCTTGTGCAGCAGGGCCGCAACCACGGAGGAATCCACACCACCGGACAGACCCAGCAGCACCCGGCTGCTCCCCACCTGCGCACGGACCCGGGCGATGGCGTCCTCGATGATGTTGCCAGCGGTCCAGCGTGCCTCGCAGCCACAGATTTCGCGCAGGAAGCGCTCATAGATCCGTGTGCCCTGGCGGGTGTGCGTGACTTCGGGATGGAATTGCAGCGCGAAGTAGCCACGCGCTTCATCAGCCATGCCGGCGATGGGCAGGTCCGGGGTGGAGGCGATGATCTTGAACCCCGGCGGCAGTTCCACCACGCGGTCACCGTGGCTCATCCAGACATCGAGCAGGCCATGCCCTTCCGCATTCACGCGGTCCTCAATATCCCGCAGCAGTGCGCTGTGTCCCCGGGCGCGGATCTCCGCATACCCGAATTCATGGACGGCGCCCGCTTCCACCCGACCGCCCAGTTGGGCTGCCATGGTCTGCATGCCATAGCAGATGCCGAGTACCGGCACGCCGCTCGCGAACACCGCCTGAGGCGCTGCTGGCGCGCCCTCTTGGGTGACGGTCTCCGGTCCGCCGGACAGGATGATCCCGGTAGGCTTGAAGGCCAGAACCTCGGCGTCGCCCGCATCCCAGGGATGAATCTCGCAGTAGACCCCGAGTTCCCGCACCCGGCGTGCGATGAGCTGGGTGTATTGGGAACCGAAGTCGAGGATGAGGATGCGCTGGGCGTGAATGTCGCGATCGGGCTGGGTCACGGCGCGTCAATCCACCCGATAGTTGGGCGCTTCCTTGGTGATCTGCACGTCATGCACGTGGCTCTCGCGCATGCCGGCGGCTGTCACGCGCAGGAATTCAGGCCGCGTGCGCATCTCGTGCATGTTGGCGCAACCGGTGTAGCCCATGGAGGCACGCAGTCCGCCGATCAGCTGATGGACGATGGCCCGCAAAGGCCCTTTGTAAGGCACGCGGCCTTCGATACCTTCAGGGACCAGTTTCTCGATGTCACTGCCTTCCTGGAAGTAGCGATCGGATGAGCCTTGACGCTGCGACATGGCCCCCAGCGAGCCCATGCCGCGATAAGACTTGTAGGAACGCCCCTGGAACAGTTCCACCTCGCCAGGCGCTTCCTCGGTGCCCGCGAACAGGCTGCCGAGCATCACCGCGTGCGCTCCTGCCACTATCACCTTTGCAACGTCACCCGAGTAGCGAATGCCGCCATCGGAGATGAGGGGAACATCCGTGCCTTCGAGACCCTTGGCGACTTCCGAGACCGCGGTGATCTGCGGCACGCCGACGCCCGTCACGATGCGGGTGGTGCAGATGGAACCGGGGCCTATACCGACCTTGACGGCATCCGCCCCGGCCTCGACCAGCGCGCGCGCTGCCGCGGCGGTCGCGATGTTGCCGCCGATGATCTGGGTGCGCGGAAAATGCTTGCGGATCCAGCGCACCGTTTCCAGCACACCAGCAGAGTGACCATGGGCCGTGTCCACCACGATCACATCTGCGCCCGCTTCCACCAGCGCGGCGAGGCGCTCATGGGTGCCAGGACCGGTGCCAACCGCTGCGCCCACCCGCAGACGCTGGTCTTCGTCCTTGCAGGCATTGGGAAATTCGTCCGCTTTCTGGATGTCTTTCACGGTGATGAGACCCTTGAGCGCGAACTTGTCGTTCACCACCAGCACCTTCTCGATACGATGCTTGTGCAGCAGTGAAATGACCTCCGCCTTGTCGGCGTTCTCGCGAACGGTCACCAGGCGATCCTGCGGTGTCATGACCGCCCGCACGGGATGATCGAAGCGGTTCTCGAAGCGCAGATCCCGGCTGGTGACGATGCCGACCAGCTCACCGTCGTCCACCACGGGCACGCCGGAGATGCGCCGGGCACGCGTGAGTGCCAGCACTTCGCCCACGCTCATGTCGGGATCGACCGTGATCGGGTCGCGGATGACACCCGCCTCGAACTTCTTGACCTGGGCTACCTGCAGCGCCTGCTCTTCGGGGGTCATGTTCTTGTGGACGATGCCGATGCCTCCTTCCTGCGCCAGGGCGATCGCCAACCGTGCCTCGGTCACGGTGTCCATGGCGGCGGCGAGAAACGGGATTTGCAGTTCGATGGCGCGCGTCAGGCGGGTCTTCAGTTCCACTTCCCGCGGCAGGACCGTGGAATGGGCGGGAATGAGCAGGACGTCATCGAAAGTCAGGCCATCGCCGGCGATACGCATGGGCGGTTCCAGTTCCAAGCGGGAGGGTCCGAGATTATAGGCGCTAGGCCGGCCCGGGCGATAGCCAAGCGCTCCCGGATGGCCTCTAATGCGGCCCATGCAGACCGGCACCCGTGACATCCTCAGTGTGGCCCGCCTCACGCGCGCCGTGCGCTCCCTGCTCGAGGGGCATTTCGGCGCGGTCTGGGTGGAGGGAGAGATCTCCAATCTGGCGCGCCCGAGCTCCGGCCATCTCTACTTCACGCTGAAGGATCCCTCCGCCCAGGTGCGTTGCGCGATGTTCCGCAACCGCAATTCCCTGCTGGGCTTCACGCCTGCCAACGGCAACCAGGTGCTGATCACCGCACGGGTTTCCATGTACGAACCGCGCGGCGAGTTCCAGCTGCTGGTGGAACACATGGAGCCTGCGGGCGAAGGGCTGCTCCGGCTGCGTTTCGAGGCTCTCAAGCGCAGTCTGGCAGCGGCGGGGCTCTTCGCCGAGGAGCACAAGGAGCCGCTGCCCGAGCATCCACGGGCGATTGGTGTCATCACTTCGCCCACCGGAGCCGCAATCCGCGACATCCTGCAGGTGCTGGGGCGACGGGCCCCGGGAATCCCGGTGGTGATCTACCCCAGCCCCGTGCAGGGCGCGGCCGCGGTGCCTGGTCTCGTGCGGGCGCTCGAGACGGCCAATCGACGGGAAGAAGTGGATGTGCTGGTCCTTGCCCGCGGCGGTGGGTCACTGGAGGACCTCTGGGCCTTCAATGAGGAGGCCGTGGTGCGGGCGATCTTCGCCTCGCGGCTGCCCGTCATCTCGGGCGTCGGACACGAAATCGACTTTACCTTGAGCGATCTGGTAGCTGACCGGCGTGCCCCCACTCCCTCGGCCGCGGCCGAGCTGTGTGTTCCGGACATGCGTCATCTGCTGCGCCAGCTGAGCCAGTTCGAGCAACGCCTGCAGGGTCGGCTGCGCGCCACCTTGGCCCATGCCCGGCTCAATGTGACGGGACTGTCACGGCGGCTGGTGCATCCGGGTCACCGGATCGAGCAACACCAGCAACGTCTGGATGAGATCGAGCGCCGCTTGCCGAGGGCCGTGCAAAGCGTGCTGCAAGCCCGGCAGCGACGCCTTGCCGCGGCTGATGCGCGCCTGCAGACGCGCAGTCCAGGGCCTCGCCTCGCGCTGTCAGGACAACGCCTCGAACAGCTTCGTGCACGCCTGCCGCGAGCACTGTCCGGCCAACTCGGCAGACTGAGCGCGCGTCTCGAGGGTCTCGGCAAGACACTGACCGCCGTGAGCCCGCTGGCCACGCTGGAACGCGGCTATGCCATAGTCACCGACCCGCGCGGCGCCATCATCCGCGATGCGGCGACGCTGCCCCTTGGCTCGCAGATAGACGCCCGGGTTGCGCACGGCAGCCTCGTGTGCCGGGTGGAAGAAGTCCAGACGGAGCCTCAGGCTCCATAGCGCAGACGATACCAGCCGAGGCCCAGATATTCGTGCAGGGCGTTGCGCGAGAGGATCAGCGCCTCAGCCGAGGGCAGGAAATCAAAGAGCGAGAGATCCTCCGCATCGAAAACCGCGCGGTAACCCATGGGCGCCGGTGTGACCTCAAAACCTGCAACCTTGAATGCCTGAGCCGCGCGTCGCATGTGCAGGGCATGTGTCACCAGCAGGACATGCCGTGCCTCGAGGAGCTTGCGGGTGTTCAGCGCGTTTTCCGCGGTGTTCCGGCTCCGGGTTTCCAGAAGGTCCGGCACCACCCCCAGTGAATCCTCGAGCGTGCGGGCCATCAGCATGGCCTCCGGTGTCTCATCCGGGTTGAACGCGCCGCCCGCCACCACCAGTGGCAGGCCAAGACGACGCTTCAGCAACGCTGCATAACGCAGGCGCTCCAGCGTCCGCGGATGCACGGTATCCACCCCGCCGAATTCCGGGGCCATGGCATAGATTCCGCCACCCAGGACCACCACGGCGTCGGCTTTCGGCGGCGCGCTCTCGAGATCGAGCGGCGGAATGTTTTCCAGTGGCACGGCGAGGAAGGTCGCAAACAGTGGTGTGGCACAAAGTGCCAGCGAGCCGAGACCCAGGGCTGAGAGCGTACGCCCCGTGCGGGGATACTTGCGCCGCAGGGCCCAGGCCCCGCACACCATGAGCATGAGGCTGCCCCCGGGTGGCAGCAACAGCGCCTTCAGTCCATAGGCGAGCGCGAGTTCGCTCAGGACACGGCCTCGCCGGCAGCCTGGCGATCCGCGTGATAGGACGAACGCACCAGAGGCCCGCTGGCAACGTGCTCGAAGCCGATCGCGCGGGAGAGTTCCGCCAGCGCCTCGAACTCCTCCGGCGCCACGAAGCGGGTCACCGGCAGATGGGAACGACTCGGCTGGAGATATTGGCCCAAGGTCACCCGATCGCAATCATGCGCATGGAGCTCGCGCAGAACCGCCTCCACCTCGGGGATTTCCTCGCCCAAACCCAGCATCAGGCCGGATTTGGTGGGTACCTCTGGCGCCAGCGCCTTGAAGCGCTGGATGAGGCTCAGTGACCAAGCATAGTCCGCGCCGGGGCGAACCTGTCGGTAGAGCCGGGGCACGGTCTCCAGGTTGTGGTTGAACACATCCGGTGGTTCGAGGAGCAGCGCGTCGAGTGCGACTTCCATGCGCCCCCTGAAATCCGGCACCAGCACTTCCACCTGAATGCCGGGCTGGGCGGCCCTCACTGCCTTGATGCAGGCCGCGAAATGGGCGGCGCCGCCATCTCGGAGATCATCCCTGTCCACCGAGGTGATGACCACATAGCGCAGGTTCATCAGGCGCACGGCTTCGGCGAGGTGCGCGGGTTCATCCGGATCGAGTGGCAGCGGTCGCCCATGCGCCACGTCGCAGAACGGGCAACGCCGGGTGCACAGGGCGCCCATGATCATGAAGGTGGCGGTGCCATGCGCGAAGCATTCGCCGAGATTGGGACAGGAGGCTTCTTCGCACACCGTGTGCAGGGATTTCTCGCGCAGCAGCTGCTTGAGCGCGAGCACCTTGGGGTCGGTTGGCGCCTTGGCCCGAATCCATGCGGGCTTGCGCGGCAGCGGCCCTTCGGTGGGCAGCACCTTCACCGGAATCCTCGCAACCTTGTCCTGACCACGCTGGGCGCGGGTGGGTTTGGTGCTCTCCATGAGACTCTCCAATCAGCCTGTGAGGGGAGCCGGCACGGCCGGCTCCGGGCGTGGCACGGTGGCGGTGATGCTGGCCGGGGATTCAAACGCCGTGCGCAGGGCCTGCTCGAGCAAGCCCGTGGCTTCCGTCAGTGTAGCCCGCTTGCCGAGTTGAGCGAGACTGGTCACGGCGAGATTGCTGTATCCGCAGGGATTGATGCGACCAAAAGGACTCAGATCCGGCGCCACGTTCAGGGCCAGCCCATGGTAGCTGCACTGGCGACGGACCCGCAGCCCCAGAGCCGCTATCTTGGCCTCGTCGACATACACGCCCGGAGCTCCGGCGCGCCGCTGGCCCTGCAGGCCATAGTGAGCGAGCACGGCGATGACGGCCGACTCCAGCCGGCGGACCAGTTCTCGCGGCCCGAGACCGAGCCTGCGCAGATCGAGCAGAACATAAGCCACCAGCTGGCCCGGACCGTGATAGGTGACCTGCCCGCCCCGATCGCTCTGCACTACCGGAATGTCACCCGGCGCAAGCAGGTGTGCCGGTGATCCCGCCAAGCCTTGCGTGAAGACCGGAGGATGCTCGACGAACCAGATCTCGTCTGGCGTTTCCGCGCTGCGCTGGTCGGTGAATGCGCGCATTGCCGCCCAGCTTTCCGTGTAGTCCACCAGGCCCAGCTTGCGGATGATGACGGTCATAGGGGCGGTGGCTCAGAGCACCATCAGGATGCGCGCGTGGCTGCTGAGTTCGCGATACAGATTGTCGAGCTGGATCTGGCTCTCGGCCTGTACGGTCACGGTGAGCGACACGTAGCGGCCCTGCTTGCTCGGCCTGCGTTGCACTGCCTCGGGCGGCAAATCGACCACATGACGGGAGACGATCTCCACGACCAGTGCGTCGAAGTCCTCAGCCGCGTGACCCATGATCTTCAGCGGGAAATCACAGGGGAATTCGAGCAGTGTCTTGCGTTCCTCGGTCATGCGTCTCGTCCGTTGTCTGCTGCTGGGACCTTTTGATCCGTCCAAGGTTTCATGCGCTTTCACCGCGCCCGGCGCGAATCACACGTCTTATCGGGCGGGCATCGTCGCGCATGGCGGCCAGCACCACGGTCTCGAATCGGTTGGTGAGACCCAGCGCCGCTTCTGCCACTGCCACCGCCAGTGCTTCAAGTTGCGCATCATCCACCATGTTGATGAGCGGAATCACGCGAGCGTCGCCCACCCCGCGCAGGGAGCCCTGCGGGCTTGCGAGCAGCCGGGCCAGATGCCGGGGCTCGATGGTGCCGCCGAGTGCGAGGCCTGTGATTTCGGCAAAGATCTCGGGCCGATGGCAGACTTTCTCATCGAGCGGCAGACCGATTGAGCGGATGGAGCACACCGGAATCACGGTATCCGTCTCCGGTGGCAGGGCTGGCTCGTGCGCTGCCGGCGCCTTGAGGATGCGGTTGCGTGCACCATCCGCCTTCACGAGACAGAGATCGAACCCGCAGCGCTCCCGAATTAGCGCAAGCTGGGGAAAGGTCACGCCCTCCAGCCGCCCCGGCAGGTTGCAGGGTTTGGCGAAAAACACCTTGTCTTCCTCCAGCGCCCGCGCGGCCACTTCCTCTTCCAGGGCCGCCTCGTCGGCGATGACGCTGTGGCCTGCATGTGCTTTCGAGAAGCGCTCGATGTGGGCAGTGGCGGTCAGCCCCACACTCCCGGGATGGGCAGCAGCCAGCCGATAAAGGGTGCTCTTCTTGCCGCCGGCGCCAACGCAACAGACGAGGCCCTGCGTGGCGCCCAGGATTTCGAGGAGACCCGCGCCCGACCCGGCCGCGCAGGAGTTCACGGTACTCTCACCCACCGGAAGAGGGTCGCGTGGAACTTCGCGGCAGAAGCGCCGGCCGCATGTGCGCAACGAGCCTTGCCATGCCCGGCTTCGGGTTCACCTCCGACCGGGGCAAGGCGAGCACGCACACCGACGCCGGCACCATCATGACCGTTGTCGCAGCGTCCTCGCCGAGCAGGAAGAAGACCGCCTCCTCCAAGCCGGGATTGTGCCCCACGAGCATCTGTCGCCGTGGGTCACCCAGCAGACTGTCGAGCACGGCTTCCCGCTCGGCCAGATAGAGTGCGGGATCCCACTCGATGGGAGGCGCATGCTCCTTGCAGACGGCGGCAATGGCTTCACTGGTGGCGCGGGTGCGCGCAGCAGGCGAGCTCACGATCACTTCCGGCAACAGTGCGGAGCTGGCCAGCCAGCGGGCGATGGCGCCGGCCTCCCGATTTCCCTGCGCGGAGAGCTTGCGATCGAAGTCGCGTTCACCTGGCGCCTGAGGCAGGGCCGTGGCGTGCCGCATGATGATTACCTGCCGGGTATCCTGCATGCCCATTCCGTTATCGTTGAATTGCAAGGCGCCGGCCCACTCGCTGACCTGCGCGCTGGCCGTCAATCGTAAATGCAGGGCGCACGGCTTGCACGTTCAGGGCCACGCGCCACCGTGGCGGTTTCGGGGCGAGGGGTGTCAGGGTAGTATCGCTGCCCGTGTCTCACGCACTTGAAACTCAGGGCCTGACCAAGGTTTACGCCCACGGCAAGACCGCGCTCGGCGGTATCGACCTCACCGTGGAGGCAGGCGATTTCTTCGCGCTGCTCGGCCCCAACGGCGCAGGCAAATCAACCGTCATCGGCATCCTGACTTCGCTGGTACGCAAGACCGGTGGCTCGGTGCGGGTGTTTGGTTGCGATATCGATGAGGATTTCGCGCGCGCCAAATCGTTCCTCGGGGTGGTGCCACAGGATTTCAATTTCTCCCAGTTCGAAACTGTTTGGGAAATCGTCATCAACCAGGCGGGTTTCTACGGCATCTCACCCGCCTTGGCGGCTTCCCGCGCCGAGAAGTACCTCACCCTGCTCAGTCTGTGGGCCCGCCGCCATGATCGTGCGCGCACGCTCTCCGGCGGCATGAAACGCCGCCTGATGGTGGCGCGCGCGCTGCTGCACGATCCCAGACTGCTGATTCTGGATGAGCCGACCGCCGGGGTGGATATCGAAGTGCGTCGTTCAATGTGGGATTTCCTCGCCCAACTGAACCGCGAGGGCACCACTGTCATCCTTACCACGCACTATCTGGAGGAGGCGGAACGGCTCTGCCGCAACATCGCCATCATCGATCACGGACGCATCATCGAGCGGGCCACGATGAAGGGCCTGCTGGCAAGCCTGCATGCAGAGACCTTCGTGCTCGATCTGGCAATCCCCTTGGGGGAACTGCCCCCTGTGCCGGACTTCGCGCTCCAGCGCGTCGATGATCACACGCTCGAAGTGACGGTCGATCAGGCGCAGTCACTCAACCAGCTTTTCATGCGCCTCTCCGAGGCCGGGATTCAAGTCTCCAGCCTGCGCAACAAGAGCAACCGGCTCGAGGAACTGTTCGTGAACCTGGTCCAGGAACAGCCAGATGGAGAGCCGTCTTGAATCCCGGCGATCCGGCACGGCATCCCTGGGTTGCTTTCCGCACGCTGGTGCGCAAGGAGCTTTTTCGTTTCCTGCGCATCTGGGTCCAGACCCTGGTCCCGCCGGCCATCACCATGGGTCTGTATTTCGTGATCTTCGGTAACCTCATCGGATCCCGCGTGGGCACCATGGACGGGTTTCCCTACATGCAGTACATCGCGCCCGGCATCATCATGATGTCGGTGATCACGAACTCCTACGCCAATGTGGTGTCGTCTCTCTTCAGCGCCAAATTCCAGCGCTTCGTGGAAGAGATTCTGGTGTCGCCGATGCCGGACATCATGATCATCACGGGCTATGTCGCCGGTGGCGTGATGCGAGGGCTGATGGTAGGCGCCGTCGTCACGGCAGTGGCGCTGTGCTTTACCGATCTCAACGTGGCCTCACCGCTGCTGACCTTGTGCGTGGTCCTGCTGACCGCCACTCTCTTTTCGCTGGCGGGCTACATCAATGCCTTGTTTGCACGAAAATTCGACGACATCTCCATCGTGCCCACCTTCATCCTCACCCCGCTGACTTACCTTGGCGGCGTCTTTTACTCCGTCAACCTGCTGCCGCCTTTCTGGGAGAGGCTGTCACACGCGAATCCGGTGTTCTATATGGTGAATGCGTTTCGCCAGGGCATGCTCGGCCGGAGTGATGTGGCTCCGGAGACAGCACTGGCCGTGATTGCAGGCGGTATCGTGGTGCTGTTCAGTGCCTGCGTGATTCTGATGCGGCGGGGAACGGGTCTCAGGAACTGAAGGTGCAGCTGAGGCGCCCCACGGCTGTGGCGGCGAATGAGGTCAGGTGGAGGCTGCCAGTTCCCTTTGCTTGAAGGCCTCGTAACGCTGCACCACGCGGCGGTAGACCGGACCGGGCGCGCCCTGCCCAACCGGCTGCCCGTCCAGAGTCTCCACCGGCACGAGATCCCGCGTGGAACTCGTGATCCAGATTTCATCTGCCGTCATCACCTCGGCCCGCGTGATGGGTGTCTCCTGTACCGCGTCCGCGGTTCCGGCAAGCGCCTCGACCAGAGTATCTCGGGTGATGCCCGGCAGGATGTGTCCTGAATGGGGCGGCGTGCGGATCACGCCGTCCACGACCACGAAGACATTGCTGGACGCTCCTTCGGTCAGCAGATCATCCCTGAACATCACCGCCTCGTAGGCGCCGGCGGCCACCGCAGCAGTGCGCGCCATCACGTTTGGCAGCAAGGCGATGGCCTTGATGTCACAGCGTTGCCAGCGGACGTCAGCCATGGTGGCAACGGCGACCGGCTGAACCTCTGTTTGCGCCGGCGTCGGCGAGACCATGGCGAAGAGCGTGGGTTGGCAATCCTTGGGGGCGGCATGGTTGCGGGGCGCCACACCGCGCGTGATCTGCAGATAAACCGAGAGATCCCGAAAGGGATTGCGCTCGATGAGCGTCATGATCAGCTTCGACCAAGCCTCCGGATTGAGCGGGTCGCGGATGCCCGTGGCCTCCAGGCTGCGGGCAAGTCGGGAAAGGTGTGGTGCGAGCCGGAAAGGTCTGCCACCGAAAACCGGAATCACCTCGTATACGCCGTCGCCAAAAATGAAACCCCTGTCCAGGACAGGAACGCGTGCTTCTTCGAGAGGCAGGAACTCGCCGTTGAGATAGCAGATTGTCGACACTGCGGGGACCTCTATTCCATCATCAATTTAACGGAATCCATGGCGCGCTTGGCCCAGGAACCTTCAGGTACCGCGAAAAGCGCCACCAGCGGCAGGGTACGCACCGGCTTGTCCTTGTAGCTCACCACCATCTTGCCCACTGCCTGACCTTCGGCCAGAGGCGCAATCAAGGGCTTGTCGAGTTCCGCCACGGCTTTCAGGCTGTCTCCGAGATCGGCGCGTGGCAGCAACATGTCCAGATTTTCGGCCAAGCCCACCTGCACTTCGTCGAGCTCGCCCTGCCAGACCTTGCCCGCGGTGATCGGAGCCTTGGCGGCGTAGAGCCTGCGGCTCTCGTAGAACCGAAAACCGTAGTTGAGGAGCGCCTGGCTGGCCTGCGTTCTCGCACCATCCGATGCCGCCCCCATCACGACGGAAACAAGGCGCATGCCATCACGCACGGCCGATGCAACCAGGCAATAGCCTGCTGCCGCCGTGTAGCCCGTCTTCATTCCATCGACGCTGGGGTCACGCCCGAGCAGGCCATTGCGATTACGCTGCGTGATCCCGTTGTAAGTGTATTCGGGCTCGGAAAAGATTTTGTAAGTGTCCGGAAATTCTGCAACCAGTGCTCTTGCGAGCAGGGCCATGTCGCGCGCGGTGGTGTAAGTGCCGGGATTGGGCAGGCCTGTACTGTTGGCAAAGCTCGAGGATTTCATGCCGAGTCGCGCGGCGTGTTCGTTCATGACCGAAGCGAAAACCTCCTTGGTCCCGGAGAGATGTTCCGCCAGTGCCACGCTTGCGTCGTTGCCGGACTGGATGATGTCACCGTGCAGCAACTCGTCCACAGAGACCTGCTTGCCGACCTCGATGAACATCCGTGAACCTTCCTGCTTCCATGCGTACTCGCTGATCACTGGTCGGTCATCCAGCTTGATGAGACCTTTCGCGAGGCCGTCGGCCACGGTGTATACCGTCATGATCTTGGTCAGGCTCGCCGGCTCGACCTGCATGTCGGCATTCGATTCGGCAATCACCTCCCCGGTTGCGAAATCCATTAGCAGATAGGACTTCACGGGCAGTTCCGGCCCCGCCGGAATCCCCTCGAAGTCCACCGCCATCGTCATGAGGGTGACACCCGCCAAGACCGCGCCCAACGCCCACCTGACCATCAACACTCGCATGCTTGCCTCAGTCGTTCACGAAATGATGCCCGGCGATACCGAGATTCTGCAGCGTGGCCACCGTGCGGTCGGCGTGCTGTGCATCCCTGATCGGTCCAAGCTGTACCTTGTACACATGAGGGCCTTCGGGCGGATCAATGAGAATCCGCACCTCCGGGCCAAAAACGGGATTCAGGCGCGATTTCAGCCGCTCGGCATTTTCGAGCGTACCGAAGGCACCCACCTGCACATAAATCTTCGCCAACGGTTCCGCGAGGACTGCGGCCGATGTCGCGGCATTCTCCGCCGCAGGTTCCAGGGCCCGGACTTCCACCCTCGCCGTGCCCGGCCTCACCACGTCGAGCGCGAGCGCGGCGGCGTAGGACAGATCGATGATGCGGTCATCCTTGAAAGGTCCGCGGTCGTTCACGCGCAGGGTGGTTTTGCGGCCATTTTCCAGATTCGTCACCTCCACCCAGGTGGGTAGCGGAAGGAGTTTGTGTGCGCCCGTCATCTGGTACATGTCGTAGGTTTCGCGGGTGGACGTAAGCTTGCCGTGGAAATCCGGTCCGTACCACGAAGCAATGCCTTGCTCACGGTAGCCCTTGGCGGATTTCATGGGGTAGTAACGCTTGCCCATGACATCGTAGAACTCGGGATTGCCATAGCGCGAGAGTCCTTCGCGCCCCGGCGTCGGGCTGGACGCACCGCTTCCCGCAGGCAAGGGAATGGTTTGCACCGGTGTTGGCTCCCGCTGGAGAAATCCGCAGGCGGTCAGGTGCACCAGCACGCACGCCAGCGCTAGACGCGCCAGCAGACGGGTGTACTGGTGAGGACCCCGGCTCAACGCGCTCCGCCCTCCCGTACGCGCCTGATTTCCTCGGCGAGCTGGAACACCGCAAGTGCGTACTTGGGACTCCGGTTGTAGCGCGTGATGGCGTAGAAATTCTGGAAGCCCAGCCAGTATTCATTGCCCTGGGGTTGCTCATAGGCCAGCAGTACCGCTGGAGCTTCCGGTGTAGCCGCCAAATTGGGTTTCACGCCAAGCGCGGCGAGCTGGGCGAGGGTCTGCTTCAATTCCACGGTCTGACTGACCGCTGGGGCATTTCCGGCGGATTCAAGCGCGCGATAGGCGATGGGTTTGCCAGCCTCCCAACCGTGCACCTTGAGGTAGTTGGCAACGCTGCCGATGGCGTCACGCGGCGACGTCCAGATATCCCGCTTTCCGTCCCCGTCAAAATCCACCGCATAGGCGCGGAAGCTGCTCGGCATGAATTGCGGAATCCCCATGGCGCCGGCGTATGAGCCTTTGAGCGTGGTGGGGTCGACCCCTTCCTCGCGTGCGAGCAGCAGGAAGTTACGCAGCTCGCCCCGAAAAAATGGCGCGCGTGGCGGGTAATGGAACGCAAGCGTCGCCAGCGAATCCAGCACCTTGTAGTTGCCGGCGTGATGGCCGTAGGCCGTCTCCACGCCGATGATGGAGACGATGATCTCGGGCGGGACACCGGATTGCAGTGAGGCGCTGGCCAAGGCATCGGCGTGACTGGCCCAGAATCGGGTGCCCCCCTGGATGCGCTGATCGGTGATGAAGATCGGCCGATAGGCATGCCACGGCTTGTATTCCGCGGGCTTGGAGATCGCGGCCAACACGCTGTCGAGGCGATTCGCCCGCCCCAGCAGGCCGCGCAGCGCGCCCGGCTCGAACGCATGCTCCTTGGCCATCTCGGCCACGAAGCCGTCGACTTCTGCCGAATCCAGTCCGGCTGCCGAGCCGGCAGACAGGTTGAGGGCAAGACAGCTGGCCCAGAGGATGCGTTTTAACAAGTGAACAGGCTCCTGTCAGACAAAACCGGGCTCGCCCCAAGGCCGCCCAAACCTCATCAGGAGTCTACAATAAAGCGCCGATGGGTTTGAATCGACATGAGAATTCCCAAACCCGTCATCAAGGTCACGAGTGAAGTCCCACCGTAACTGACCAGCGGCAGAGGCACGCCGACGACCGGCAACTGGCCAATGACCATGCTCATGTTGACGAAGATGTAGAAGAAGAACGTCAGACTCAGGCTGGCCGCGATGATGCGGCCAAATCCCTCCTGCGCCCCGGCGGCAATCTGGACTCCCCGGGCCAGCACCAGCGAGTAGGCGGCCAGCATCACGAGCACCCCCAGCAGCCCGAACTCCTCGCAGTAGACCGCGAAGATGAAGTCGGTGGCGCGTTCCGGCAGGAACTCCAGATGGGACTGCGTGCCGTTCAACCAGCCCTTGCCTGACCAGCCGCCAGAACCCACGGCGATCATAGACTGAATGATGTGGTAGCCCGTGCCCAGCGGATCCTGGGTGGGATCGAGGAGGGTCAGCACGCGCTGGCGCTGGTAGTCGTGCATGGCATACCAGCCTATGGGGGCGAGCGCGGCGACAGCGCACGCCGCGGCTGCCACCCAACGCCATCCCAGTCCTGCGAAGAACAGCACCAGCAAGCCTGGCACGATAATGAGGATGGCGGTCCCCAGATCGGGCTGCTCCATCACGAGTCCTACCGGAATCAGAATCCCGACCAGCGCCACGGCGACCACGGGCACACTGGGCGGGAGGAGCTTGTCATTGAGGAACCAGGCGACGGTGAGCGGCACGGCCAGCTTCATGATCTCCGAGGGTTGGAAGCGGATGAAACCCAGGTCCAGCCATCGTTGCGACCCGCGCCCCGTGCCCACCACCGCGACCACCAGCAGCAGGCACACGCCAAGGAGATAGAACATCGGTGCCCAGCGGGCAAGCTGGGCCGGACTGAATTGCGCAATCGCGCACATGGCGCCCAGACCCAGCAACATGCGCAGCCCCTGGCGCAGCACGACCTCTGTCGATTCTCCCGACGCGCTGTAAAGCACCAGCAGGCCAAGCGCACAAAGGAGCACCGTGCCGCCGAGCAAGGCCCCATCCAGATGCAGGCGCGAGAGCAGATCGCGTTCGCTAGCCGTTTGCATCACGCTGCCCCAAGGTTGCGAAGTAATAGTCGAGCAACTGCCGGGCGATGGGCGCTGCGGTCTTGCTGCCGCTCTCCCCATTCTCGACGATGATTCCCAGCGCGATTTCGGGCTGGTTGATGGGTGCAAAGGCGATGAACAGCGCGTGGTCACGCAGATGCTTGGCCACATCCTCGTTCCGCACGGTCCTGTCCTGGGCAATCTTGAACAACTGTGCGGTGCCGGTCTTGCCGACGTATTCGTAAGTCGCCCCTTTGCCGGTGGCCCGGGCAGTGCCAGTAGGCCCGTTCACCACCTGACGCATGCCTTCGATTGCGTGTTTCCACTGCGCAGGATCCTTCAAGGTGACCGCACCACGCCGGAAAGGGACGATGGATTCCACTTCGCGCGTGGCGGCATCCTCAAGGTTGGCCACCACGTGAGGTGCCATCACTTCGCCCCGGTTGGCAAGCACTGCCGCCATCTGCGCGAGCTGCAGGGGCGTGGAAAGCATGAAGCCTTGCCCGATACCGTTGATCAGCGTCTCGCCCGGGTACCAGGGGAGTTTGCGCGCACGCTGCTTCCATTCTCGTGAGGGCAGCAAGCCGGCGAGTTCGCCCGGCAGGTCGATGCCGGTGAGCCCGCCCAGCCCGAACTGGCCGAGCATTTCATGCATGCGATCGATGCCAAGATCGCGCGCGAGGTCGTAGTAGTACACATCGCAGGATTCAGCGATCGAGCGTGCGAGATCCACCGTACCATGCCCTGTCTTCTGCCAGCACCGGTACTTGTGCGTGTGGCCCGGCAGGCGCATCCATCCCGGGCAGTAGCTGCTGTCACCAGGTTGTCGCTGCCCAAAGTGCAGGCCGGCGATGGCCATCGCCGGCTTGATCGTCGAACCAGGGGGATAGAGACCCTGCAAGGCGCGATTGAACAGCGGCCGATCGGGGGAATCCCGCCACTCGGAGTACAAGGCAGTGCTGATGCCATTGACGAACTGGTTGGGGTCGAAGGCCGGATTGCTGACAAAGGCGAGCACCGCACCAGTGGCGGGCTCCAGCGCCACGATGGCGCCGCGATGCCCGGCCAGCGCTGCAGCGGCCACCGCCTGCAGCCCGGTATCCACCGTGAGATGGACATCCTTGCCGGCGACCGGGGCGACGCGATCGACCACGCGCAGGATACGCCCCTGCGCATTGACCTCCACGCTCTGGTATCCGGTCTTGCCGTGGAGGGTTTCCTCCCTCGCCTTCTCCACCCCCTCCTTGCCGATGTGCGTGGTTCCGCTGTAGTCCGAGACATCGATGCGCTTCAGTTCTTCCTGGTTGATGCGACCGACATAACCAATCAGGTGTGCAAACTGGGACCCGAGGGGATAGTAGCGGGTGAGTCTCGCCTTGATTTCAAAGCCCGGGAAGCGGTGACGATTCACCGCGAACATCGCGACTTCTTCTTCACTCAGGTTGCTTTTGAGGGTGACGTTGTCGAAACGCCGTTTCTGGCGCACTTCCTTCGCGAATCGCTCCAGCGCTCCCTCTTCGAGGGTAATCACCTTGCGGATGTCGAGGAGGGCCCGTTCGAGATCCCGCGCCTGCTCCGGCACTATCTCAAGCGCGAATGAAGCCCGGTTGTCAGCAAGCAGCACACCGTCACGGCTGTAGATGAGCCCGCGTGTGGGGGGAATGGGCAGCAGTCGAAGACGATTCGACTGCGACAGGGTGATGTAATGCTCGTGATTCGCGAGCTGCAGCCAGCCCAGTCGCGCCACCAGAACCGTCGCGAGCGCCACCATGGCCGCGATACCCAGCCAGAGGCGCCGGGTGAACATCCCGAGATCGCGTTTTTGGGCGCCAAACTGCCTGTCCCCGCCGAGAACGATCGACCACCAGCTGCGACGATTCCAAGGCATTGTTGAGGCAGGGCTCAGGCCGTGGCCTTGCGCCGAAGGTCACGCAGCACGACAAACAACCACGGCCACAGGGCGGCACTGGTGAGTGCTCCGAACAGGAACATGAGGGAATAAAGCCGCGAGCCCATCGTGTTGTAGATGACAAGCATCCACGCCTCGTAGAGGAAGACCAGCAAGCCCACCAGCATGGCCTGCTGCACCGGCGGAAAAACCCGGATCCGTTGATGGTAGCGGATGGCAATGAAGGCGATGAAGGCAAGACCGAGCGCATGCTGCCCCAGCAGGGAACCGTGCATGACATCCAGCAGGACGCCGACGAACCAGGCTGCGAGCACACCCACCCGCTCCGGCAGCGCAATGCACCAGTAGAAGAGCGTCAATGGAACCCACGCCGGCCGCCAAGGATTGATCGCCTCCGGCAACGGCACGCCGGTGAGGAGAAAGGCCAGCCCCAGGCTCAACAGCACAACCAGCAGCCAGCGCAGATCACGCGGATTCATGGACTGCCGTTCGGCGATGCCACTGCACCGCCCTGCCCCGCAACGGGTTTGGGCCACACCAGCAGGACCTCGCGCACACGCCCGATGTGCGCCGCCGGCCGCACGCGGATTTCCGCGAACGCTTCGCTGGTCTCGAGATTGACGGAAACCACTTCTCCCACCGGGTAGCCGGCGGGAAAGCGATGATCAAGACCGGAACTGACGACGAGGTCGCCACTCTTCACATCGGAATTGTTGGGCACGAAGCTGAGCGAGAGCAGATCTCCAGTTTCATCGCCCAGGGCCAGCGCCCGCAGGCCATTGCGGTTTATCTGCACGGGAATGGCGTGGCGTGAATCGGTCAACAGGATGGCGGAACTGACGTAGCGGCTGACTTCGACAATCTGGCCGAGGATCCCGTTGGCATCCGCAATGGGCTGCCCGACGTAAACGTGGTGCTGGCTGCCCTTGTTGATCACTATATGGCGCTTGGTGGCATTGGTCTCGATGGCAAGAACTTCCGCCACCACCACTTCTTCGCCAAGTTCAGGCGAGGATTCGAGTAGGGCCCGCAGCCGGATGTTCTCTTTCCGCAGCGCCTCGAAGCGCTGGGCTCGACTGCGCAGCAGGAGGTTTTCCTCGCGCAGCCCCCTGTTCTCTTTGAGCAGCGCGCCGCGCGAAGAAAAGGATTCCGCAACGGCATCCACCGCCCTCACGGGCAGGCTCACCAGGAACTGGAGCGGGTAGACCACCACCCCCAGTGCCGCACGCAGGCTTGCGAGATGCTGCTGGCGGTAATCTATCGACAACAGAAGGAATGACAGCACGACGCAGGTGATGAAGCGCGTGGTGGCCGAGGGTCCATCGATGAACAGGGTTTTGATGGCAGGGCTCTCCAGTGCGCGCCAACGCTCAGGTCCTATTCGAGGGCAAGGATCTCAGGACCATATTCCTCGATCATCTCGAGCACACGGCCACCCCCGCGTGCCACGCAGGTCAACGGATCGTCTGCAACGATCACCGGCAGTCCGGTTTCTTCCATCAGGAGGCGATCGAGATCACGCAGCAATGCGCCGCCACCGGTCAACACCATGCCGCGTTCGGCCACGTCCGAGCCGAGTTCCGGCGGAGTCTTCTCGAGAGCTGTCTTGACCGCCTGCACGATGCCCGCCAGGGGCTCCTGCAGGGCTTCGAGAATTTCGTTGCTGTTCAGTGTGAAGCTCCGCGGCAGGCCTTCCGCGAGATTGCGACCCTTGATCTCGATTTCCCGCAAGTCATTGCTGGGATAGGCGCAGCCAATTTCGTGCTTGATGCGCTCGGCGGTGGCATCCCCGATGAGGCTCCCGTAATTGCGGCGCACATAGTTGACGATGGCATCGTCGAAGCGATCTCCGCCGATGCGGACCGAATCCGAATAGACGATGCCGTTCAACGAAATGATGGCAACTTCGGTAGTGCCGCCGCCGATGTCCAGCACCATTGAGCCTCGCGCATCACTGACCGGCATGCCGGCCCCGATCGCTGCCGACATCGGTTCCTCGATGAGATGGACTTCTCGGGCGCCCGCACCCTCTGCCGACTCCTTGATTGCACGCCGCTCCACCTGGGTGGAGCCACAAGGAACACAGATCAGCACTCTCGGGCTCGGCTTGAAGATCGAATTGCCATGAACCTTGCGAATGAAGTGCTGCAGCATCTTCTCGGTCACGGTGAAGTTCGCGATCACGCCGTCCTTCAGGGGACGAATGGCTTCGATATGACCCGGGGTGCGGCCGAGCATGCGCTTGGCTTCGATGCCGACGGCCGCGATTTGCTGGGAACCGCTGTCCTTGCCGCGCCGAGTCGCCACCACCGAGGGTTCGTTGAGGACTATGCCGCGGCCGCGGACAAAAATGAGGGTGTTGGCGGTTCCAAGGTCGATCGACAGATCATTGGAAAACACGCCCCGCAACAATTTGAACATCTGCTCAGTCCTCTGACCTGGATTCGTCTGCGATTAGCGGCGGTGCACAGATACGCGCATTCAATGGTGGGAAGGTCGACCCGCCGATCCGGGATGATCGTGATAAACTTCTGACGCTTGCAGAGGCTGACCGGAAGGTCGCCAGGAGCGCATCGAATGAGTGGCGGGTGTGCTTGGAACCGCTCGGTAATTTAACAGCGGGGCTGGCGTTCGGCAAGCCGGCCACTCTCGTGAAAATCCTTTCCTGATCAACAGATAAGAATCACGCCCATGCTTGAAGAAGCCCAGGTGCAGACCCTTGCCCGCCTGGCGAGAATTGCGGTCGAGCCAGCCGAGCTCCCGGTTCTCGCAGCCCAGTTGTCGCGCATCCTCACCCTGGTGGAGGCCATGGAGGCGGTGGATACCTCGGGTGTCGAGCCTCTCGCCCATCCCCTGGAGCCGGTCCCCCGTCGGCGGCCGGATACCGTGACGGAGATCGACCAGCGCGAGCAATTCGCAGCCATCGCGCCCGCCATGGCCGAGGGCCACTACCTCGTGCCGCGGGTCATCGAATGAGCAGGCAGGACTACCCGTCGACCGTGGCCGGACTCAGCGCAGGGCTCGCGCGGGGGGAATTCTCCAGCCGCGAACTCGTGGCCCATTGCCTCGCCCGCATCAGGCGGCAGGATGCCGCATTGAACAGCTTCATCATGGTCATCGAGGACCGTGCGTTCGCCGCGGCGGATGCGGCGGACGCCAGACGACGCGCAGGCGAAGCCGGCCCGCTCACCGGGATCCCCTACGCCAACAAGGATATCTTCTGCACCAAAGGCGTACGCACAACCTGCGCCTCCCGCATGCTCGACAACTTCATTGCGCCCTACGATGCCACCGTCGTTTCACGCCTCGCCGAGGCCGGAATGGTCATGGTCGGCAAGACCAACATGGATGAGTTCGCGATGGGGTCGTCCAATGAGACCAGCTACTACGGACCTTGTCGCAACCCTTGGGGTGTCACGCGCGTGCCCGGAGGTTCTTCGGGTGGGTCGGCCAGCGCCGTTGCCGCACGTCTGGTGCCTTTCGCCACCGGCACGGATACCGGGGGCTCGATCCGGTTGCCCGCCGCCTACTGCGGCATCAGCGGACTGAAACCGACCTACGGCCGCGTTTCGCGCTACGGCATGGTGGCATTTGCCTCCAGCCTCGATCAGGCCGGGCCCATGGCGCTCACAGCGGAGGATCTGGCGCTCACCCTGAACGCCATGTGCGGTGTTGATGCGCGGGACGGGACTTCCGCGGATGTCCCGGCGGAGGACTTCTCGCGAAGTCTGGCTGAGCCCCTGACCGGTCTGCGCATCGGCCTGCCGCGGGAATTTTTTGATGCCTCTTTGAGCCCTGCAATCGCAGCGCCTCTGCAGGCAGCCATCCGGGTGCTGGAGCAACTGGGCGCCCGCTGCATGGAAGTAAGCCTGCCCACGACCCGGCATGCCATCCCTGCCTATTACATCATCGCGTCGGCTGAATGTTCGTCCAATCTCTCCCGCTACGACGGTGTCCGTTTCGGACATCGCTGCGAAGCGCCACGCGATCTTAACGACCTTTACACACGATCCCGTGCCGAAGGTTTCGGCGCCGAGGTCAAGCGTCGCATCCTGATGGGAACCTATGCCCTCTCCACCGGCTATTACGACGCCTACTACGCGAAGGCGCAGCAACTGCGACGACTCATTCGCGATGATTTCATCCGCGTCTTCAACGAAGTGGATGTGATCCTGGGGCCGACAGCGCCGACCACCGCCTTTGGGGTGGGGCAGAAAACCGCAGATCCGGTCGAGATGTATCTGTCGGACATCTACACCACGGCCGTCAATCTCGCAGGCCTGCCCGGTCTTTCCGTTCCCGCTGGCTTCGTGGATGGCCTGCCCGTTGGATTGCAGATGATCGGACGGCATTTCGATGAAGCCACGCTGCTGAAAGTTGCCAACCGGTTCCAGTTGGAGACCGACTGGCATCAACACGCCCCGACCCTCAAGGACTGAACATGCCTCGCTGGCAACCCGTTATCGGCCTCGAAATCCATGTGCAGCTCTCTACGGAGAGCAAGATATTCTCTGGCGCTTCCACGGCCTTTGGGGCAGAGCCAAACAGCCAGGCCTGCGCGGTGGATCTCGGCCTTCCCGGCGTCCTCCCGGTACTCAATGAACGCGCCGTGGCTCTCGCAATCCGCTTTGGCCTGGCCATCGGGGCCAGTATCGCGGAGCGCTCGGTGTTCGCCCGAAAGAACTACTTCTACCCGGATCTCCCCAAGGGTTACCAGATCAGCCAGTACGCCGAACCCATCGTCAACCACGGTCGCCTCTGCCTGACCTTGCCGAGCGGCGAGGAAAAGGAGATCCGCATCCTGCGGGCACATCTCGAGGAGGATGCAGGCAAATCGGTGCACGACCTGTTCCCCGGGCAATCCGGCATCGATCTCAATCGCGCCGGGACTCCCCTGCTTGAGGTCGTCACCGAACCGGACCTTTCTTCGGCGGCCGAGGCCGTGCAGTACATGCGAACCTTGCACACCTTGGTGCGGTTCATCGGCATCTGCGACGGCAACATGCAGGAAGGGTCGTTCCGCTGCGACGCCAATGTCTCGGTGAAACCGGCGGATTCGCCGACCCTGGGAACCCGTGCCGAGATCAAGAACCTGAACTCGTTCCGCTTCGTGGAACGCGCGATCAACCACGAAATCGAGCGCCAGATCGAGCTCCTGGAAAGCGGCGGCAAGGTAGTCCAGGAGACCCGGCTCTATGACCCGGACCGGGATGAAACCCGCAGCATGCGCAGCAAGGAGGATGCCCATGACTACCGCTACTTTCCTGATCCGGATCTTCTTCCGATAGTCATTTCCGCGGATGAAATCGCAGCCGCACGCGCGGCGCTACCTGAATTGCCGCAACAACGTGAAGCCCGTTACCTGCGTGAGTTCGGCTTGAACAGGGAAGAAGCCGAAGCCCTGAGCAGCGAGCTGCCGGTTGCCGAATATTTCGAAGCTCTCGCTGCGCAGTGTGGCGACGCCCGGCAGGCTGCAAACTGGGTGAGTGGCGAGGTCTTCGCTGCGCTCAACCGGGACGCGCTCCCGTTCAGCGAGATACGGGTGTCGTCCGGGCGTCTGGCCGGCCTGCTCACCAGAATCCAGGACCAGACGGTGTCCAATTCCATGGCCAAGCAGGTCTTTGAAGCGATGTGGCAGGGCCCGGAGGATGCTGATGCGATCATCGAGGCAAGAGGCCTGCGGCAGGTTACCGACAGCGGTGAGATCGAGGCGCTGGTAGACGCCGTGATCAGCGAGAATCCCGATCAGGTGGCGCAATTCCGAGCGGGCAAGGACAAGGTTTTCGGATTCTTCGTGGGGCAGGTGATGAAGCGTTCCAAGGGCAAGGCCAACCCGCAGACGGTGAACGATCTGGTCGTCAGCAAACTGAAGACCTGACGTTGTTCTTGCCTCTTTTCCTCACCTCCAAAATGCAGAACGCCTCCGAAGAGGCGTTCTATGACTGCCACCCTTGAGCTGCCGTGTCACTCGGACGCGGCTGTCTCCGGGCGATCGAGCAGCTCAACGATGGCCATGGGTGCATTGTCACCCGGTCGATAGCCACACTTGAGGATGCGCAGGTAACCACCCGGCCGCTTCAGGAACCGCGGTCCAAGCTGGTTGAAGAGCTTGGTCACGGCATCGCGGTCACGCAGGCGGTTAAACGCCAGGCGGCGGTTGGCCACGGAGTCCGATTTGGCCAGCGTGATCAGGGGTTCGGCCTCGCGCCGCAGCTCCTTGGCCTTGGGCAGGGTCGTGCGAATCACTTCATGCTGGATGAGTGAAGCGGCCATGTTGCGAAACATGGCCTTGCGGTGCGAGCTGGTGCGCCCGAGGTGGCGTCCTGCATTCTGGTGTCTCATGTCGTTTTTCCTTCTGCCCGCATCAAGCGGTCAAGTTCAGCCCGCCGCCCTGTCGTGGTCGTAGAGACCCTTGGGTGGCCAGTTTTCGAGGCGCATTCCCAGCGACAAGCCGCGCGCGGCGAGTACATCCTTGATTTCGGTCAGGGACTTCTTGCCGAGATTGGGCGTCTTGAGCAGCTCCACTTCGGTGCGCTGAATCAGTTCACCAATGTAATAGATGCTCTCGGCTTTCAGGCAGTTGGCGGAACGCACCGTCAACTCCAAGTCGTCGATGGAACGCAGGAGAATGGGGTCGATTGGCTCGTCACCCTTGCGTGACGGCTCGGCCTGCTGCTCCCCGCTCAGGTCGACGAACACCGCCAGCTGGCTGCGCAAGATACCCGCGGCTTCCCGCACGGCATATTCCGGGTCGATCGTGCCATTGGTTTCGATCGTGATGATTAGCTTGTCGAGGTCAGTCTGCTGCTCCACACGAGCCGCCTGAACCTCATAGGCCACACGACGCACCGGGCTGAAGGAGGCATCAAGACGCAGGCGCCCGATAGTGGTGTCCGCCTCTTCGCTCGGACCTTCTCGCACGATGGCGGGACGGTAACCACGACCACGTGCCACCTTCAGGGTCATGTTGAGCTGCCCGTTTGCGCCGAGGGTCGCTATGTGGAAACCAGGCTCGATCACCTCGATATCGTGGTCGAGCACGATATCGGCGGCCGTCGCGGCACCAGGCCCCTTCTTGTTGAGGGTGAGGGTAGCTTCATCCTTGGCGTGCATCCGCAGCGCCAGACCCTTCAGGTTGAGCAGGATGTCGGTGACATCCTCCTGCACGCCCTCGATGGTGGTGTATTCGTGGAGGACGTTCTCGATCTCCACCTCAACCACCGCAGCACCCGTCATGGACGACAGCAACACGCGTCGCAGAGCGTTGCCCAGCGTATGACCGAACCCGCGGTTCAGGGGCTCCAGGGTGATCCGGGCGGTGTTGTGACCCACGGACTGAACGTCAACAATCTTGGGCTTCAACATTTCGCTCACTGCTGCCACCATACAAAGTTCTCCTTTTACCAACCCTTACTTCGAGTACAACTCTACTACCAGGGATTCATTGATATCGGCGGGCAGATCACTGCGCTCGGGAGCCGACTTGAAGACACCTTCCATCTTCTTGGTATCCACGTCGATCCATTCGGGGAAACCAATCTGCTCGGCGATCGCGAGAGAATCCTGGATACGGGTCTGGCTCCTGGACTTTTCACGGACGCTGATGACATCCCTCGCGCTCACTTGAAACGAGGGAATGTTGACCGTGGCACCGTTCACGGCGATTGCCTTGTGGGATACGAGCTGGCGTGCTTCGGCGCGAGTGACGCCAAAACCCATCCGGTAAACCACGTTGTCCAAGCGCGATTCGAGCAGCTTCAGCAGGTTCTCACCAGTCGCGCCCTTGCGGCGGGCTGCCTCCTTGTAATAGTTGCCGAACTGCCGCTCCAGGACACCGTAGATGTAACGCAGCTTCTGCTTTTCGCGCAGCTGGGTCGCATAGTTGGACTGGCGCCGGTTACGGTTGTCGCCGTGCTGCCCCGGGGGCTTCTCCAACTGGCACTTGGATTCGATGCCGCGCGCGCGGCTTTTGAGCGACAGGTCCGTGCCCTGACGACGGCTCAACTTGCATTTGGGTCCGAGATATCTGGCCATGCGCTATCCTCGATCGTTAAACCCGGCGCTTCTTCGGCGGCCGGCAGCCATTGTGCGGGATGGGGGTCACGTCAGTGATGTTGGTGATCTTGAAGCCCGCCGCATTGAGCGCACGAACAGCTGACTCACGCCCCGGGCCGGGACCCTTCACAAAGACATCCAAGGTCTGGGTGCCGTAATCATCGATTACATGCCCGAGCTTTTCCGCCGCCACCTGGGCTGCGAAGGGCGTGCTCTTGCGGGAGCCGCGGAAACCACTGCCGCCCGCGGTTGCCCAGGCAAGCGTGTTGCCTTGGCGATCCGTGATGGTGATGATTGTGTTGTTGAAGGACGCGTGGATATGTGCGACTCCATCCACGACGGTCTTCTTGACCTTTTTGCGCGCCTTCCCCAAGTTCTGTGCAGTTGCCATGTGAATCTACCTGCTTACTTCTTGACGACGCGACGCGGACCTTTGCGCGTGCGTGCGTTGGTACGCGTGCGCTGGCCACGCACGGGCAGCCCGCGGCGGTGACGTACGCCTCGATAGCAACCCAGATCCATGAGCCGCTTGATGCTCATGGAGACTTCCCGGCGGAGGTCGCCCTCCACGGTGAATTTGCCCACCTCCGAACGCAGGGTTTCCAGCTGTTCTTCCGTGAGATCCTTCACCTTGGCATTGGGTGGGACGTTCGCCGACGCACAGATGCTGCGCGCGCGGGTAGACCCGATGCCATAGATGTGAGTGAGGGCAATGACCGTATGCTTACGGTCGGGAATGTTTACGCCTGCGACACGCGCCATAAATAGGTGCCTCGTTAACTCGTTAGCCTTGACGCTGCTTGTGCCGGGGATCCTTGCAGATCACCCGCACCGTGCCTTTACGCCGAATGATTCGGCAGTTGCGGCAAATCGTTTTGATCGATGCGCGTACTTTCATTGAAACTCTTCCTGCTTAAACTCTTGTACGACGGCCATAACCCTTGAGGTTGGCTTTCTTCAACAGTCCCTCGTACTGGTGGGACATCAGATGTGTCTGGACCTGGGCCATGAAATCCATCACCACGACCACGGTGATGAGCAGCGAAGTACCGCCAAAGTAGAACGGTACGTTGAACTCCACGATCAGGAATTCCGGAAGCAGGCATACCAGGGTGATATAGACGGCGCCTGCCGCGGTCAGGCGGGTCATCACGCTGTCAATATAACGGGCCGTATGCTCACCCGGGCGGAAGCCGGGAATGAGCGCGCCGGACTTCTTCAGGTTCTCTGCCGTTTCGCGAGGATTGAACACCAGCGCCGTATAGAAAAAGCAGAAGAACACTATGGCGATGGCGTACAGCCCCACATAGAGCGGCTGGCCGGGCGAGAGGGCCGCAGCCATGTCGCGCAGCCAAGTCAGGCCCTGCGCATTACCGAACCAGCCAGCCACCGTGCTCGGGAAGAGGATTATGCTGCTGGCGAAAATCGGGGGAATGACGCCGGCCATGTTGATCTTGAGTGGCAGGTGACTGGTGCTCGCCGCAAACGTCTGGCGCCCGCGTTGTTGCTTGGCATAGTTGACCGTGATGCGGCGTTGGCCGCGTTCCACGAATACGACGAGCCCCGTGACCGCAAGTGCAAGGAGGAGAAGCGCCAACACCAGAAAGATGTGCAACTCGCCGGTTCGCGCCAATTCGAAGGTACCGCCGATTGCGGACGGAAAACCCGCCACGATGCCGGCGAAGATAATCATCGAGATGCCGTTGCCGATGCCACGCTCGGTGACTTGTTCGCCCAGCCACATGAGGAACAGGGTGCCGGAAACCAGCGTGGTGACGCAGGTCAGCTTGAACGCGAGCCCGGGGAACATCACCAGGGGCACGCCCGCGCCGGTCTGCTGTTCGAGCATGATTGCAATGCCGCTCGCCTGGAACACCGCGAGCACCACCGTGGCGTAGCGGGTGTACTGGTTGATCTTGCGCCGTCCCGTCTCGCCCTCTTTCTTGATCTGTTCGAGCTTGGGATGCACGAGGGTTAGCAGCTGCATGATGATGGAGGCGGAGATATACGGCATGATCCCCAGCGCCACGACCGAGAAGCGCTCGAGCGCGCCGCCCGAGAACATGTTGAACATGCCGAGGATTGTTCCGCTCTGCGAATTGAACAGATCGGCGAGCGCGGTCGGGTTGATGCCCGGCACCGGGATGTGCGTGCACACCCGGAACACGAAGATCGCGCCCAGCAGGAACAGCAGGCGCTGGCGCAGCTCTGTCAGCTTGCCCAGCCCCGCGACTCCACCCGGAATGTTTTTGCTTGCCGTGGCCATGGGATCAGGCTTCGACCTTGCCTCCCGCCGCCTCGATAGCGGCGCGTGCGCCAGCCGTCACGCGCAGTCCGCGTACCGTAACCGGTCGTTCGATTTTTCCGCTGCAGATGATTTTCACATCGGTCACGTCACCACGAATAAGCCCGCAGGCCTTCAGGCTCAGCAGGTCTACGACTTCCGCAGTCACGTACG
>VGUA01000034.1 GCA_016874535.1 Gammaproteobacteria bacterium
AGGTTGTCGTGAGGGCTTTAACTTTCGTGCTGGCTTTGGCGCTGTCTGTATCCGCCCAGGCTCAGACCTTCGACGATGGTTTGGCAGAGGCGGTGAAGTTGTATCGCAAGGCTGCTGAGCAGGGGAATGCCTATGCGCAGTACAACCTTGGGTTCATGTACGGGAACGGTGAAGGTGTGCCGCAGGACTACGTCGAAGCGCACAAGTGGTTCAATTTGGCAGCCGCGCAAGGGAACCAGAGAGCAATAGCAAGCCGTGACATTGCGGCCTCAAAGATGACACGTGAGCAGATAGCAGAAGCGCAACGTCTGGCGCGTGAGTGGCAGGCGAAGCACCAGGGAGACTGAAATGAGGACAGGTGGTAGACAACCAGGAACGCCCAACAAGCGAACGGCTGAACTCACGGCTCGTCTGGCTGAGCTTGGCCTGGACCCGCTTGAGGGCTTGGCCAAGATTGCCCAGGACCCGGCCACCGAGCCTGGGCTGCGGGCGAAGATACTTGCCGACCTGCTGCCTTACGTTTTCCCGAAACGGAAAGCTGTTGAGCTGGCAGCGGAGGGCTCAGGCGAGCTGGTTCTCCGCTGGGCGGACGCTAAATAGCTCTACTTCAGAAGGCGCGCTGCCCTTGGACCGCGTCTGCGACTACATCCAGTACGGTTTCTAGCCGCGTCACTCGCAATTCAATTAGGACCACATGAACGCTGACAGCGCGCTTTGGGTGCCTGGGCCGTGTGCAGTCGCCTCTGCTTCTGCGCTCGGACAATGGGTTGGTGTTCACCAGCCGGGATTACACGCGACTGGTGCGCGGCTATGGGCTTCGCCAGGAGTTCATCACGCCGCATTGTCCGCAGCAGAACGGCATGGTGGAGCGGCTCATCAGGACTCTCAAGGAGCAATGCGTCCATCGCCGCCGGTTCGAGACCTTGCAGCACGCGCGCCGGGTACTTGGTGACTGGATCGGGTTTTACAACAGCCGCCGACCGCACCAGGCGCTCGGCATGAAAACACCCGCTGAGGCTTACGCCTTAGCGGCTTGAGGTGAGCAGATTCGGCTGGGTCATTACATGCAGCGGCTAGGCAGGGTCTGGGGTGTTTCGCAAGGCCCGCCGCGCTGCGCTCCAAGACATTTCCAGGTGGTCGCATTCCTCGGTCGCGCACAGGTCACGGTTTGAATACTTGCCGCTGGCCCAAATCTCACGAATCTTGTTCGCTTTGTCGCGGCTCCCGCCGGGTTTTGCGTGGCGTTTGTTTGCCGCGTTGCGCCCTTTGGTGGATGCGTACTTTTCACGCCCCAGCGTCAAAGCGATTGCCAGGGTTTCAGGGCTTGGTGGGTTTGCTTGCAGATACCGCGCCCACTCGCTCAGATCACGGGAATTGATGAATGCTTCGTAAAGCAGTTCAGCCGGTTCAGCCCGCGCCTCTTGCCAAACCGAATCAATCCAGCGTGTGTCGAGCTTTTTGATCGCGTCCCAATCCATGTCACGCCCTCTTGAACTCGATCACATCCGCACCAGCGGCCAGCCTGTCCAGGTAGTCCGCCCACTGTTGCATCATCTTGGCGCGGTCTGTCATGTGTTCGGCATGGTTGTATGTGCGCCGCACTGCATTGGGTTCAACATGGGCTAGCTGCCGTTCAATCCAGTCCGCCGGATAGCCCATTTCATTCAAGCGGGTGCTGCCCGTTGTGCGTGTTGCATGGGGGCTGTATTTGCCACCCCAGCCCAGCACGTTGAGCATTTGGCGGAAGGAAGCCACGGCCATAGGCTTTTGCCGGTCATCCCGTCCGGGGAAAACGTGGGTATAGCGTCCGGTAATGCCATGCAGCGCCCGCAGAGATTCCACGGCTTGCGTGGGCAGTGGGATTGCGTGTTCCTTGCGCTTCTTCATGCGCTCGGCGGGGATGCGCCACACCGCCGCATCAAGGTCGAATTCGGCCCATTGGGCCTCTACGGCTTCGCTGGGGCGGCAAAGTGTCAGCCACATCAAGCGAAAGGCCGCGATGGTTTCATGCCGTCCGCCGTGTCCCTCTACATCCCGCAGCAATCGCCCGATTTCATCGGCATCAAGGGGGCGCTTGTGCTGAGTTTTGTTGGCAGGAATCGCCTTCCGTACCGGATAAACCGGGTCTGCATCCGCCCGCAGGGTGGATACGGCAAGCTCAAACACCCCGGACATGGTGCGCTTGGCTTCCGCTGCTACGGTCAGCCCGTTTTTCTTCGCCGCCGTGTTCAGCACGTCCAGAACATGCGCCGGGGTAATGCTCTTGACCGGAAGCGCCCCGATTTTCGGGAATACCACGCGCTCCAACATATCCAGCCGCCGGGCCTTGGTCACAGTTTCCCAATCCTTCAAGGCCAGCCATTCACGGGCCACAGCGTCAAAGGTGGTTGCATTCTCAAGTTCGCGCTTGATCCTGCCTAGCTGCCGATTATGGGCGGGGTTCATTCCCTGTTTCACCAACGCCCGCGCCTTAGTGCGTTCGTCCCGTGTTTCGGCCAGCGTGAAGCGCCCACCGTCCCGCCGTGCCTTTGCTTCCTCCGGGGTTTCGCCATTGGGGGCGGTGCAGTAGTCGCCAATTGCAAACGTGCTTTCCTTGATCCTTCCGGCCTCTCGAATCTCGAAGCGATAGCGCCATGCCTTCACTCCATTGGGCTTCACTTCCAGATACAAACCCTTGCCATCAGGCAGCTTGTAAGGCTTTTCCTTCGGCTTGGCGGTGCGGCATTGGGTGTCGGTCAGCATGGCATTCCTCCGGTTTTTTAGTCATACCCGGTTTTCGCTGTACCCGGTTTTGACTTCATACTCGGGATCGTACCCGGTTTTACATGAGATGCCAAGAAAGCTTGCGAAGCGTCAAGAATTGAAAAACCCCGCATTAACGGGGCTTTTGTGGGCTTCCTGATGTTTTATGAAGCGGTGTGATATTGTGAATTTTGTTTAGACGTTGAAGCGGAAATGCATCACGTCGCCGTCGTGGACGATGTATTCCTTGCCCTCCAGCCGCAGTTTGCCGGCTTCCTTCGCGCCCTGTTCGCCCTTGCAGGCGATGAAGTCGTCGTAGGCGATCACTTCCGCGCGGATGAAGCCGCGCTCGAAATCCGTATGGATGGCGGCGGCGGCGCGCGGTGCGGTGTCGCCCTGGCGAATGGTCCACGCACGCACTTCTTTCACGCCTGCCGTGAAGTAGGTCTGCAATCCGAGCAGCGCATAGCCTGCACGAATCACGCGATTGAGTCCGGGCTCCTCGATGCCGAGCTCCGACAGAAACTGCGCCTGCTCTGCATCTTCCAGCGCGGCAAGCTCCGCCTCCAGCTGGGCGCAGATGATCACGCACTGGGAACCCTGTTTCGCAGCCACGTCCTGCACCAGCGCCGTCCAGGCATTACCCGCGAGCTCCCCCTCCTTCACGTTGGCGACGTAGAACACCGGCTTGGCCGTCAACAACTGCAGCGGACGTATGGCTTCCTGCGCGGCTTCATCAAGCTTCTGGTTGCGGATGGGAATGACCTTGTCCAGTTGATCACGGATGCTTTCGAGGACAGCCACCCGTGCCTTCAACTCCTTGTCACCGCTCTTGGCCTGCTTGGCCGCGCGATCGAGCGCGCGTGTCACGGAATCGAGATCCGCCAGCGCGAGTTCGGTTTCGATGACTTCGATGTCGGCGAGCGGATCCACCTTGCCCGCCACATGCACGATGTTTTCGTCTTCAAAGCAGCGCACCACATGCGCGATGGCCTGGGTTTCACGGATGTGGGCCAGGAACTGGTTGCCGAGGCCCTCGCCCTGGGCCGCACCGGCCACCAGGCCCGCGATATCCACGAACTCCATGGTGGTCGGAATGATCTGCTTGGGGTTGACGATATCCGCGATGGCATTCAGGCGCGGATCCGGCATAGGCACGATGCCGACATTGGGATCGATGGTGCAGAAAGGATAATTTTCTGCCGCGATGGCGGCCTTGGTCAGCGCGTTGAAGAGTGATGACTTGCCGACGTTCGGCAGGCCCACGATGCCACATTTGAAACCCATGTCAGACCTCTATTTCTCAGCCTTCTGGCCAGGCGCGGAATCCGCGCGACGATTGAGCGCGTTCATGGCGCGATCGAAATGTCCCTGCATCACCTGCGGCAGCACATCCAGTGCGCGCTGGATGGCGTCATCCATCGCCTTGCGATCCTCCGCCGGTGGATTGCCGAGCACGTAATTCACCACCTCACTGGCGGATCCGGGATGGCCGATACCGATGCGCAGACGCGCAAAGTCGGCGCCGAGTTGTGCGGTGATGTCGCGCAATCCGTTGTGTCCGCCGTGACCACCGCCGCGCTTCAGCCGCACCGTGCCGGGGGCGAGATCGAGCTCGTCATGCACCACCAGGATCTGATCCACGGGGATGCGGAAATATCCGGCATAGGCCCCGACGGCCCGGCCACTGTGGTTCATGAACGTGAGCGGCTTCAGCAACACGACCGGGTGTCCCGCGAGATTGGCGCTGGCGATTTCAGCCTGATAGCGCCGCTCCTCGCGGAAATCGACGCGACATTGGTCCGCCAATGCATCCACCAGCCAGAAGCCGGCGTTGTGCCGCGTGCGCCCGTACTGCGCGCCCGGGTTGCCGAGGCCTACGATGAGTTGCATGGCGTGGATGGGAACCCGGTGCGCAGGCTGCACACCGGGTCATGCCAAGCCGGGGCGCAGGCTTACTTGCCTTTGCCCTTGCCCTTGGCCGCTGCAGCAGCGGGGGCCGCTTCCTGCACTTCCACCTTGAGCGCGATACACGTCACCACCGGCTGGGAACCTTCCCCGCCCGCCACGCGCACGCCCGCAGGCAGATTCAGATCCGCAATGTGCACGACCTGACCCACGGCGAGGGTGGCGAGATCCACCTCGATGTATTCCGGCAGATCCTTTGGCAGGCAGGACACTTCGAGGTCATTGAGGTAGTGGGTGATGATGCCACCGCCCTGCTTCACGCCCACGCAGATGTCTTCGTTGGTGTAGTGCACCGGCACGCGCAGCGTGAGCTCGGCGTTCTCGTCCACGCGCAGGAAATCCATATGCAGGATGAGCTTGCGCACCGGATGGCGCTGCATGTCCTTCACGATCACCTTCTCATCATTGCCATTCAGCTTGATGGTGAGGATGTGGGAATAGAAGGCTTCGTGCTCCGTCTGGAGCATGGTCTTCTCGTGATCGACTTCGATATTGGTCGGCTCCTTGCCGGCGCCGTACATGATCGCGGGGATCTTGCCTTCACGACGCAGGCGGCGGCTCGCACCCTTGCCCTGCGCGGTACGCGGCTCCGCGACGATTTCAAACTTGTTCAACATGTCATTTCTCCTTGGTTGCACCTTGCGGCTTCGCCGCCTCGCCCCGCGACCAGGGCAGCGCACGTCACCGCACACGATGGAGACCGCCCTATCAAGGGCCATCTCCCACGAAGCCAGAGGCTTCGAATTTGCGGCCCCGACTGGGGGCCATGTCACACGGAAGGCGGCTCGGCCTCAGTCCATGAACATCGAGCTCAGGGACTGCCCTGCGCTCATGCGATTGATGCTTTCGCCGAGCATCGCCGCCACCGAAAGCTGGCGAATGCGCGGGCTGGCAGCGGCTTCCTCGGAGAGCGGGATGGTATCGGTCACCACCAGCTCATCCAGCACTGAATTCTCGATATTGGTCAGCGCCTTGCCGGACAGCACGGGGTGCGTGCAGTAGGCCACCACGGCGCGCGCACCACGATTCTTCAGTGCCTTGGCCGCGAGTGAGAGGGTGCCGGCCGTATCCACCATGTCGTCCACCAGCACGCAGGTGCGGTCCTCGACATCGCCGATGATGTTCATCACCTCGGCTTCATTGGCGCGCGGGCGCCGCTTGTCGATGATGGCGAGATCGGCGTTGTCCAGGCGCCGAGCCACTGCGCGGGCACGCACCACACCGCCCACGTCGGGCGATACCACCATCAGGTTGGGATACTTCTGTTTCCAGATGTCACCCAGAAGCACCGGCGAGGCGTAGACGTTGTCCATGGGCATCTCGAAGAAGCCCTGGATCTGGTCCGCATGCAAATCGACCGTCAGCACCCGGTTGGTACCGACGCTTGCGATCATGTTGGCCACCACCTTGGCGGTGATGGGCACGCGTGCCGAGCGCGGCCGGCGATCCTGCCGCGCATAGCCAAGATAAGGAATGACCGCGGTGATGGAATTGGCCGAGGCGCGACGCAGGGCGTCGACGAGCACCAGGAGTTCCATCAGGGTGTCATTGGTCGGCCGGCAGATGGACTGCAGCACGAACACGTCCCGCGAGCGCACGTTCTCAGCGATTTCCACCATCACCTCGCCATCGCTGAAGCGGCCGACGGTGGCCTTGCCCAGCGGCACCTGCAGGTGCGAGGCAACCGCACGGGACAACGCCGGGTTGGAGTTGCCCGCAAAAAGCATCATCGCGGAATGGTTGAAAGACATGGAGGCTTCCTCGCACACCCTGCCCCCGCAGGGGGTGCCGGTCTCAAAACTTCTGTTCCAGAAAATGGCTGGGGAGCCAGGATTCGAACCTGGGAATGCCGGGATCAAAACCCGGTGCCTTACCGCTTGGCGACTCCCCAAAATTCAGTGGCCGCGTCCAGCCTGTCGAGCAGCGACGAGCGATTGCGGCCTGCTGCCACGAACCAGCGCCAGGCTGGTGGCACCTGTCGCCCCACCGCCTCCGCGGCGGCGCGTGAGGTAAAGGGCGCGAAGATGCAGGCACCGGTGCCGCTCATGCGCGCCGGGGCGTGCACGGCGAGCCAGTCCAAAGCCCCCGCCACCACCGGAAAACGCCGGCGGGTCACAGGCTCGCAGTCATTATGACAGGCGTCCAGCGAAAGGCGTTGGATTGTGATGACGGGAGTATCCCGTGTCAATTCAGGGTCCTGGAAGACTGCAGCCGTCGGCACCTCGCATCCCGGGTGGATGACGAGGTACACAGGCTCCGGCAGGGTGAGCGGGGTGAGATGTTCACCCACCCCCTCGGCCCAGGCCGCCTGTCCGCGCACGAAGACCGGCACATCCGCGCCCAAGGCAAGACCAAGAGCCGCGAGCGCGTCCACGTCGAGCCCGGTACCCCAAAGGTGATTCAAGGCCACCAGCACGGTGGCCGCATTGGAACTCCCCCCTCCCAAGCCACCGCCCATGGGCAGGCGCTTGTGCACCTCGATGTCGGCACCCGCGGTGGCACCCGTCCGTTCCTGCAGCAGGCGGGCCGCGCGCACCACGAGGTCGGACTCGGCAGGCACCCCGGGCAGGTCATTGAGCCGCCTGATCACCCCGTCGGCCCTGGCCTGCACGTGGATGTCGTCGCCATGGTCCAGAAACTGGAACACGGTCTGCAGCAGGTGGTAGCCGTCCGGCCGGCGGCCCACCACGTGCAGGAACAGATTGATCTTGGCCGGCGCGGGCCAGGGGGTGTCTGGATTCATGTCTTCAATGGGGGGCTTCGGTCCAGGCGGTGACAACAATGCGCAGTTTGAGCGTGTTCCCGAGCAGAAAGAGCCGCCGGGGCAAATCCACGCCGTTCACATTCTGGTATTCCAGCACGCTGATGCGCCAGCCATCCTGAGCCAGATCGGTCAGGCGGCCGTCCTCGTCCAGACTGAGCTGGGTGGTCGGCCGTCCGGGGACCGGCAGGCCGAGTATCCAGTAGCGCGCCCCCGCCACAGGCAAAGCCCATTGGAGGTGTCGGGTCATGAGGGTGTCGAGATCCGGCGCGGTATAGACCTTGCCATCGGGGGCCGTGAGGCTGACTTCGAGCGCATCACCGGCAAGCAGAAAGCTGCCCTGGCTCAGGGGCGCCATCAGGCGCAGATCGAAATACTCGCCCTGCTGTGCCCATTGCAGTTGGGCCTGCCCGCCCTCGCGCTCGCGCTCCACGGCAATGCGCCCGCGCAGGGCGAAGTGCTGGCGCGGCGTGAGGAGCGCCACGCGTTGCTCCCAGGGCGACACCACCGGTGGGGTTGTCGACTGGGCTGTTGGCGGAGGCGGCGTCACGCTGGCGCAGGCACCGAGCAGCAGAAGCAGCACTGCCCCGGGCAGCACTCGTGCCCACACGCGCAGGCTCACGGCACCAGCCGCTGCATGGTCTTGCGGATGCGGGGCTCGTCCGGATTTTCCTTCAACACGCTATCCCAGAGCGCACGCGCCTCGGCCTGCCTGCCGAGCGTCCAAAGCACCTCCCCGAGATGGGCGACCACTTCAGGATCATTCTTCAAGGCGCGAGCCTTCTCCAGATAGGGCAAAGCTTCCTCAGGTTTGCCCATGCGGAAGAGCACCCAGCCCATGCTGTCCAGCACGTAGAAGCTGTCCGGGGCGAGTGCCAGTGCTTGCCGGATGAACCCGCTCGCTTCCTCCAGGCGATCGGTGCGATCAGCCAGGGTGTAGCCCAGTGCGTTGAGGGCTTCTGCATTCTCCGGCTCGCGGGCGATGATTTCCCGCAGGTCGGCTTCCAGCACCTCCAGCCGGTTCATGCGCTCGGCGAGCATCGCGCGGCTGTAGAGGAGCGCGCTGTCAAAGGTGCCGTTGAGTGAACGGTCCAAGAGCGCCATCGCCTCTTGCAGGCGTTCGTTGTTGATGAGGATTTCGGCCTCCACCAGCACGTGCTGGCGGGCCTGCTCTTCATCTGCGGGTTTGAGCGCCGCAAGCGTGGCAAGCGCCTCGTCCGGCTTTTTGGCAGCGCCCTGCACGATGGCGATGCGGAGCTGGGCCTGGAAGTAGCTGTCGCCCTCCGGCACGGACGCATATTCGGACAGTGCCTGTTCGGGCTGTTCGCGCATCTCGGCAATCTGCCCCAGATAGAAACGTGCACTGCCCGCGTAATCCACATGATCACGCAGCTTGCCGAAGCGCTCACCGGCTTCGTCCAGACGTCTGGTCTCGCTACCCAGCAGCCCCAGCGCAAAGGCCACTTCGGCGTTGCCGGGGTCCTGGCGATCAAGACGCAGGAATTCCTCGCGCGCCTGGTCGAACTGCGAGCTCTCCGCCAGAAAACGCGCGTACAGCAGACGCAGGGGGAACTCGTCCGGTGTGCGCACGAGTGCTTTCGCGAGAAAGTCCATGGCCACCTCTCGCTTGCCCTCACGCTGCAAGGCGGTGACATAGGCGAGCGCAATGGCCGGCTTGATATCCGCCCGTTGCACGAGCTGGTCCATGGCTCGCTGGGAAGACTCCAGATCATCTGCACGCAGTGCGAGCACCGCATAGAGCAGTAGGGTGTCCGTCTCGCTCACCCGGTCGGCGATCAGCTTTTCCATCACGGCCAGGGCCGTGGCCTTCTCTTCTTCCCGACCGAGCAGGCTCGCCACCGTGCGCAGCTTCACATCATCCGGCGAGCGATCATGGGCGAGAAAATATTCGAGATGGGTCACCGCCGGTTCGACCTCGCCTGCCCGCACATGCAGGGTCGCCGCCAGCTGGCGTGCATCGAGATTGGTGGGCGCAAGCAGCACCCAGCGCTTGGCTGCCGTGAGGGCCGCGGCATTGTCTTCGCCAAAAAGTGCGATGCGCGTGGCGCGCTCGGCGACTGCGGGATCACGGCTGCTGGCGGCCAGCGCCGCATACTGGGTGACGGCATAGGCCAGCTGCTCACGCTGGCCCGCGAATTCCGCACTCAAGATCTTGAACACGGGATCGGCTTCCAGCGCTTCGGTGCTCATGGGCGCACGTTCGTACTGCAGCAGATCCTCCGCGGGCGCGGTGCCTTGGGTGTCTTTCGGGGCTTGGGCTGTGATGGGCGTGGTCGCCGCAGCCACGGGCTCGGACACGGGCGCCGTCGAGGCACACGCACCAAGCAGGGAGGTCATGGCGGCCATCAGCAGAAACTGCCGGGGGCTCAGATTGTGCAGACGCATGGTCGGGTAAGGGTTCCTCGAGCGGGCTTGCTGCGGGTCAGTTCCCGCGTCCTGCGCTAGACTATACCGCAGCCGGTAGGAGCTCGCCGTGCCCACCGCGTGCAACAGTCACCCAGGAATATCTGCATCCCCAGGCATCTCCTCGCGGTCCGCGCAAGGATGGCGCATCTGCGCCACCGGAAGTGACACATCGAAGAGCGCCAGGTTCACCTCATGAAAGAAACTCTGCTCCGGAAACTCGACCTGCTGCATGCGCGGCGGGAGGAACTGGATGCCCTGCTCTCCGCACCCGAGATCATCGGTAGTCAGGAGCGCTTCCGGGGATTTTCGCGCGAGCGTGCGGAAATCGAGCCCGTGGTCGAGCACTACGCCCGCTACCGTCAGGCCATGGCGGATCTGGCGACCGCCGAGGCGATGTTGCAGGAGGAAGACGCGGAGCTGCGCACGCTGGCGGACGAGGAAATCGCGGCCTGCCGGGCGCGCATCACGGCGCTGGAGATAGACATCAACCAGCTGCTCATTCCGCGCGATCCTGCGGATGACGCCAACATCTTCCTGGAAATCCGCGCGGGCACCGGCGGGGACGAGGCTGGTCTCTTCGCCGGCGATCTGTTCCGCATGTACAGCAAATATGCAGAGCGCCGCGGCTGGCAGGTGGAAATCCTGAGCAGCAACCAGAGCGAGCTGGGCGGCTACAAGGAAGTGATCGCGCGGGTCATCGGCCACGGCGCCTACTCGGTGCTCAAGTTCGAGTCGGGTGCCCATCGGGTGCAGCGTGTGCCGGCCACGGAATCCCAAGGCCGCATCCACACCTCCGCCTGCACGGTTGCAATCCTCCCGGAAGCGGACGAAATCACCGACATCTACATCAACCCGGCAGATCTGAAAGTGGATACTTTCCGCGCCTCCGGGGCGGGCGGTCAGCACGTGAACAAGACCGATTCGGCCATCCGCATCACCCACCTGCCGACCGGTGTGGTGGTGGAGTGCCAGGATGAGCGTTCGCAACACAAGAACCGCGCGCGTGCGCTGAGCCTGCTCAAGGCGCGCCTGCTGCAGACCGAGCGCGACAAACAGACGGCCCAGCAGGCACAGAACAGGCGCAATCTTGTCGGATCCGGCGATCGCTCGGAGCGCATCCGCACCTACAACTTCCCCCAGGGGCGCGTGACCGATCACCGGATCAACCTCACGGTCTACAAGCTGGAGGAGGTTCTCGAAGGGGATCTCGACTCCGTCATCGGGCCCCTGCTGGCCGAGCATCAGGCCGACCTGATGGCCCAGATGTCCGATGCCTGAAGAAACCGTGTGCGCCGAGGCCAGCGTGCAGTCGCTGCTGCGCGAGGGCCAGACGGTGCTCGCGGCACTGGACAGCGCGCGCCTGGACGCGGAACTGCTGCTGGGTGCGACGCTCGGCTGCAGCCGTGTCGATCTCATCTGCCGCCGCACCGACCTCGTGACCACCGCGCTTGCGCAACAATACCGCGCGCAGCTTGCAGCCCGCGCCGAGGGCCAGCCGCTGGCCTATCTGTTGGGGCATCAGGAGTTCTGGTCGCTTGATTTCGCGGTCTCCGAGGCCGTGCTGGTGCCGCGTCCAGACACCGAACTGCTGGTGAGCCTTGCTTTGGCGCACTGCCCGGAGGACCGGCCATGTGCGGTTCTGGACCTCGGCACCGGGAGCGGGGCGATTGCGCTGGCGATTGCCCACGAGCGGCCGCAGGCAGAGGTGCTGGCCGTGGACCGGTCTGCCTCGGCACTCGCCGTGGCGGAAGCCAACCGTGGAAGACTCGGCCTCTCCAATGTCACCTGCCAGGAGGGGGACTGGTGCAGCGGTCTCGCGCGCGGCTTTGACCTCATCGTGAGCAATCCGCCCTATATAGAGGAGGGCGATCCCGTGCTTGCGGGCCCGGGACTGCGCTTTGAGCCGAGAATGGCCCTGGCCGCCGGCGCCGATGGTCTGGCCGATCTGCGTATCATTGCGGCCACTGCCGGCGAGCGGCTTCTACCCGGCGGCTGGCTGCTGCTGGAACACGGCGCGAGCCAAGGCGCCGCGGTGCGCAGCCTGCTGGCCGTTGCCGGCTTCACCCACATATCCACCGCGCGCGACCTGGCGGACCATGAGCGCGTGACCCTGGGCCAGAAAGAGGCTGCCTTCGATGGATGACGATACCTTGTTGCGCTACAGCCGGCAGATTCTGCTGCCGGAGATCGACATCGACGGTCAACAGAAACTGCTGGACGGCAGTGCCGCCATCTTCGGCTTGGGCGGCCTCGGCTCACCCGTGGCGCTGTATCTTGCCGCCGCGGGCGTGGGCCGTCTGGTGCTGGTCGATTTCGACGAGGTGGAGCTGTCCAATCTGCAACGCCAGATCATCCACGAGACTTCCGACCTTGGCCGACCCAAAGTGGACTCCGCCCGCGACAGCGTGCTGAGGCTGAATCCCGGCGTGAAGGTGGAGACGGTTCCGCGTGCACTCGAAGGCGCGGCACTGGATGAAGTCGTCGCGGGTGTGGATGTGGTGGTGGACTGCACCGACAACTTCGCCATTCGCTTTGCGCTCAACGAGGCCTGCCACCGCGCAGCCAAGCCCTTGGTGTCCGGTGCAGCCATCCGCTTCGAGGGCCAGATCAGTGTCTACTATCCGGGTCAGGGCGACAGCCCCTGCTACCGCTGCCTTTACAATGATGGAGGCGGTGCCAATGAAACCTGCACCCAGACCGGCGTGGTGGCGCCACTGCTCGGTATCGTCGGCAGCGTGCAGGCCTTCGAGACCATGAAGGTGCTCATGAACATCGGTACGGTACTCAAGGGACGATTGCTGCTGCTCGATGCCCTCAACATGGAGTGGCATACCATGCGCTTCCAGCGCGACCCGGCCTGCCCGGTCTGCGGAGGGCGCTGAGACTGCGACTGTCCCGTACTGGACGCCCATCAGGATTCCGATTACAACTTGCAGCCATGAAGACCCCCCGATTTCTCGCGCGGCTTGCGCTCCTCGCGTCGTCAGTCATTGCCTGCGCCCCGCTCCTCGCCGCCGAAAACGCCTTTGTCATCGACAAGCTGCTGGTCGGCATCCATGAGTCGGAAGATCTCACCAGCGCCATCGTCAAGGTGTTGCCCACCGGCAGCAAACTCGACGTCATGGTGCGCAAAGGGGAGAAGGCCAAGGTCAAGGATGCGGACGGCATCGTGGGCTGGGTGGACGCCGCCTACCTCATGCCGGAGCCGCCTGCCGCCGCCCAGCTCGAACAGCTCAAGCGCGACAAGGAAGCACTTGCCAATCGTCTCAAGACCCTGGAGTCCGGCAAGGCCAAGCCCGGTGATGATGGTGGACGGGTGGATGCGCTCACCAACGAGAACACGGATCTCAAAAGCCAGCTCTCGGCCCAGAAACTGAAAACGAGCGAACTGGAGTCGGAGATCTCCACCCTGCGCAAGGCCGCGAGCGCCCCTTCGGGTGGTGGAGACAGCTCGATGGACGCGGAGCTGCGCAAGGCAAACCTGGAACTCACACAGTCGCTGGAAGAAGCCGAGGACAAAATCGAGGCGCTGGAGGAGCAGATCTCCGGCAACGCGTCTGCTGGTGCTGTCACAACCGCTGCGAGCGCGCTTTCCCCCCTCGTCGGCGGCGTGTTCCTGGTGTTGCTCGTCGCAAGCTTCATCGGCGGCGTGTACCTGACGGACCATCTCAATCGACGCCGCCACGGCGGCTTCCGGGTCTGAGCAAAGACACCCTCGCGTGCGCGTCGCCAGCTGGAACGTCAATTCGCTGCGCGCACGGCTGGAACATGTCACGCGCTGGATAGGCACGGACTCGCCCGACTTTCTCGCGCTCCAGGAAACCAAGGTTGAGGATGCCCTCTTCCCCCGCGCCGAACTCGAGGCGCTCGGTTACCACGTCACCCTCGCAGGACAAAAGACCTATAACGGCGTCGCCATCCTGAGCCGCGAAGCCCCGCGGCAGGTGCTCACCGACAACCCGCATTTTGATGACCCGCAGCGGCGCATCCTCGGCATCGAATTTGCCGATTTCTTCCTGCTTGATGTGTACGTGCCGAATGGCTCGGAAGTCGGCTCGGAGAAGTACCAGTACAAGCTTGCCTGGCTGGAGGCCATGAGGGTCTGGCTGGCGGAGCTGCTGCAAGCCCATCCGCGCCTGCTGCTGGTGGGAGATTTCAATATCGCGCCGGACGATCGGGACGTGCACGACCCCGCTGCGTGGCACGAGAAAATCCTGTGCAGCACACCGGAACGGGCGGCCTTCCAGAAGTTTCTCGATCTCGGTTTGAACGATACCTTCCGGCAGCATGAACCGGCCGCCGGACATTTTTCGTGGTGGGACTATCGGGCGGGCGGCTTCCGACGCAACCAAGGCCTGCGTATCGATCTCATCCTGGCCTCTGCTCCACTCGCCGAACGCTGCCAATCGAGCAGCATCCAGCGCGAACCACGCACCTGGGAAAAACCTTCGGACCATGCGCCTGTGTTGGCGCACTTCAGCTGAAACCTGCGCGGGACTCCGCGCTGGCGGCGGCGCGCCAAATTCACATTTGATTGCAGGCGTGCGCTGTTGCGCGCAACGGGCGGGCGCCAGAATCAGGCCTCACCCAGAGGCACACCCATGCACGCTCAGATCCGCCCGTTTCCCTTCGCCTTGTGGTCCGAACTCGCCCACCGGGATCCGGAGGGCTTTGAAAGTGCACGCCTGACCATGATCGAAGGCCTGGTAGCGAGCGCAGCCCCGGAGCACCAGAGGCGGCTCAAGTCACTGCAATGGCGGCTCGATCAGCGGCGACTGCGCGCGGCAGACCCGCGCCGGGCCTGCGATGCGCTGGCCGCTCACCTCTGGGAGCGCGCACTCGGTCAAGACGGTTTGATGGCACGGCTGACAGGTCTGGTCGATGCCAACCAACCGGGCATCAGCGCATCCGTGTTGCCATTCCCGCGAGTCCGCGTCGCATCGAAGTCGGGACAGCCCCCACAGTAAACCCGACCCCAACCCGGTGCGCATAGGCGGTCGCCGCCCGGTACCGGTCGGCCAGCTTGAATTTGCAGGGGTCAGCCGCTAGCATTCCGGCCCCTTGGAATTCCAATCAGCCCGCAGGCAGCGCCCATGAAAGCAGACATCCATCCCGGCTATCACGATATCAACGTGGTCTGTAGCTGCGGCAACACTTTCACCACCCGCTCGACTCTCAACAGTGAGTCGCTGAGTGTGGACGTGTGCTCCGCCTGCCATCCTTTCTACACCGGCCAGCAGAAGATCGTCGACACCGCCGGTCGCGTGGACAAGTTCCGCCGCAAGTACGGCGTCTGAGCCTCGCCGGGGGAATCCCCCCCGACACACTTTTTTTACTGCACTGCGCGAACTTCGCGGGAACCAATCCCGCGAAGCCCCGGTCTATGAGCTCACGTTCCCTGAACGTCCCTGCCATCCCCCCTCCCAGGCAGGGTTGATGGCGCTCCCCCAGCGCCGTCGCGATAGGGGCCCCGGCTCTCCCCCCATATTCGAAAGCCGGGGCCCTCTTTTTTTCCTGATTACTCCGCGGTCTCAGGTCTCTGTGAACAGTACGTTCACGCGGCGATTGTGCTTGCCCTTGTTCTCGATCTTGCCGAGATGAACTCCGCCAATCTCTCCGGTGCGGGCCACGTGGGTTCCGCCACAAGGCTGCAGATCGACGGCATCGATCTCCACCAGTCGCACCCGCCCGGCACCCAGCGGGGGCGCGACCGCCATCGTGCGCACGAGATCCAGGCGCTCCCGCATCTCCTCATCCGTGATCCACTGCTCACCCACCGGATGATCCTCGGCGATCAGTCGCTGCAGGGCGGCTTCTATGGCCTCCTTGTCCAGTCCCTGATCCAGATCGAAATCCAGACGCCCCTTGTCGCGTGACAAGGCGCCGCCGGTGACCGGCGCGGGGATGAGGGAGCAGAGCAGATGCAGGCAGGTATGCATGCGCATGTGGCGATGGCGACGCTCCCAATCGAGCGTGAGCTTGAGCTCAGTGCCCGGGGCCAGGCCGCTCAGACCAGTCAGGGGCGTCTCCGGCAGGTGCAGCAGGCGCCCGTCCGGCGTGCGCACGGTGGACACGATAGTGAGCGTGCTGCCATCCGGCAGGGTGAGATGTCCGCTATCCCCAGGCTGGCCGCCGCCCTCGGCATAGAACACGGTCTGATCGAGCTCTACGCCCTCCTCGCCGGCCGCGAGCACTTTGGCCGCGCACTCCCTGAGGTAGGCGTCTTCCCTGAACATTTCGCGTGTCGATGCCATGGCGTCCTCACTTTCCCTCTGTGGCGGCCAGCCCCGCCTCGTACCAGGCGTGCAGGCCGGCCCTGATTTCGGCAATGCCGTCGCGGGAGGTGGCGGACACCAGCAGCAGCGAGATCTGGAGACCCAATTGCTTGAGTGTGGCGCGGGCTGCGCGCAGGGATTTCTGGGCCGCCTCCCGGTTGAGCTTGTCGGCCTTGTTGAGCACCAGGAGCACCGGCAGGCCCGCCTGGGCGCACCACCGCAGCAGACCGAGCTCTTCAGGCTTGATGGGGCGCCGCGCGTCTGCCAGCAACAGCAGGCCGGCAAGGCTGCGGCGCGCCTCCAGCACCTCGGGAATCATCTGATCCCAGTGGGCGCGCAGCTCGCGCTGGACCGCAGCGTAGCCGAAGCCCGGCAGGTCGAGCAGCCGCCGCCCGTTCTCGAGGTCAAAGACCACGATCTGCTGGGTGCGCCCGGGGGTTCGGCTGGTCCGCGCCAGCCCATGCTGGTCGCACAACGCATTCAGCACACTGGACTTGCCCACGTTGGAACGCCCGACCACGGCCACTTCCACCCCCGTATCCGGGGGCAGGTCCCGGCGCTGAGGGGCGCTCAACAGGAAACGGGCACGGCGGAAGTAGGCGTGGGCCTTGTCGATGGGCTGCATGGAGATTCATCCAGGGTGGTCAGCAGACATCGGGAACAGGGCCCGATGTGGGTCAATGCTCGCGACTTCGGGGTATAGTAGCGCGTCCCGCAGGGGGAATTCGCCGGCGGGCATGTTTATAATCCGGCCGCATTTTTTTTTCAAAGTTGAGCAGGCGATGAAGACTTCCATCAAGATTCTGTTCCTGGGGCTGTCCGTGCTGAGCGCCGCGTGTTTCGCGGGCGACGGCAAGACCAAGGCCATGACCTGCAGCGCCTGCCACGGCATGGACGGCAACAGCATGGTCAATCCGGAGTGGCCCAGTCTCGCTGGCCAGCATGCCTCCTACGTCGTCGCCCAGCTCAAGGCCTTCAAGGCGGGCGAGCGCAAGAACGTGAACATGAACGCGATGGCCGCGCCGCTCAGCGAAGAAGACATGCAGGACATTGCGGATTACTACGCGAGCCAGACGATCAAGGTTTCCTCCGTGGACGCCGCCGGCACCGAACTGGGCGCCAAGCTCTATCGCGGCGGCAATGCCGCCACCGGCGTGCCCGCCTGCATGGCCTGCCACGGCCCGAATGGTGCTGGCAATCCCGGCTCCGTCTATCCCGCCCTGCGCGGCCAGCAGGCCACCTACACGGCGCTGCAGCTGAACGCTTACAAGAGCGGTGAGCGCGCCACCGACGCCGGCGCCATCATGCGCACCATCGCCGCGCGCCTGTCGGCGGAAGAAATCCAGAGCGTCTCCAAATTCATGCAGGGCCTGCACTGATCCTGCCAGCGAAGGGAATCGTCCCCATGATGCGTTTCATGCTCGCCGCGCTGCTCGCGCTCTGCACTCTTGGAGTGACGGCCGCTGACTCCTTTGAAGAGGGCAAGCATTACTTTCAGGTCGCCACACCCCTGCCCACGCAGGACGCCTCCAAGGTGGAGGTGGTGGAGCTCTTCTGGTACGGCTGCCCGCATTGTTTCCATCTCGAACCGACCATGGCCGAGTGGGAAAAGACCAAGGCCGATTACATCAACTTCCGCCGCATGCCGGCCGTGTTCTCCCAGGACTGGACGCCGCATGCCCGCGCGTTCTATGCGGCCGAGGCGCTGGGTGGCATGGACAAGATGCACGCCCCGCTTTTCAAGGCGCTGCATGTGGAGAACCGCAAGATCTTCAACGAGGAAGCCCTGCTGCGCTTTGCTGCCGAACAGGGGCTGGATGAAGAGGATTTCACTGCCGCCTACACGGGCTTCGCGATCGACGGCAAGGTCAAGCAGGCCATGCAGTACACCCGCAGCGCCGGCATCACCGGTGTGCCGGCCATCATCGTGAACGGCAAATATCGCGTGAGCGTGCAAAGCGCCGGCGGTGAGAAGGAACTCATCGAAGTCATCAATTTCCTGGCCGCCAAGGAACACAAGGGCTGATGGCCCGGGGGCGTGCCCGCCACGCCCCGGCCTCACCCCCTGCCTGCTGAGGGTCCCGGTGGCCCGACATGTCTGAATTCAGCACGGCACTCTCCCTCGCTTTCGACCTCCTCCGTCACGCCGATCCGGTACTGGTAGACATCGTCCTGCGCTCGCTGCGCGTGAGCCTCCTCGCACTCGCCATGGCGGGTGTGTTGGGATTCGCGCTCGCCGCCCTCATCACCGTCACGCGTTTCCCCGGCCGCACGGCACTCATCATCGGCATCAATGCCGCCATGGCCCTGCCGCCGGTGGTGGTGGGGCTCGCGGTGTACCTGCTGCTCTCGCGCGCCGGGCCGCTCGGGGGTTGGGGCCTGCTCTTTTCACCAACGGCCATGGTGATTGCCCAGGTGGTGCTGGTGACGCCGCTCATCTGCGGGCTCGCGCGCCAGACCCTGGAGGACGCCTGGCGGGAATATGCCGAGCTCTTTGCCTCGCTGGATCTCGGGACTTTGCGCGCATTGTCCACGCTGCTGGTGGAAACGCGCCACAGCCTGCTCACCACCCTGCTGGCAGGTTTTGGCCGGGCGATCTCGGAGGTGGGGGCGGTGCTCATCGTGGGCGGCAACATCGCGCATGTAACCCGCGTGATGACCACAACGATTGCCATGGAAACTTCGCGCGGCAATCTCGCACTCGCCCTCGCACTGGGGCTCATCCTCATCTTCATCGCACTCTTGGTGAATGCGGGTGTGTTCTTCACCCGTGAACTGGCGGCGCGGCAGGGGGCATGAAGTGAACACCACGCCGCTACTGCCCTTGCGCTGCGAGGGTCTGTGTTTCCGTGCCGGGGATCTCACCCTGCTGAACGATGTGAACTTCACCCTGGAGGCAGGCGGCATCACAGCGGTGCTCGGGCCGAATGGTGCCGGCAAGACCTTGTTGCTGAAGCTGTGCCACGGCCTGCTGCTACCCACTACAGGCCGCCTGCAATGGCAGCACACGCCGACTGATCTGCGCGCGCGTCAGGCCATGGTGTTCCAGAAGCCGGTACTGCTTCGGCGGAGTGTGGCCGCGAACATCGAGTTTGCGCTGAAGGTGCGCGGGCTCGCGAGTGACGAGCGCTCGCGGCGCACGCGGGACATGCTGGCGCGCACAGGCCTCGCGGCGCTTGCTGAGCGCCCGGCTCGGGTGCTGTCCGGCGGTGAGCAGCAGCGCTTGGCGCTTGCCCGCGCCTGGGCAGGCAATCCGGAAATCCTGTTCCTCGATGAACCAGCGGCGAACCTAGATCCAGCCGCGGCGCGCACGGTGGAGGAGCTCATCACCACCATCGCCGCGAGCGGCAGCAAGGTTGTGATCGCCACCCATGATCTGGCCCAGGTCAGACGCATCGCACAGGATGTGCTCTTCCTGCATCGTGGGCGTGTGCTGGGCCAGGGATCGGTGCGCGGCTTTTTTGAATGCCCGCCGAATGAAACCGCTGCGGCTTTCCTGCGCGGCGAGCTTTACTGGTAGCACGTGTTTTTGGAGGAGACCGTCATGCGTTTGCGTCAGTGGATCGTCGTTGCCCTGTTGTTCGGGTTTCTGCACGCCGCAACGGCGGAAGAGAATGTCATTACCTTGTCTTCCACCACCTCCACCCAGGCTTCCGGCTTCTTTGATTACTATCTGCCGCTGGTGAAGAAGGCCACGGGCGTGGAAGTGCGCGTGATTGCGGTGGGCTCCGGGCAAGCACTCAAGCTGGGTGAGCAAGGTGATGCGGATGTCCTGCTGGTGCATGACAAGGCGGGTGAACTCGCGTTTGTGGAAGCGGGTTACGGAGAAGACCGGCGCGAGGTTATGTACAACGACTTCATTGTGGTTGGCCCAGGGAAAGATCCGGCCGGCATCAAAGGACAACAGGATGTGGTGCAGGCCCTGAAGGCGATCGCAAAGGCCAAGGCAGCCTTCGCCTCCCGCGCCGATGACAGCGGCACCCATCGCACGGAATTGCGCCTGTGGGCGCTGGCCGAAGTGGATGCACGCGCCGCCTCCGGTACCTGGTACAAGGAACTCGGCACCGGCATGGGCGAGACGCTCAACACCACAGTGGGACTGGAAGGCTACACGCTGTCTGATCGCGCCACGTGGCTCACCTTCGGCAATCGCGGCAGCCTGCGCGTGTTGGTGGAAGGAGATCCCAGACTGTTCAATCAATACAGCCTGATTCTCGTGAGCCGGAAAAAGCATCCCAATGTGAAAGCCGAAGCCGCGCGGAGGTTTGTGGACTACATGACCTCTGGAGAAGGACAAGCCGCCATCGCGGCGTTCAAGGTGGGTGGGGAGTCACCATTCAAGCCGAATTATCGGGGGGGAGAGTAGGGTGTTGACGTATGGGCTGCATCCGACGGCAATGGCCGGATGGGGCGGCTGTGGCAGAGCCTGATCCTGAGCCGATGGCAGCCCTTGCTGGCCTACCTGCCGGTGGAAACCGTGATCAAACGCCGGCAGCAGGTCTACTACGATGAGCTGGCTGTCGCTGATGCTCAGTCCGACTGCTCGCGCTTCATTGAGTTCATCCTGACGGCGATCGAGGAGAGCCTGCACGAGGCTATCCGTATCGGGCAAAACCCAGAAACGCTGGGGAAAACGCAGGGGAAAACGCCAGAACGCATTCTGGATCTGCTGCGAGGCACCTCCGGGCTCGCCATTCCGCAACTGGCCGCAAGCCTGGGCAAATCCGAAAGCGCCATCGAGCGCGCCATCCGCAAGCTGCGGCAAGCCAGCCGACTCGTGCGCATTGGGCCGGACAAGGGCGGGCATTGGCAGGTGCTGGATGGCTCCGATTCAAAGCAGGCTGACTGATGGCCTTTCTCTCCGAAGCCCGACTGGAAACCGCGCTGCTCACGCAGCCGACCGGGCTGGGCTTCGCCTGCGCCTCAGACGAGGTCATGTCCTCCCCCCCCGGCCGCTACGTCAGCGTCGAGTCGGGCGAGGATGACGGCGAAGCCTTCGCCGGCAATTCGCGGCGTAACTGTAATACGCTGAAGTTCCCGAGTATCTGGGAGCACCTCAACGACTCTGATTTTAATCCCGTCGAACTCGACGGGATTAAAATCAGGCAGGGCTCAGGAGATCCCAGACTGTTCAATCAGTACAGCCTGATTCTCGTGAGCCGGGAAAAGCATCCCCACGTGAAGACCGAAGCCGCGCAGAGGTTTGTGGACTACATGACCTCAGCGGAAGGACAAGCCGCCATCGCGGCCTTCAGGGTGGGCGGAGAGTCACCGTTCAAGCCGAATTATCGGGGGGAGAGTAGGCTATTGGGACCGGACTGACTCCGAAAGAACATCACACACCACCCGAAAATAATTCGCTCGAGGTCCGTAACGCCTATTAACCCCAAAATGACCCATCCCAAGTGCGGCCCCCAAATGTTCCGCGCAGATGAGCCAGATATGGTGTGATGCTGGCATTCCTCGTGCGGATTGGCGAGAATTTTCTTACTGGGGCTCGAGCACCACCGGCTGGTTGGCGCGCCAGAGCGACATGCTTGAGGCGCTGGAAGTGAACTCTTCCAGCACCCGGATCGGAATACCCCTCGACCGGATACGGCGGGCAGCTGATGCAACTTCCATTCTTCAAGACCCTGCAGCGAGAATTGGCCTCCGGCCCATTTTCTTCGTTGCTTATTCCCAGCTTGCTGTTTTCAGTCTTTATCGTCGTCGCCCTCTCGATCGGGCTGACAAGACATTCAAGCCGAGATTTTATAGCGAATCCGGACGAGCAGCTGATTCCCGCCGCGACTTTTTTCAGGGAATTTCCGGAAGATCAGGGATCGGCGTCCATCGTAGATTTGGGATTATACCTCGACAGCGTCTATGACTTTGAGGTCAATAAACTTACTTTCAAAGCCCGGGGCTGGCTGTGGTACAGGTGGGAAAAACACCTTTGATAGAAGGCAAGGTGGATCCGCAGCAAATGGGTCGTTTTGATTTCAATTTTCAAGATGAAACCAACGTCAATCAGGAGCTTTCATCGCAACAGCCCGTAAAAGACTCGAACGGCGCAGGTGCCTCAATCTATTGGAACGAAACTTCTTTCGACGCAAAACTTGCCGCGCCTTCAATCAACCTCAGAACTTTCCCCTTCGATCGCCAGAAACTCAGCATCATGATTACCAGTCCCGTGCACGAGACGGGTGAACTGGCATTCAGAATTCTACAGTTCAGGCTGCCCCAGCGGGTTTTCAATATCCCCGGTTACAGACTGGATGGGATCACCTATGCGGATGAGGTTCGGATTTACACCAGCAACTTTCAGGACGGCTCTGACGTGTCGTGGCTGTCTGGTACCGCCACTACGCAAAGCCAAGCAACTTTCAACATATTCATTTCGCGGAGCCTGATTACGTCCTTGTTCAAGTACATTGCCCCGCTGGCCATTGTCTCCTTCCTGGGGATTGCTGTTATACCGCTGGGAGCACGTTACCGGGAGGTCAAGCTCGCAGCGCCCCCCGCTGCAGTTTTGTCACTGATCTTTCTGCAGAACTCGTTTGCCCAGGATTTACCCCGTGTTCACTATATGACCTGCATGGACCTGATGTTTTTCATCAGCTTCCTTGTCTGCCTGTTGTCATTTGCCGATGGCCTCGTATCCAGTACGTCCAGAAGCAAAGATTACCGCCGTAGCTTGTTTGGGATTCTGGCGCTGGGGATATTTGCGCTGTCCCCTTTGCTTGTCATCGGCTGGCTGGGTGCCTCGGCATCAACATGAAAGTTGCGCCCTGATCGTTGGCATGGGTGCTTGCGAACCCTCGCGCCAACTAGACAGAGTGATTCTGGGGTACCAGGAGCAGTCGATAATCACCTGCAGAGATATCGGCGGCGCTGTCAATTCTCGACGGTGTCGTGTTCAGCGCTCTTCCGTTCAGCAATGTTCCATTCGCTGACTGCAAGTCGGCGCAATAGAGGACGCCGTTGGAAAAGAACAGCTTGAATTGGTTGCGGGAGACCTCGGAGCTCTCCAGCACCACATCACAGTGACTCCCACGGCCGACCAGCAGGGGTGATACGGATGTATGCAGGCGCTCTGAAACTTTGCCGAGTGGCCTGTTGCCATCTGGTCTGACTGCCAGCAACGTCCATACTTTTGGCTGCTCAGTTTTGTCGGTCCTCGGTTTGATTACCGTCAGGTCTGAAGTTTTCTGCCTTTGCCCCGACTTCGAGAGGACTGTCCTGGTCGCAAGCACAAGACCGGTCACGGCCACAAACAGGATCGACCATCCAAGGATGGAAGCACTCTTGAGCGTCGGTTCTGGGGGGCACTGACCTCGTCTCATTCTGGGACAAAGACGATGGATTCACCGTTGTGCATGGTCCGATTGGGGCACCAAGGGCGACTGCCATCGTTGCTTTCTTTTTTTGCCTCTTCGTGTTGATCATCTTCGCAACGCAGGCGGAGGCTTGACCAAGTTCCGCGGTCTCCGTGACGTCGGTCATGCCTCAAGACGCTACCTCCTGAGGGGGTCGGCCGCCGGCGCTGGCTCCGTGACCGCCGCGGCGTCAGAACGGGTGCTCGGGCCTTGTGCCTGAGGCAGGTGTCGACTTGAAACATGGAGGCCGTCAGAGGCGCGCCGGGCGAGCGGAGTGCCTTCAGTATGCCAAGCATACAAGCCGGTGGGCCACCAATTCTTTGCCGGAGGCCTCAGAAAATTTGGGTACGGGTGGTTCGTGCTGCCAGTGCTCAGCATGAGAATGGGGAGATGGCGCGCCCGGCGGGACTCGAACCCACGACCTCAGGCTTCGGAGGCCTGCACTCTATCCAACTGAGCTACGGGCGCCTTGTGGGTGGGGATTCTAGCCAAAAGCACCGGGTCCGCCTATGGCCGGCTCAGGTGGTGAGCCGGCGGTAGATGTCCGCCACTTTCCAGGGCAGCTTCTGCACCTCGTCCACCACCGTGAAATTGGACGGCCCGTACATGTGGGGCAGGTAGCTCTGGGCCTCGCGGTCGATGGTGATGCAGAAGGGGTGGATGCCACTGCGCTTCACTTCCAGCAGGGCGTGCCGGGTGTCCTCGATGCCGTAGCGGCCGCGATAGCTGCCGTAATCCTCCGGCTTGCCGTCTGAAAGCGTGATGAGCAGCTTGGTGCGGGCGGGCACGGCGTTCAGCAGCTTCCCGAGATGGCGTATCGCCACTCCCATGCGGGTATAGGCCTTGGGCGCCATGCCGGCGATGCGCCGCTTCACGGCGTTGTTGTAGGGCTCATCGAAAGTCTTGATGCGGTAGATCTCGCAGCGCTTGTTGGTGCGACCAGAGAAGCCATAGATGGCGTACTGGTCGCCCAGTGTCGCCACCGCATCACACAGCAAAATGAGGGATTCGCGCTCGGCATCGTTGACCCAGCCCTTGGTGGAACCGCTCATGTCCACCATGAACATCACCGCCACGCTGCGCCCGGATTTGCGCAGGTGGGTATACAGGCGATCGCTCATCTCTCGCCCTTGCAGGCGATCGACATGCGCTTCGATCAGTGCATCCAGATCGAGCTCATCCCCATGCGCCTGTTTCTTCTGGCGCTGGGCCTCGCTCAGGATGGCTTCAAACACACGCTGGATGGATTTGGAAAGCCCGCGGTATTTCTCGCGTGTGGCGGCGGCAAAACCTTCATCCCCGAAAGGCACGTCCTGCTCGGTGAGCGCGCAGAACGCCTCGCGAAAGCGCTGTCGCTGGTAGTCCCATTCAGGATAGAGCTCCACCTTGGAGCCACCTTCGCGACCGTCCGGATCTTCGCCCGGCCCCTGTTTCGATTCCCTATCGGCGGGATAGGCGTCCCGCAGGGCCTTGGGATCCAGATAGTCGTCTTCGATGTCACCCAGATCCTGCAGGATGGAATCGAGCAGCGATTCCAGCTCCGGCCCCATGGGCACGCGCTCGTTGTTGTAATGGAGCTCGTGAAGATCGCTGCGCCCCTGTTCATCCTCACCCTTGGCGACAGAGAAACGGTTGGGCGCCTGCTGGCCGCGAGAGGTGTCGTCCTCATCCGGCGTGTGCATCTCGAGCTCGTTCTGCATGGCGGCCAAGGTCCGTTGCAGCGCCTCTTTCTCGCGCGGGATACGACGAAAGAGCGCCTCGCGCACCCGCGCCGGAAACATCTCACCCTGAAAGCGCAGCGGCGGCGGCAGCGGCTGGCCACGCAGTCCCGCCACCAGCGCGAGACTGGTGCGGGCGGTTGCTTCGGGCTCGATCAGGCCGGGCACGAGGGCGCGGAAGGCCTCCCAGGCCGCGCGCTCGGCCTCGTTCTCATGAGCGAGCGCCTCCATCTCCCGATACAACCCGGGCAGATCGCGGGCCAAGCAGGCGCAGAGGCGCACGCTCTCCAGGCGCTGATAGAGCGGCCAGGTGTCGGCCGCATCGAGCTGGCGTATGGCTTCTTCCAGCGCGCGATAGCGCCAGGTGCCGTAGCGGTTCTGCGCCCACAAAAAGGCCGCGAGACATTTGTAGAGACTGGCATTGGCCGCCTGCCCTTCCAGCACACTCAACGCCTGGGGCAGGAAGATTTTTTCCGTATCGGTATACGCATGCGGTTCGCTGGCCACCTGCAGGGGGCGTCCGCCGAGCCCCTTCACCAGGTAGCGCAAGAAGCCCGCCACCTGATCGAACTGGCAACCGGATTGGCGATCGCCATGCTGCGCGACATAGGCCTGCAGTTCATCGAACACTTCCACGGCAAAGCCGAGGCCGCGATTATCAAAGGCGTCCATGGCCTTGATGATCCATTCCTCCACCGCTGGCTCGTCGAGCCAGGCAAAGGCCGCGGGCGCATTGGCCACGAAGTGCGCGGCTAGCTCGTCGTTGGAAAGCGCGATGACTTCCGTCCAGTGATAGATGAAATCCTGGGCATCGCGCTCCAGCTCCGCGATTTCTGCAACCACTTCATTGGCGCGAGGGATGCGCGCCAGCACCTGACCGGAAATCTTCTCCAGATCCTTCTGGATGCGAATCAGGTTGAAGAGATTCTGGCGCGCGCCATCACTCATGGGGTGACTCCGGCGGTAGCCGGTTTCAGAACACCGCGGCGGCGAGTTCGTGCACGGCGTGGAGCAGCTCCGGGTCGTCGGTCAGCGCATGCCCGACGGCGGTATCGCAGGCGATGGCCGGGGCGATGCCACAGGCGATGAGCTTGCCCGCATTCACGAGCAAGCGGGTGCTGGCACCTTCTTCAAGGCCGCTGCCCTTGAGATTGCGCGTGTGCTCGCCAAACTTCACGAGGCGCCGTGCGGTGTCCTCATCCACGCCGCTCTCGGTGGTCACAATCTTCTGCTCGAGGGCCGGCTCCAGATAGCCGAACTCCAGCGCCACAAAGCGCTGGCGCGTGCTCTGTTTCAAATCCTTCAGCACACTCTGGTAGCCCGGGTTGAACGACACCACCAGCGAGAATTCCGGCGGTACCCGCAAGAGTTGGCCGAGCTTGTCCACAGGCAGGATACGGCGGTCATCACACAGCGGATGAATGACGACCGAGGTGTCCTTGCGGGCTTCCACGATCTCGTCCAGATAACAGATGGCGCCATGGCGCACGGCATAGGTGAGCGGGCCATCCAGCCATTCTGTTTCGCCACCGCGCACCAGATAACGCCCCACCAGATCCGCCGCCGTGAGGTCGTCGTGGCAGGCCACCGTGACCAGCGGGCGTTTTAGATACCAGCTCATGTAATGAATGAAGCGGGTCTTGCCGCAGCCGGTCGGGCCCTTGAGCAGGATGGGCAACTGGTTGCGATAGGCGGCCGCGAAGATCTCCACCTCGTTGCCGTGCGGCTCGTAGTAGGGCTCTTCGTCGATGATCCTGTCGGCGGCATTCGTCGGGGTGTTCAAGGGGGATCCCTTCTCGCTCGGACTGGGGGCTTCCCTCGATTATCGACGGAAATCCGCGCGCCCGACATCCCTGCGGGAGCCGGCCGCGCTTGCCTAGTCCCGGGGGGTAAATTGGCTATAATGCCGGCGTTTCAGGGGTGCGCCCTTCGTGCACCTGGTCCATCAGAATTCCGCGCGAGGCATGGCCAATTCCGGTCCACGCAGGGCACGCGCGACAGCCAGAGGAACCTGACCGAGATGAGCTCGAACCACCACGACGACGCACAGCAGGATGCCAACTTCATTCGCACCTTCGCCATGGTGCTAGGGATTATCATCCTCATCGGCATCGCCATCGTCTTTCTGGCTCTCGCCGTGAAGGACAACGCGGCGGAAGAACAGGGTGTCTACTCCGACGGCCTGGAAACGCGCATTGCCCCGATCGGCCAACTCAACACCTCGGGCGAAGCCGCTCCGGTCGCCGCCGCAGGTGCGCCAGAACCTGCTGCCGAGGCTGCCGCAGCGCCCGCTGCCGCGACGGTCGCGCTCAGTGGCAAGGAGGTTTACGACTCCGTGTG
>VGUA01000035.1 GCA_016874535.1 Gammaproteobacteria bacterium
GAAGTCTCGATGTCGATCCCGAACACCCGTTTCAGGCGCTGCGCTCAAGGCTCATCGCGACCTCAGGGCTTGCCATCAATGGCTAACTCCGAAGCCCGCGCGAAATCGGCTGGCGTATCGAGGTCGAGCAGAACGCTGTCATCTTCCCACGGGACTTCGCGCAAGCCTTCGCCTGCAGCGTGAACTACGGATCTGGCCCCTGTATCTCCGGCAAGCAGCGCAAGTTCGGGCAGACACGCGTGAGCAAAAAGCACGGGATGCCCTCTTCGTCCCGCATGCACCGGCACCACCACGCGGGTTAGTGGATCTCCGGCAAGACTCGCGTGCAGACGCTCGAACAGGGCAAGAGACACGCGGGGCATGTCCGCAAGGCACAGAAAGAGGCCCGGGGTGTCTCCCGGGAGTGTGTGCTGCAGAAACGCCGCCCCGCAGGCAATCGAACTGCCCATGCCGGCCTCCGGCGTGAGATTCACCACGCAGTGAAAACCGGTCGACTCGAGCAACGCGACCCGCGCCGTGTCCGCCGGACCAACCACCGCCACTTTCGTATTGCAGGGAAGCTCGGCGAGTCGCGCCAAGGTCCACGCCAGGAGTGGCTTGCCCCGCCATGAGGCAAGGAGTTTGTCGTCTTCACCAAAGCGGCGGGAAAGGCCGGCAGCAAGCAACAACACGGCGCAGCGTTCAAGCCCGCCTCCCTGACTCAAGCTTCAGGCTCCCGGTGCTTCTCCTGCACGATCTCGGCGAGGATGGCGAGCGCAATCTCGGGCGGACTCTTGCCACCCAGCCGCAGGCCCACCGGTGCGTGCAGACGCGCGATCAGGGCCTCAGGCAGACCTTGCTCCAGCAAGGTCGCTACGCGGGCGAGCTGGGTGCGCTGGCTGCCCAGTGCGCCGACATAGAAACACGAGGACCGTAACGCTTGGCTCAGGATGGGGGGCTCCCATTCGTGCTCATGAAACAGGGACACGAAAGCGGTCCACGCGTCGAAGGCCTCGAAACGGAATGACGCGGGTGTCGCCAGATAGTTGGCGCGGAACGCGTGGGGCGTGGCCGCTTCCAGGGTTTCCGGTTCGGGCGAGAAAGCGATCACCTCGAAGTCCGCCGCGCTGGCGAGCTGGGCCAGAATGGGCACCATCGGCCCCTTGCCTGCCAGCACCAGCCGCGTCACAGGAGGGTATGCCCGCACATAGCCCGGGAAATCCGCGGGCGGAATCCCGGTCGCCACGCTGACCTCATGGCGTTCCGGATCGATCAGCAGCGCGGCAGGTTTCCGCGCCTGCTGCGCCTCGAGCAGGGTTTGCAAATCCTCATCCCGGAACGTGGTATCGAAATACACATCGATCCCGGAGCCGCAGGGCAGCCGGATGTCGATGTAGGGCGAGCCGGCGCCATAGCGCACGCTGCCGTTCTCCCGCCGTGCCATGCGGGACTGGGCTTCGGCAATGATGGCCGCTTCAGCACATCCCCCCGTGATGTTGCCCACCGCCTTGCCGTTCTCGGCAATGGCCATCTGGCTGCCGGGTGGACGGGGCGTGGAACCATCACTGCCGATGAGGGTGACCAGCGCCGTGCGCAAGCCTTGCGCGCGCCACGCGGCAAGACTCGGCAGCACACTCCAGACATGAGTCGCCGGCATGCTTCAGCGTTCCCTGTCAGCGGGTTCGTGGGCGATTTCACGCACCACCCGCGAAACTTCGGTGTACTCCCCCTCGATGACGGCGCCATCGGCGGAGTCGGCACTTCTGCGCAGCGCGTCCTCCATCTGCTCACGCAGCTGGCGGCGAATGCCACGCGTGCGCCACATCAACCAGGCCCAGACAATCAGTCCAAAAGCCAGGAACACGGCAAGCACCACCAATGAGAAAGTGAAGAGCACCACGCCCGTCACGATGGCGAGCAGCGAAACCGCAAGCTTGCCCCAGAAGCCGGACAGCCAGGCGGATCCGGAGTGCATCAGACCTTGAAAACCTCGTCCACCGGCACCTGCATGGCCGTCACCAGGCCATTGGTGGAATGGGCCATCCCGATCACCGCAAGAAGCTCGGCAAATTGATCTTCGCTCATGCCCTTGGCGCGCGCCGCCGCAGTATGCGAATGGATGCAGTATTCGCACTTGTTGGCGACCGACACCGCGATGTAGATGAATTCCTTGGTGAGGGCGTCGATGGCACCGGGGGCCATCACCGCCTTGGCACCCTGCCAGGTGCGCTCGAGTTGCGCAGGATTGGCGGCCAGCGCCTTCCAGAAATTGTTGATGAAATCCGTCTTGCGGGTGGCACGGATGTCGTCGTAAACCGCGCGGACTTCCGGGCTTGCGTCTTCGTATTCGATGAGCGGAGTGGTGGCCATGCTTGCTCTCCTCGACGTGGAGCCGCGAGGGTAACGGAAACCCGGCCCGGAGTGACCGCTTTTTTGCGAGAATGGGCGCCTCCCTCCGACGACCCGCGCATGACTCTTCTCAACTTCAACGAAGTCACCCTGGAATACGGCCCCCGCAAACTGCTGGATCGGGTCAGTTTCTCGCTGCTGGAGGGCGAACGGATCTGCCTGATCGGGCGTAACGGCGCCGGCAAATCCACCCTGCTCAGGATGTGCCAGGGCAGTCTGCTACCGGACAGCGGTGACATCGTGCGCAAGGGCGGCCTGCTGGTCAGTGAGCTGCCGCAATCCTTGCCAACCGATCTCGAATTGTCGGTAAAGGACTATGTGGCTCGCGGTCTCGCCGGGCAGTCCGCGCTCATCGAACGCTTCCGCGAGCTCTCCGAAGCCCCCGAGGGTGCCGTCAGCCTTGGCGAACTCGAGACGCTCCAGCAGCGTATCGAAGCCCACGGCGGCTGGGGCGTGGAGCAGCGCGTGGCGACCGTGCTCTCGGAGCTCGAACTGCCCGCGGAACGCACCCTCGGCGAACTCTCCGGGGGCTGGCGGCGACGCGTGGCGCTGGCGCAAGCCCTGGTCGGGAGCCCCGATCTGCTGCTGCTCGACGAACCCACCAACCATCTGGATCTGAGCACGATCGAATGGCTGGAACAGCGGGTGCGCAATTTCCGCGGCGGCGTGCTCTTCATCACCCACGATCGGGCGTTCCTGCGCAGTCTCGCCACCCGCATCATCGAAATCGATCGCGGCCGTCTCACCGATTGGCCGGGTGATTACGACACCTATATCGAGAACAAGGCGAAAGCCCTGGAGGAGGAGGCACGTCACCAGGCCCTGTTCGAGAAGAAGCTGGGTCAGGAAGAAGAGTGGATCCGCCAGGGCATCAAGGCGCGTCGCACGCGCAATGAAGGCCGGGTACGGGCGCTGGAAGCCCTGCGCGAGGAGGCTGCGGCGCGGGTGAAGCCGCTCGCCAAACCAAAAATCGTGCTGTCCGAGGCCGAGGAATCCGGGCGCAAGGTGCTGGAAGCGCGCAGTCTCTGTTACGGCTATGGCGATACCCGGCTCATCGAGAATTTCTCGCTCAAGATGATGCGCGGAGAGCGCATCGGTCTTATCGGCAACAATGGGGTGGGCAAGAGCACCTTGCTCAAGCTGCTGCTCGGAGAGCTGGAACCCCAGAGCGGCTCGCTGAAGACAGGCACCAATCTGGAAGTCGGGTACTTCGACCAGTTGCGGCGCGCGCTCAATCCCGAGAAGACCATCGCGGAGACGGTCGGCGATGGACGCGATTATGTGACCATCGATGGCAAGGACCGCCACATCATCGGCTATCTGCAGGGTTTCCTGTTCAGCGCCGAGCGGGCATTGACACCCATCAAGGCGCTGTCAGGCGGAGAGTGCAACCGGGTGATTCTTGCGCAGCTCTTTACCCGCCCCACCAATCTGCTCATCCTGGATGAGCCGACCAACGATCTCGATGTCGAGACACTCGACGTGCTGGAGGAACAACTCGTCACCTACTCGGGCAGCCTGATTCTCGTCAGCCATGATCGGGAGTTCCTCGATCACGTGGTGACGAGCATTCTGGTCTTCGAGGAGGAGGGCCGTATCGAGCGTTATGTGGGTGGCTACAGCGACTGGCTGGTGCGGGGGCGCAAGCTCGCCACACGGGACGCGCCGGGGCGTGAGAAAGGTGCATCAAAGCCCGCGGTGTCGCCTGGAGCGCAGACTCCCTCCACATCCCCTTCGCTGACACGCGCCGAGTCCGGCGGCAAGCTGAGCTACAAGTTCAAGCTGGAACTCGAGCGCCTGCCGGGGGAAATCGAAAAACTGGAACGCGAACTGGCAGAGCTCAGTGGGGAAGCCCAGGCGCCCAGTTTCTACGACCAGCCCTTCGCCGCCGTGCAGGCACGGCTCGACAAGATCAGCGAGGTCCAGAAAACGCTGGATGCACGCATGGAGCGCTGGATGGAACTTGAGGAAATGAGCCAGACGGCGCGCTCCTGATCTCACACCGGCATCAAGCGCGACTCTGTAGGGATGGCGATTGGGGCCGTCAGCGCAAACACGGTGTGCATGTCCATGAAGGGATGACCCGCGCCCAGTCCTACAGCGGCCCCGGCGTAAGCCGCCATCTCCTGTGCGATCCGCTGGGCCTCATCGAGCAACAGGCGCGTCCCGTCACCCAGCCGCAATCCCTCCACCGGAATCTGCCCGTCCGGCGTGGATACCAGGGTGAGCGTATCCTGGGTCCCGCGGATGGCCAGCACCTTGCCGTCGTCACTTGCAAACACGCTGGCAGCAAAGCCGGAGCCCACATCTTCATGGCAACTCGCCAACGACCAGTGCGAGGACCCGAGGACTTGCTCGCAATAGCCTGCGGGTGCGATGAGGGCGTCGGCTGCCGCCCGCGCGATTTCCTGTGCTGAAGCTGCAGGCAGATTCTGCCATCGCACATAGGCGAGGTTCGCAATCAGCGCTCGCAGATTGAGGGTGCGGAATTCCATGGGCCACTCCTTGGCACGATGGGGGTTGAATCAGGGCATGGGCCTGGCCGCGCGAGGCGTGATCACTGCCTTCACCAGACCGGTCGCCCCAATCGGCTTGGGTCCGCCCCGATTGACGGGGACACCGCCGAAACACGCCGGAGGCGCGAAATGGAAACCGTTGGCCAGCACGCGGTCGGCCCAACCGCGATGGATCAGGATCAATCGACTCTCGCCGAGCACTTCACCAGTGAGGCGATCGCGAACCACCAGCCGCCGCAAGCTGAGTCGGCGCGCCGGTGTCTCCAAGGGCAGGGCCACGAGCTCATACGTGCTCTCGGGAACCGGAATCGCCTCACGGACGACGTTTCCCTGTTCGAGACCGAGACGAAAATGCTGGCCCAGGCCGTCGGTGTATTCGACGAACTCAAAGCCCATCCCGTGCCAATCACGGATCTCACGCACTCCGTACAGGCTCGCTGCAGCCACGCGGCGATGAATGCGCAGGCCGCTCTCCGTGGGGCAAAGTCGTGCCGCGTCCAGCGCGGTCTGCCAGGGCGCGCGGTACACCGCAAATGCAAATCCGGCCACAGACAACACGACCAGCAGCACATGCAGCGCGGGGTGAAGCCGCCCCAGCAAGATCACCTGCAGGAGAGGAATTCCCCACCAGCCCCACAGGAAGAGCAGCATCTCGGGACCATAGTGGCTGTAGAAGTAGGCTTGCGCGTCACCAAGGTGTTGCAGGGCGAAGGCTTTCACGGGCGGCCCGACCTGCAGATAAGCCAGGCACCAGACCAAGGACCAAGTGGTCGCCAGCAGCACCCGTTGTGCCAGTGGCATTCCGTGCCTTGGAGGCACGGTTGAGCTGCCGGCAGCTGCAGTCTCTGTGCTCACGAGCGAGCAGACGGCTCGGGTCCGACCCAACCCCAGGCGCGAGGGCTGTCGGCAAGTCCCAGGACTACCGGCAGTTGTTGGATGCGCGCGCAGATCCGCGCCAGCTCCCGCGCACTCTCGAGCGTGCGCAAGCTGATTTTGCACGGTGGCGGCATCCGACCGTGACGCAGCCGAAACAGAACTTCGAGGCGCGCCAGCAGCTGGGCCACGCGGGCACTCGCAAGCGTTGAGTGCCCGGTCATCACCAGCACCACACGATCCGGCAGCAGGCAATAACTGAGGAGGACCGCACCGGCTTCACCCAACACCTCCAGGGTCGCCGCCTGCGCGCGCGCATAGTCCAGTTCATCGAGAAACAGGCGCAGCGGCGCACGCGTGCGGAATTCCGCATGCAGGACCCGATTCCCGGCGGGTCCAGGGGGCGCGGGTCGGCTGCGCACGAGCGGTCGGGCCTCAAGGTCACTTCCTGGCTCTGGCTGGTGCATGGCGTCCTCCCGGGTGGCTGGGGCCGAAGGTGCCCGGACTCGCGCCCCGGCTGTAGACGGCAAAGCCCGGCCGGGAGGGGCGTGCCGCCGTTCGCGGAAGATTTCCCGGGAGGGCCTGCGCGGCTTGCCCGGCAGCCCGCGCAATTTGCTACGCTTCGCCCCCGCCCTGGACCACGAAAGGAGGCCCGAGATGCCGTTGTATGACTACTACTGCCCTGCCAACGACCAGACCGTGCAGGTCACGCACAAGATGTCCCAGGATGTGAACACGTGGGGTGATGTCTGCGCCCTTTCGGGCCAGCCGCTCGGTGACACGCCAGGCGACAGTCCGGTGGAAAAGGTCCACCTGGCGGCCAATCTCATTCGCCGCAAGGCCATGGGCAGTGACAGCGCAGGCGGCTCGGCCTATGGCGCCATGACCACCACCAAGCACTACCACACCACCAAGAATTTCGACTGAGGTCCCCATGCCGACCTACGAATATCACTGCCCGCACAATGACCGTATCGTCACGGTCGTGCATCGCATGATGGAAGAGATTCATACCTGGGGTGAGCTGTGCTCCCGCGCCGGCATCGCGCCCGAGGACACGCCAGCCGAGGCGCCGGTGGCGAAGAAAATCGGCCTCACCATCCTGGCCCGCAGCGGTCACCTCGGTTGTGATGCACGTCCGCCGATCGAAGACGCGCCCGCGCGCCCCGGGCCGCTGGTCAATCCGAATGCCTGGTGAGTCACCCGCGCTGCTGGTGACCGGTGGTGCCAGCGGCATTGGCGCCGCCTGCGCCCGTCGCTTTCACGCCGCCGGCCATCGCGTGATGGTGGCGGACATCCAGGATGACAAAGGATTGGCACTGGCCACGGAACTGGGCGGCGAGACCGCGTACGTGCGTCTCGATGTTCGAGAAGAACGCGACTTCGAGGCTGCCGTCACGGCCGTGATGCAACGCTTCGGCAGGCTGGACTGCCTCATCAACAACGCCGCCATCGTGGGCGTGATCGGTCCCCTGACGGAGACTTCCGTTGCCGAGTGGGACCACGCCTGTGCCGTCATTCAGCGCAGCGTGTTTCTCGGCACCAAACACGCGGCGCGTGCCATGCAGACGCGCCAACAGGGCAGCATCGTCAATATCGCGAGCGTGGCTGCGCTCACCGGCGGCTTCAGTCCGCATGCCTATGCCACCGCCAAGGCGGGCGTGGAACATTTCACGCGGTCCTCCGCGCTGGAGCTCATCGAGCACGGCATCCGCGTGAACTGCATCTGTCCCGGGAATATCGCGACCCCCATCCACACCGGCGTCACCGATGACCGTTGGCACGGTCGCATGGCCCGCATCAGCGAACTGCAGAAAGACGACCAGCCGCTGGCCCGCTTCGGCCAGCCCGAGGAGATTGCGGACGCCGCGTTCTGGCTGGCGAGCGAGCAGTCCGCCTATGTCGTGGGTCACGCGCTGGTGGTGGACGGTGGACTGATGGCCGGCCGGGCCTGGCGCAAACAGCCGGCCCATCTGCGCGAGTATCACCCCGTCCTGAAATAACCTGCCCGCGCCCTCGGGCGGTTCGCGGACCCGGAGCAATTACCGCCTTGGATATCGTGCTGCCGATCATCGCCCCGGTCTTCGGTGCCGTGGCGCTCGGTTTTCTGCTCTTCCGCTCAGGCCTCTTCGATGAAGCGACCGAAGATGGCCTCGCGCGTTTCGTCTATCACGTTGCCATTCCCGCCCTGCTCTTTCGCAGTCTTGCCAATGCGGATCTGCCGGAGGTGTTGCCATGGAATCTAATTCTCGCGTTCTACCTGCCCTCCGTGCTCATGTTTGGCAGTGGGGTGTGGATTACGCGCCTCGGTTTTGCGTGGGACAGGGCGAGCCAGGGTGTGGCTGGCATGGGCGCCTGTTATTCCAACATGGTGATGCTCGGCATCCCGCTTACCCATGCGGCTTTTGGCGCCTCGGCGGCGGTGCCGCTCTATACCCTGCTCGCGTTGCAGAGCACAGTGCTCTTCACACTGGCCACCTGGACCATCGAGGTCTATGGCGCGCGTGGCACTGGCGTACACCTGCCGTGGTATCGCGCGGTGGCGCGGCTTTTCTTGAATCCCGTGATTCCAAGCCTTGCGCTTGGCGTGCTCGCCAACGTGACCGGGCTTGCCTCTACCGGGGCGCTGGATTCCTGGCTGGAGAAACTCGCGGCCGCAGCCCAGGGCTGTGCTCTGGTGTCGCCAGGTGTGTCGCTCGCCCAATATCGTATCCGTGGTGCGCTGGGTGAAGCCCTGTCCCTGGTGGTGCTGAAGAACGCACTGCACCCCCTGCTGGTGTGGCTGTGCTGCAGTCTGCTGTCGGTGCGCCACGATTGGACGAGAGTTGCCGTACTGCTGGCAGCGATGCCGGCCGGCATCAACGGCTATGTGTTAGCCAAACGCTATCGACTGCGCGAGGAGGTGGCCTCCAAGGTGATCGTCCTCTCGACCCTGGTGGCCAGCGTGGGCGCGAGCCTCGAACTCGGGTGGGCGCTGTAGGGAGATCTTCGTGTGAAGAGCGCGGTCGACCCGGGTCAGGGCAGGAAAAGCAGCTGCAGATCGTCCAGAAAGCGGTAGCCGAGTGGCGTGGCTGCGAGCTCTCCCTCGTGCCGTGACATCCAGCCGCGATCCATCGCGCGCATCACGGCCGGGAGAAGATCGGAAAGAGGCAAGCCCGTGCGCGCGGCGAAAAGCGCTTCAGGAAATCCCTCGGCAAGCCGCAGTGCATTCAGCATGAATTCAATGGGCAGGCGCTCAGTGGGGACCGGCTCCAAGGTGCGCACGGACTCGTTGCCCGATTCCTTCATGTAGGCCTGCGGATGACGGCGGCGGGTGGTGCGCAGCACGCCCTCGGCCGTGCTCAGCTTGCCATGTGCACCGGCACCGAGCCCCAGATAATCGCCGAACTGCCAGTAGTTGAGGTTGTGCCGTGCCTCATGTCCCGCACGGGCATACGCCGAGACTTCGTAGCGGTGAAAGCCGGCGGTGGCGAGCAAGGCCACGCCCTGCTCCGATTCCTCCGCGATGCGCCCCTCGGGCGGCAGACGCGGCGGTCGATGCGCAAATGCGGTGCCGGGCTCGAGGGTGAGCTGGTACCAGGACACATGCTGGGGCGCAAACGCGAGCAAGGCTTCCAGGTCACGCAGGGAATCGCCCTTGCGATCCCCGGGCAGGCCGTAAATCAAATCCAGATTGAGATTTTCGAAACCCGCCGCCTGCGCCACCGCCACGGCACGCGCGGCATCCTCCGTGCCATGGACACGCCCCAGCCTGGTGAGCTGTGCCTGGCGCATGCTCTGCACGCCGATGGAGAGCCGATTGACGCCCGCTTCGCGATAGCCCGCGAAATGCGCCTCATCCACCGCCCCCGGATTGGCCTCCAGAGTAATCTCGATGTCTGCCGCGAAAGGTACGCGCCGCGCGACCCCACGCAGGAGTGCATTGATGGCCGCACCCGAGAACAGGCTGGGCGTGCCACCCCCCAGAAAAATGGAGACCAAGGGCCGCTCGAATGTGAGCGGGAGATCATGTTCCAGATCAGCCAGCAAGGCCGCCACATACTGCGCCTCGGGCACATTCTCCGCAGCATGGGAATTGAAATCGCAGTAGGGGCATTTGCGCACGCACCACGGCAAGTGGATGTAGAGCGCAAGCGGAATCTGTGACGGATCCAGCCTGGTTGGAGACTCGGTCGCTGCTTGCGTGCTTGCCTGGGGCTTCAGCATTTGAGCGTCAGTCCGTGTGGGACTGTCGTGCCTCCAGCCTCTGCATGAAGTCGCGCAGGGCCTGGCCGCGATGACTCAAGGCCTGTTTCTGTGCGGGCGCGAGTTCAGCTGCGGTCAAGCCGGTACCCGGCACCTCGAAGACCGGGTCATAGCCGAAGCCTGCATCGCCGCGGGGCGTATGCGTTATACGTCCCAGCCAGCTCCCTTCGGCGATGATGGGACAGGGATCTTCCGCATGGCGGAGAAAGGCGATGACGCAGATGAAACGCGCAAGCCGCGCGTCTTCCGGAACGCCAGACAGGGCCGCCAAGAGCTTCTCGACATTCGCCGCATCACTGGCGCCCGGTCCCGCGTAGCGCGCGGAGTAGATGCCGGGCGCACCCTGCAGCGCCATGCAGGCGAGGCCGGAATCATCTGCCAGTGCGGGCAGGCCGGTATGCCGCGCGGCATTGCGGGCCTTGATGAGTGCATTCTCCACAAAGGTGAGGCCGGTTTCCTCGGCCTCCGGACATGCGAAGTCCGACTGGGCACGCACTTGCCAGTGGCGAGGGGCTAGCAAGGCCTGCAGCTCACGCACCTTGCCGGCATTACCGGTGGCAAGCACGATTTCCACGGTCACACAGGATCAGGGGGATTCGGCGAGCGCGGCTTCCTGGGCCGCAATGAGGCGCTGGATGCCGCTCTCGGCGAGGTCCAGCAGCGAATTGAATTCATCCCGCCGGAAGGCGTGACCCTCTGCCGTGCCCTGCACCTCAACGAAGTGTCCGGCATTGTTCATGATGATGTTCATGTCGGTTTCCGCCGCGGAATCTTCGGCATAGTCGAGGTCGAGCACCGGCACGCCCTTGTAGATGCCAACGGAGACGGAGGCTACATGGCCGTGGATGGGATTGCGTGCGATGGTCTTGTTGCGCAGGAGTGAGTTCACGGCATCCGCCAGCGCCACATAGCCTCCCGTGATGGCCGCGGTGCGCGTGCCACCGTCGGCCTGAATCACATCACAGTCGATCATGATGGAACGCTCGCCCAGCGCTCGGCGATCGACCACCGCACGCAAGCTGCGCCCGATGAGTCGCTGGATTTCCAAGGTGCGGCCGCCCTGCTTGCCTTGTGCTGCTTCGCGCCGATTGCGGGTGTGGGTGGCACGCGGAAGCATCCCGTACTCTGCAGTCACCCAGCCCTCGCCCGTGCCCTTGAGCCAGCCAGGGGGTTTGTCCTCGAGCGTCGCATTACACAGCACCTTGGTGTTGCCGAATTCGACGAGCACCGAACCTTCGGCATGAACGGTGTAGTGACGGGTGAAGCGCACGGCACGCAATTCATCGGGCGCGCGGCCACTGGGGCGGACGGTCATGGGCATCTTCCAGCTTGAGGGGCGCCGATTATAGCCAAGCCCGGTCCAAGTTATTGCCGCCGTTTCATTGTCAGCGCAGAACCCGCCGTCGCGTGCCCCTGTGGGAGTGGCTAAGATGCGCCGGCCTACCTCAAAAGCCCAACGGAGAATCCCATGGCTCGCAGCATGACCGCCTTTGCCCGACACGAGAGCGCTGGAGAATGGGGACGTCTCGTCTGGGAGCTCAGATCAGTGAATCACCGGCATGTGGAGATAGGCCTGCGCCTGCCGGAAGAACTCAGGTCTCTGGAAGGTGAAGTCCGGACCCGCATCGCCGCCCGGCTTAACCGAGGCAAGGTGGATGCCGGCCTGCGCCTCGATACCTCCGGCCAGGTCGACATGCAGATTCGCTTGAACGAGGAACTCGCCCGGCGTGTGGTTGACGCTGCGAACGTGGTGAGCGGCCTGATGGGCGAGCATGCGCCGCTCAATCCGCTGGAAGTGCTGCGTTGGCCGGGTGTGCTGGAGAGTCGGGAACTTGATCCCGATGTCCTCTCCGCCGCTGCGCTTGCAGCACTCGAGGAAGCCCTGTCACAAATGACAGAGTCCCGCACACGCGAGGGAGAGCGGCTGCGCGAACTGGTGCTCCAGCGCTGTGCGTCCATTGGCGATATCACTCGCGCCACGCGGACGCGGGTGCCGCAGATCATCGAAGCGATACGCGCGCGTCAGATGCAACGCATTCAGGAGATCGCGGGAAACCTGGACCCCGCACGCCTTGAGCAGGAATGCGCCCTGCTGATTCAGCGACTCGATGTGGCCGAAGAGCTCGACAGACTGGAAACGCACCTGACGGAAGTCACCCGCGTGCTGGGCCAGCAAGAGCCCATTGGCCGCAGGCTCGATTTTCTGATGCAGGAGCTGAATCGCGAGGCAAATACCTTGGGGTCCAAATCCGCGCATGTGGATACCACTGGCGCCTCGGTGGAATTGAAGGTGCTGATTGAACAGATTCGGGAACAGATACAGAACATCGAATAGTTCGTCAAAAATCCCCCAGCCCCTCCAGCCGCACGCGGATTTCCTCTCGAGCGGTGCGGAAGCGCGCCAGATGCTCGGCCTCGCTGAGGGTCGGGTCATCCGTGACCGGATCGGCGATCGGCCAGTGCAATCGGCGCACCGTGCCCGGCAGTACCGGGCAGACTTCTTCCGCGCAGAGGGTGATCACCAGATCCACCTCTTCCCCGAGCACGCTCTCCACAGACTTGGCGCGCTGGCCGCCGATGTCGATGCCGATTTCCCGCATGACGGCGATGGCTCGCGGGTTCACCTGTGTCGGGCGCGACCCGGCACTGCTCACCTTGGTCCGGTCCGAAAAAAGTACTCTTGCCAGCCCCTCCGCCATCTGGCTGCGGGAGGAATTGGCCACACACAAAAAATCAATATGGGTCATCGGGGAATCTCCGGGTTTCTGCCATGGCTGGTTGCCGGCCGTGGAAATAGGGTTACTGTCACCAATTACCCACCTATTACCCTTGTAGCTGCCAACTGTGAAAATAGGGTTACTGTCACGAATTAGGAGCAGTTACCCTCTTGCAGTGTTGCGGTGAACACGGGTTCCATGGCGGCATCCCCGCTATGTTGGAGGCATCCGCGTGAACCAGGCCCTTAGAGTCCTTGAATTGCTGCCCGCCATCGGCGAGCAGGCTGGAGAAGCCGACCGCTCCCGCTCTGTCGATACAGCGGTTCTCAACGCACTGCGGGCCAACGACATCATGCGCCTGTCCGGCAGCCGGGAAATCGGCGGGCTGGAGGCCAGCATGGCCGACATCGGCCACGAACTGCAGGCCGTCGCCGCGCAGTGCACTTCCACCGCCTGGTGCCTGTGGAATCACCTCTGCACCTTCCACCATTTCGTGGCGTTGCTGGGGCCGCAGCGACAAGACTTCCTGCGCGGCATCATGGACCGCAGGGAATGGGTCTGTTATCCCGCTGGCGCGTCCACGGAGATCAAGTCGGAGCCCGCAGGTGATGATCTTCTGTTGAACGGCGTCGCGGCTTTCGGCTCGGGCGCACGCTATGCGGACTGGGCGGGTGTGGTGTTCTGGAACGCGGATCGCACGGCCTTGAGCTTCTCCATGGCCAATCTGCATGACCCGTCCGTGCGCATCGCGCCCACCTGGGATGGCATGAGCGTGCGCGCCTCAGCGACAGATCACGTGCATTACCAGAACACGCGCGTGCCAGTGGAGCGCGTGGTGCCCTGGGGCCCGCGTCATCGCGAACAACTGCGGGACCTCTCCCACCCTGTGATTCATCCCCGCTATCGGGAGGACTGGGTGGCACTGTCCGTGCTGTGGCTGGGCGCCATGGCCTGTGGCGTAGCGCGGATCTCACTGGAGGAGACCGCGCGTGACATTCGCGATCGCGTCGCCATCTACGGCACCCGCATGGCCGAGCGTCCCACCCTGCACGTCAATCTGGGACGCGCGCAGGCGCTCATCCACGCGGCCGAGGACACGGTGTTTTCCGCACTCAGGGACACGGACACGCGCATCGAAACCCGCACTCTGCCCACGGAAGCCGACTATTTCCGCCAGTCGCTCGCCGGCATGCAGGCGGTGCACCTGTGCGATGAGGCCATGGCCCTCATCCTGCGCGTGCTCGGTGGAAACGGCCTGCGCGAGGGCACGGCCTTCGAGCGGCGTTATCGCGATTTCCAGGCCATGCCCCTGCACATCAACGGGCATATCGACCGTCTCACGGAGCAGGCTGGACGGCTGGTGCTCGGCCTGTCCACCGAGAATCCTTTCTGAGTAGCCACGGGCGACAAGGTGCGCGGGGCGTAGTAGCGTAAGCGTCCCCAGCACTGGAACGCCCCATGCCCGCCCGCCTCTTTGTCATCTCGGCCCCTTCCGGGGCCGGCAAGACCAGCCTTATCAGTGCCTTGCTCAAGCAGTTGCCGGGCCTTGGGGTCTCCGTTTCCCACACCACACGCAACAAGCGTCCCGGCGAGACTGATGGGGTGAACTACCATTTCGTGGATGTGCCCACTTTCGAGCGCATGGTTGAGGCCGGTGATTTCCTTGAGCACGCCCGTGTCTTCGACAACCTCTATGGCACCTCGCGCGGCAGCGTGGACCACACCTTGGCCGAGGGCCTGGACGTGGTGCTGGAGATCGATTGGCAGGGGGCACGGCGCATCCGGGATCTCTACCCCGCCGCCGTCAGCATCTTCATCGCCCCGCCCTCCATCGCCGCCCTGCGCGCGCGGCTGGAGGCCCGCGGACAGGATCCGAAAGAGGTCATCAACCGGCGCATGCAGGCCGCAGAGGATGAGATGTCCCATGCATCCGAGTATCAGCATCTGGTGGTGAATGATGATTTTGAGAGTGCGCTGGGCGAGCTTGCCGGCATCATCCAGAGGGCCCGGGCAGGCTGATCAGGGACACTTGCGGCGGTTTCATCGCCCTCCCCCCTCTGTTATCCTTTCGGCATTTCTTTCAAGCGCTTGGAAACAAAGCCCATGGCCCGCATCACCATCGAAGACTGTCTGCCCTTTGTTGATAACCGCTTTGATCTCGTGGTGGCGGCCAGCCGCCGCGCCCGCCAGATTGCCCGGGGCACCACCCCGCTGGTTCCGGAAGATGGCGACAAGCCGACAGTCATCGCGCTGCGCGAGATTGCTGCCGGCCTCATGAACCGCGAAATCCTGGATGAGCTCGATGCCAAGCAGCGCGCTGCAGAGGAGTTCGAACGTGCCGCGGAATTCCTCGCCGAACCCGCGCCGCCGCCGGAATTTCCCTGATCCTTTCCGGCCCGGCAACACCACACGCGGCATGAGTCCGCCGCGTGGCCGATGCCCTGCCCGAACGCACAGCACCTCCGCCTGTGCTTCCCATGCTCGCTGAAGTCGAACATGTCCGCCTGGATGATCTCTGCCGGCGCGCCCGCGCCTATCTGGAACCGGCCCAGATAGCCGACATCCGGCGTGCCTATGAATTCGGCGCCGCAGCGCACGAAGGCCAGACCCGCAAGTCCGGCGAGCCCTATATCCAGCATCCGCTGGAGGTGACCTGCATCCTCGCCGACATGCACATGGATCACGAGACGCTCATCGCAGCCCTGCTGCATGACGTGATCGAAGACACGCATATCGGCAAGGAAACGATCACCCGCGAATTCGGGCCGGAAGTCGCGACCATCGTGGATGGGCTCTCCAAGCTCACGCGGCTGGAATTCGAGTCCCATGCCGAGGCCCAGGCGCGCAACTTCCAGCGCATGCTGATGGCGATGGCGGCAGACATCCGCGTCATTCTCGTCAAGCTTGCCGACCGCCTGCACAACATGCGCACCCTGGGGGCGCTGGCGCCCGAGAAGCGGCGGCGCATCGCGCGCGAGACACTTGAAATCTACGCGCCCATCGCGCAGCGTCTCGGCCTCAACATCATCCGCCTGGAACTGGAAGAGCTCGGGTTCGCGGCGCTCTATCCCCTGCGACAACGCGTCATCCGGCAGGAAATCCTGCGCATCCGCGGCAATCGCAAGGAAATCGTCGACAAGATCAAGGAACGGATCCGGCGGCATCTGCGGCAGGAGCGACTGTCCGCGCAGGTGGCCGGACGCGAGAAGCACCTCTACAGCATCTACAACAAGATGAAGGAAAAGCACCTCGGCTTCACCGACGTGCATGATGTGTATGCCTTCCGCGTGGTGGTGGACACGGTGGACAACTGCTACCGCGCACTGGGCGTGATGCACAGCCTGTACAAGCCGGTGCCGGGACGCTTCAAGGACTACATCGCAATCCCCAAGGCCAACGGCTACCAGTCGCTGCATACCGTGTTGTTCGGCCCTTATGGGGTGCCGCTGGAAGTGCAGATCCGCACCCATGAGATGGATCAGGTGGCGGAGGCCGGCATCGCGGCCCATTGGCTGTACAAGACCGGCGACTCGGCGGCCCGCAGTGCCCAGAAGCGCGCGCGCGAGTGGCTGCGCAACATCCTGGAAATGCAGCAGCAGGCGGGTAACTCGGAAGAATTCCTCGAGAACGTGAAGATCGATCTCTTCCCGGACGAGGTCTATGTCTTCACGCCCAAGGGCAAGATCCTGACCCTGCCCCGCGGCTCGACGGCGGTGGACTTTGCGTATGCCATTCATTCGGATCTCGGCAACGCCTGTGTGGCGTGCCGCATCAATCGCCGCCTTTCACCCTTGCGTACACCGCTTGAAACCGGCCAGACGGTGGAGGTGGTGACCGCACCCGGCGCCCGCCCCAATCCTGCCTGGCTGACCTTCGTGGTCACCGGCAAGGCGCGTGCGACCATTCGTCACTACCTCAAGAACCTCCAGCTGGACGAGGCCCGTGCCCTTGGCAAGCGCATGCTGGAACGCGAACTTTCCATGCTCGAGACTTCCAGCGACAGGTTGGACCCGGCGCGGTTGGAAGCGGTATTGGCGAGCTTCAAGCTGGAAAGCCTGGATGGGCTCTACGCCGAGATTGGTCTCGGCCAGAGACTTGCTCCGCTGGTTGCCCGCAATCTCGCCCAAGAGAAGGTGGAGCCCGAGTCCGGCAGCAAGCGTCGCAAGCTTCAAGCACGGGCTGATGAATCAGCCTCGCCACTGGTGATTCGCGGCACCGAGGGCATGGTGGTGTCGTTTCCCAAGTGCTGCTACCCGATTCCCGGGGATGCCATCATCGGTTATCTCACTGCGGGACGCGGCATCGTGGTGCACCAGCCCACCTGCCCCAATATCACGGATTACCGCAGCGCGCCCGACAAATGGATAGACGTGGAATGGGCGCGTGACATCGACCGCGAATTCAGCGTGGAGCTGGCGCTCGATGTGATCAATCGTCGCGGCACCCTCGCCACCATCGCCGCCGCAGTCGCCGATGCCAATGCGAACATCGAGGAAGTGGAAATCAGCGAGCGCAATGCGCGGCATTCCAGCATCCGCCTCGTGATTGGCCTGCGCGATCGCAAGCACCTCGCGGATGTCATCCGCGCCACCCGTCGTGTGCAGACCGTGGTCCGCATCCAGCGCAAGAAAACCTGAAACCCGGCGCTCGGCGCCCAACGGAGCATCCATGAGCAAGGTCGTCATCGAGACCCCGGCAGCCCCCGCTGCCATCGGCACCTACTCGCAGGCCGTGCGCCACGGCAACACCCTCTATCTTTCCGGACAGATTCCGCTGGTGCCCAGCTCCATGGAAATCGTGAGCGGAGACATCCGGGACCAGGTAACCCGGGTGTTCGAGAATCTGAAGGCCGTGGCAGAAGCCGGCGGCGCGACCCTGCAACAGGCACTCAAGCTCACCATCTATGTGGTCGACCTTGCCCACTTCCCCATCGTCAACGAGGTGATGGCCAGCTATTTCACGCCGCCGTATCCGGCGCGTGCCACTGTCCAGGTGGCGGCCCTCCCGCGCGGGGCGCTGGTGGAAATCGACGCCATCGTCGGCCTCTGATTCCCCGCCACGCGGTGGCCGCTCTGGGACTCGAAGACCCGGTTGAGCGCCTCTCGGGCGTGGGACCGCGTGTGCGCGAGAAATTGCAGAAGCTCGGACTCACCACCATCCGGGATGTGGTCTATCACCTGCCGTCCCGCTATCAGGATCGCACCCGCATCACCCCCTTGCGCACCGTCTATCCCCGGATGGAAGTCGTGGTGGAAGGCGTCGTGATTGCCAGTCAGATCCAATTCGGACGTCGCCGCTCGCTGCTGGTGAAGGTCGAGGATGACACCGGCAGCATCGCGCTGCGCTTCTTCCACTTCAGCCGCGAGCAGCAGCTGCGCCTTGCCAATGGTCGGCGTGTGCGCTGTTTCGGCGAAGCGCGGCGAGGCCCCCAGCAACTCGAGATGGTGCATCCGGAATGTCAGGTGGTGGACGACTACCAGCCGCAGTCACTTGAATCCGCCTTGACACCGGTCTATCCCGCGACTGACGGCCTGCACCAAGCGATGCTGCGCAAGCTCACCAGCCAGGCCTTGGAAGTGCTGCGCATGAACCGCGAGGACAGTGCCGAACTCGATGCCCTGATTGAAACCGCCGTCGCGCAGTCAGGACGCTTGCCGCCCTTGCATGAGGCGCTGCGCCTGGTGCACCGGCCACCGCCCGACATGCCCTTGGACCCGCTCTTCAATGGCACGCACCCGGCGCAGATAAGGCTCTCGATCGAGGAGCTCCTCGCGCATCAGATCAGCCTGCGCAAGCTGCGTCAGGCAACCCGCAAGCGCAGTGCGCCGGTGCTGCGCGGTGGTGAGGAAATGCACCAGACCCTGCTTGCGGCGCTGGGCTTCACGCTTACCGGCGCCCAGCAACGCGTGGTGGCTGAAGTGGCGCAGGATCTCGGCAAGGGCCTGCCGATGCTGCGTCTCCTGCAGGGTGATGTCGGTGCCGGCAAGACCGCCGTTGCCGCGCTCTGCGCAAGCCTTGCCCTCGCCAATGGCTATCAGGTGGCCTTGATGGCACCCACGGAATTGCTGGCCGAGCAGCACGGGCGCAACTTCACCCGCTGGTTCGCGTCCTGTGGCGTGGAGGTGGTGAGCCTCACCGGGCGCGCCACGCCCGCCGTGCGCCGACGCCTGCATGCACAGGTGGCGGAAGCCACTCCCCGTATCATCATCGGCACACATGCCCTGTTCCAGGAAGACGTCCGCTTCGGCCGGCTGGGGCTTGTGATCATGGATGAGCAGCACCGCTTTGGAGTTGATCAGCGACTTGCGTTGCTGGAAAAAGGTGCGCAAGGCAATCTGCGCCCGCACCAGCTCATCATGACGGCCACCCCCATTCCACGCACCTTGGCGATGACGGCCTACGCGGATCTGGATGTCTCCATCCTCGATGAGCTGCCGCCCAACCGCACTCCGGTGGCCACCAAGGTGCTGGCCGAGACCCGTCGCGAGGACATCGTGGCCAGAATCAGCACCGCGTGTGCCTCCGGCCGTCAGGCCTACTGGGTGTGCCCGCTGATCGACGAATCCGAGGTGCTCGATTCCCAGGCCGCGACGGACACGGCTGAACAGCTCATGGCAGCACTACCCCACCTGCGCATCGGCCTGATTCACGGACGACTGAAGGAGCAAGAGAAGAGCGCGGTCATGCAGGCCTTCATGCAGCACACGCTCGATCTGCTGGTGGCCACCACGGTCATCGAAGTGGGCGTGGATGTGCCCAATGCCAGCCTCATGATCATCGAGAACGCCGAGCGGCTGGGTCTTGCACAGTTGCATCAGCTGCGCGGCCGGGTGGGACGCGGCGAGGCCCAGTCGATCTGCATCTTGCTGTACAAAGCCCCACTCGGCGACACTGCGCGCGCCCGCCTGCAGACGATGCGGGAAACCAATGATGGCTTCATCATCGCGGAGCGCGATCTGGCCTTGCGGGGCCCGGGCGAGGTACTCGGTACGCGACAGACGGGTGCGGCATCCTTCCGCATCGCCGATTTGAGTCGTGACCGCGATCTGCTGCCGGCAGTGCGCGCCCTCGCCGATCGCATCCTGCGCGAGCAGCCCGCGCTGGGTGATCGGCTGATCCGGCGCTGGCTGGCGCAAAAACTGGACTACGCAAAGGTATGAACGCAGCCTCACTGCCCTTTCGTCGCAACAGCTGGGGCGCCTGGGCCCGGCTGATGCGACTGCATCGACCGATCGGAATCCTGCTGCTGCTGTGGCCGACCCTGTGGGCCTTGTGGATTGCAGCCGAGGGCGTGCCGGATCCCTGGGTACTCGGCGTATTCCTGCTGGGCACCGTGCTCATGCGTTCAGCCGGCTGTGTCATCAACGATTACGCTGACCGGCATTTCGACGGACATGTCACCCGCACCCGGGATCGTCCGCTCGTGATGCGGGAAGTAACTGAACGCCAGGCGCTGATCCTCTTCGGCGTGCTGTGGCGTGCCTCGGCTTTGCTGGTCCTGACCCTGAATCTGCAAACCATGCTGCTGTCGCTCGCGGCCGTGGGGCTTGCCGTGCTTTACCCGTTCATGAAGCGACATACCTATCTGCCACAGGTCTATCTGGGCGCGGCATTCGGCTGGTCGGTGCCCATGGCATTCGCCGCCATCACCGGCACGGTGCCCCCGATTGCCTGGCTCATCTTCAGTGCCGTGGTGCTGTGGGTACTGGTCTATGACACGGAATACGCAATGGTCGATCGCGCCGATGATCTTGAAATCGGCATCAAGTCGACAGCCATTCTCTTTGCCGATCTGGACCGGGTGATCATCGGCATCCTGCAAGTGCTGCTGCTGCTCGATCTGTGGCTCATCGGCCGTCAGGCGGAGCTGGGCTGGCCCTGGTCGCTCGCCTTGCTCGTGGGCGCGGCCCTGCTCTGTTGGCAGCAGTGGCTCATCCGCGCACGGGAGCCTGCCGCCTGCTTTCGCGCCTTCCTGCACAACCAGTGGTTCGGGCTCTGCCTCTTTGTCGGAGTGGCGACGCACTATGCACTCGCCTGAACTGGATCCCGTCACTACCGCCCCGCACAATCAAGAATCAACGTAACGAGAGAGGAAACACATCATGGAATCCGCGCCGCGCGCACCGCGCCCCCTGGACGGGCTGCGCGTCATCGAGGCGGGCCAGCTGCTCGCCGGCCCCTTCGCCGCCACCATCCTCGGCTATTTCGGCGCCGAGGTGATCAAGGTCGAGCCGCCCGAGGGCGGGGATCCGATTCGCCGCTGGCGCATCGTCAAGGACGACACATCGCTGTGGTGGTACAGCCTCGCGCGCAACAAGAAATGCGTGACGCTCGATCTGCGCACGCCCGAGGGGCGCGAGATCATGCGCAAGCTCGTGAACCAGTCCGATGTCTACATCGAAAACTTCCGTCCCGGAACGATGGAGAAATGGAATCTCGGCCCGGAGGACTTCAAGGCCAGCAATCCCGGTCTCATCTATACCCGCATCTCGGGCTATGGGCAGACCGGCCCCTACGCGCCGCGTCCCGGTTTCGCCTCGGTCTGCGAAGGCTTTGGTGGCTTCCGCTATGTGAACGGCTTTCCTGGCGAAGCCTCCGTCCGTCCCAACCTCAGTATCGGGGACACCCTCTCCGGTATTCACGCGGCGCTCGGCATCCTGCTTGCCTACATCGGCCGGGATCGCGCGACCGGGGGCAAGGGGCAGGTGGTGGATGTGTCGATCTTCGAATCCATCTACAACCTGATGGAAGCGGTGGTGCCGGAATACGATGGCGCGGGCGTGGTGCGTGAACCTTCGGGCTCCGCCATCACGGGCATCGTGCCCTCGAACAATTACCCGACGCGTGACGGCAAGACCATCATCATCGGGGCCAACACCAATTCCATGTTCCAGCGCCTGTGCGAGCTGATGGGTGATCCGGGCATTGCCCAGGATCCGAAATTCAAGGAGAACATCAACCGCGTGGAAAACCAGCGCGAACTGGAAGATCGCATCAGCGCCTGGACGCGTTCGCTGGATCAGGCCGAAGTGCTCGCCAGGCTGGAAGAAGCGGGCGTGGCGTCCGGTCCCATCTACAGCGTGGTCGACATGTTCGCCGACCCGCAGTACCAGGCGCGCGGCCTGTTCGAGGAAGTGCAGACCGGCTTCGGGCCGCTGAAGATTCCAGCCATCATCCCGCGTCTGGTGGACACTCCCGGCCAGACCGACTGGCCCGGTGCCATGCTCGGTGCACACAACGAGGAGGTCTATTCCCAAGTCCTCGGCATGGATGCCGCAGAGCTTGCGCGACTCAAGGCCTCCGGCATCGTCTGACGCCCTGCCTTCGTGGCGCCGGCGGGATTCTCGCCGGCGTCCGCAGGGTGGCAGGTTGGCGAGCGAGTTTCTATCATGAAGCTGCCCGACTGCTTGCGGGCTGTTCTTCACCTTTCCGGAGCTTCCCATGTCACAGCACACCTACGTCACCGCCCTCGACATTCCCCTGCCCAGCCGTGAAGAGCTGCCCGAGGACATCCAGAAATATTTTTCCAAGTGCGACCAGAAGCTCGGCATGCTGCCCAATGTGCTGGCCGCCTACAGCCACAACGTCGAACAGCTGCGCACGTTCTCGCGCTTCTACAACACCTTGATGTTTGGTGATTCCGGGCTGTCCGAGCTCGAGCGCGAGATGATCGCGGTGGCGGTGTCGTCCACCAACCAGTGCTTTTACTGCCAGGTGGCACACGGTGCGAGCGTGCGCGAGTACTCGGGCGATCCCAAGCTCGGCGAACTGATGGTGATGAACTACCGGGCTGCGGATCTGTCGCCGAGACAACGGGCGATGCTCGACTTTGCGGTCAAGATGACCACCGCCAGCTATACCATCGGCGAAGGTGATCGCCAGGCGCTGCGGGACGTTGGCTTCAATGACAAGGACATCTGGGACATCGCCAATGTTGCAGGCTTCTACAACATGACCAATCGGGTGGCGAGCGCGACGAACATGCAGCCCAATCCGGAATACCACAGCCGGCATCGCTGAGCGCCACTGCAGCCAGCCCGTCAGCCCCATGTCTGCACGGCGCTGGCCCCGAGTGCTCCTCCGCTGCGCCGGCCTCCTCTGCTGGATGCCGGTCGCACTGCAAGCCGCCCCCGCCGCGCCTGCGCCTGTCACCCATCCCCTGGCAGCGCTGGCCCAACGCTACGACACCCCTGAAAACACCCTGAGTGCGGTCGTGCAGGAGGTCGGTGCAAAGACGCCTCTATTCGCCCTCAATCCCCTCACGCCCCGCAATCCCGCCTCCACCGTCAAGCTGCTCACGACTTTCATCGCCCTCGATACGCTGGGCCCAACCCATGTCTGGCGCACGGAGCTGTATGCCCTGGGGCCGGTTAGCGCCGGCGTGCTGCAGGGAGATCTGCTGCTGAAGGGTTACGGTGACCCTTGGCTCACCGAGGAAAACTTCTGGAAATTGCTTGGCCAGTTGCGTGACACAGGGCTTCAGGATATCCGCGGGGATCTGATCATCGACGAGACGTATTTTGCACCTCCCCAGCGCGGAGCCGGCGACTTTGATGATCAGCCCTGGCGTCTCTACAACGTGCCGGCAACCGCCGCTCTGGTGAATTTCAAGGCGACGACTCTGGTGTTCGCGCCGGGCGAGGACAGCGTTCGCGTGAGTTCCCTGCCTGCCCTGCCGACCTTGCGACTCGAGAACCTGGTGAGACTGACCGACGGCGCGTGCAAGGGCGTGAATGCCATCCGGATCACGGTGCCGGACCCCACCATGGCGGACACCGTGGTGCTGGAGGGTGACTATGCGCGGGCCTGTGGCGTGCAGCACCTCCCACGCAGCTTCATGACACCCGAAGGCCATGCCCACGCACTGTTCAGCCGTCTGTGGTCGCAATGGGGCGGCAGCTTCAAGGGAGGCGTGAGGAAAGCGGCGAAACCTCCCGGTGCGCGGCGGCTGACTGTCGGCTTTTCGCCGCCGCTCGCGGAAGTGATCCGGCCACTGAACAAGTGGAGCAACAACGCCATGGCCGATGCCTTGTTCCTGAGCATGGGCAGCAAGGCGGGCCAGCCACCGCTCACCATGGCCCATGGCGCGCAGGCGGCACACGACTACCTCGCCGAACACGGGATCTCGACGCAGGGACTGGTGCTCGAGAACGGCTCCGGGCTGTCGCGTGAAAGCCGGATCACTGCCCACACCCTGTCGCAACTCCTGATTCACGCCTGGCACAGCCGGTACATGCCGGAGTTCGTCGCCTCACTGTCCATTGCCGGGCTGGACGGGACCTTGCGCAAACGCTTGCGGGGCACTCCGGAACAAGGTTGGATGCACCTCAAGAGTGGGCACCTCAACAACGTCTCGGCAGTCGCCGGCTATGTTCGGGCCACCAGTGGCCGTAGATTCGTGGTGGTGTTCTTCCTGAATGGCCCCACCCATGCGGGGCATGCACTGGGCGATGCCCTGCTGCGCTGGACCTATCGTCAATGAAACCGGGAGTTACCGTCCGCATGCACACCGAGAGCCCTACCCTGGACCGCCTGCGGCAACGCCAGAGCATCAAGTGGCGTGCCTATCCGGCGGATGTGATTCCCGCCTGGATTGCCGACATGGATTTCGCGGTTGCGCCCTGCATCCGCAGCGCAATGGAGGCGGTCATAGACCGTGGCGATCTCGGCTATCCACAGTCCTATGCGGAGGCGGGCCTCAATGAGGTGTTCTGCGCGCGCGCCCTGCGCCAGTACGGCTGGTCGATCAAACCTGATCAGGTGGAATTTTTCAGTGACGTGGTGCAGACCATCCATCTCGCGCTGCTCACCCTCTGCGAACCCGGCGATGGGGTGATCATCCAGACGCCCATCTATCCGCCTTTCCTGTCGGCCGTGGAGGAAACGGGGCGCAGACAGGTACACTGCCCGCTCACGCAGACCTCTGCCGGCTATCGCATGGATCTGGCAGCGATGGCGCAGGCAATCGACGCTCGCACCCGCATCCTGCTGCTGTGCCATCCCCACAACCCCACGGGACGGGCCTATACCCGTGAAGAACTGGAGGGGCTGGCGGAACTGGTCCTGCGCGATGACCTGCGCGTGATCTCGGATGAGATTCACGCGGATCTGATGCTGGATCCAAGGCCGCATATTCCTTTCGCCTCGCTCTCGACCGAAATCGCCGCGCGCACCCTCACCCTCACCTCGCCCAGCAAGCCCTTCAATGTGGCGGGACTGTGTCTTGCCGCCGCGGTCTTTGGCAGTCCGGCGCTGGCCCGGGCCTTCAATCATCTGCCTGCCCATGTCCGCGGCGGTCGCAGCGCGCTCGGGATCGCAGCCGCCCGTGCGGCCTGGACCGAGGGCGATGACTGGCTTGCGGAAATGCTGACCCAGTTGCGCGCCAACCGTGATCGGGTGGCGAGCTTCGTCGCCGCCCACTGGCCGCGAGTCCGGCACACCCCGCCAGAAGCCACTTATCTCTCCTGGCTGGATTTTCGCGATCTCGGCCTCAGTGAGGAGCCTCAGCGGTATTTTCTGAAGCACGCCAAGGTGGCGCTGTCGGAAGGGCCGGCCTTCGGTGAGGAAGGCCGGGGGTTCGTGCGGCTCAACTTTGCGACTGCGCCCGGGATTCTCGACGAAATCCTCGGGCGCATGGATCAGTCCCTCAGAAAAGGCACCTGAAACCCAGCATCCCGCTGGCGCCAGGCATGGGTGCCTGATCCTTCAGGAACGAGGTGTGGCGTCGAATCTCCTCGTCGAGCAGGTTGTTGCCACGAGCAAACAGCACCAGTGCGCGCTCGCCCGCCAGCGGCAGGGTGTATTCAAGCCCGAGGTCGAGCACGGTGTAGCCATCGGTGGAAGTTTCAAGCGCGGCCGTGCGGTCCTGATCCGCGACGCGAGTCAATCGGAGGTCCGCACTCCAGGCTTCACGCTGCCATTCGAGACCGGTGCCGAAGCGCAGCGCGGGAATGCGCGGAATGCGGTCGCCGTTGCGGAAACGTGCTTCCACATAATCACTCCACACCCGCCATTGGAGCGCACCGCGAGCGTCATCGAACATCGTGTACCGGGACTCGAGTTCGAAGCCCCAGAAGCGGGCGTCGCGCTGGTCCTGCACCACCAGTAGAAGCGCATCGTCCTCGTCCACGATCTCGCCGGTTTCGCCGTAATCTTCCTCCACGCGATCGGCTACCCCATCACCGTTGAGATCCTTCTCCGCAGCGTAGATGTAGTCGGCGATATCGTTGTAGAAGAAACCGAGGTTCAACTGCCAGCCACCCACATCGCGACGCAGGTACACGTCCAGATTGGTGGAGGTTTCCACATCGAGATCAGTACGTCCGATTTCGTAGGTATTGGTCGCGAGATGCGCGCCACCCGCGAACAACTCCTCGATGCTCGGCGCACGCCCTGCATGTGTGACCAAGAGCCCGACCTCATGTCCGGCCAACCAGGTGTAATTGAGCCCCCCGGAGACTGCATGCACATCGAAATCCGCACTCAGTCCACGTTCGAGATCCTCCGCCTCGTTGTGTTCGAAGCGCAGGCCAAACTCGGCGTGGAAGGGGCCAAAGTCGCGCTCCTCAACCAGAAACCCCGCCACTGACTGCTGGCTGGATTCCGGCACGAAGGCTTCTTCACCCAGCCCATCGAAATTCCGGTCCTGCAGTTGCACGCCAAAGACCCCGGTGAATCCCGCCAGAGGTTGATGCTGCAGTTCAAAGCGACCGTCGTGTGCGGTGTTGACGAGCTGGGTGCCGACTTCGCCGTTACCCTCGATCTCGGCATGGTCGTGATCGTTGAAGCCCCAGCGCGTGCGCGCCGCGGTCAGGCCCGGCAGGGGATTCCGCCATTCGCCTTTCACATCGAAGCGGGTCTGTCGCTGGTCGACCGTCACACCGCCCTCCTCCGGCATGCCCGTCTCGAAAAGCTCCTGTGCTTCAGCATGATCCTCCTCGTGATCGTGCTCATCCTCGTGTTCATGACCGTGATGCCCGTGCCCACCCGGCACACCGTATTCGCGGTTCATGCGCTGCACCGACACACCAAGGAAGCCTTCGCTGCCTATCCAGGACAATCCTCCGGCAAAGTTTTCATGGTCGCCTTGGCTGTTGGTCAACCGGCCTCGACGCTCGTCCACATCGGGTGTGCGCGAGCCGGCGCCCGGAATCTCGTAGCTTTCGGCATCCTCCTTGAGCGCGTCCAGATGCAGGGCGAAGTTCGAGCCCAAGCCGGTTTCGACCATCAGCGCATTGGTCTTGCCTTCGCTCGCCGTGTCGTAGTGGGAATAGAACTCGCCGGCAGCCCGTTCGGGCAGGAAGTCGAGGATGCGATCATCCACCACATTCACCAGTCCACCGCTGGCGCTGCTGCCGTAGAGCAGAGTGGCGGGTCCCCGGAAAATTTCCACCTGGCGGGCAAAGACGGGGGTGAT
>VGUA01000036.1 GCA_016874535.1 Gammaproteobacteria bacterium
GCCACCAGGGGCTGGTGCGCAAGCTGCCCAAAATCGATGTCGGCCTTGGTGTCCAGCGCCCAGGACATCGCCGCTGCGGGAGGGTGCTGCAGGCTCGCCTCGAACGCGCCACTGATCAAGGTCTGCCCCTGTGCCGACAGCTTGAGATCCGACAACGCCAGGGACCAGTCGTCTCCCTTTCTGCGCAGCAGCGGACTCGCCTCCAGACTCAAATCCGTCAGCCGCGTGCGGCCGGAATCCTGCAAGGAGAAGCCTCCCACGCTCAACACGGCATCGGGCTGCAGCTTGAGCACGCCTTGCGGTTCTGCCGTGAGCGTGAAACCCGCTTTGAGCACTCGCCCACTCAGGCTCTGCTGCGTCAGCCAAGGATCGAGCCAGACCAGTGGCAGTCCGTTCAGGCCCACATGCAGCAAATCCCCCACGGGCAGCCGCCGCGCACCGGACTTGCCGGGATCCAGCAGCGGCGCCAGAGGAAATGACGTGTGCGTGGCAAGTGTGAACAGTGCGGCCTGTTCCGGCGTGTGGGCCTCCAGGGCCAGGCTTTGCAGCACCACTTCGCCACTCGGCGCCCATTCGAGGCGACTGTCGAAAGTCAGCCCCAGCGCTGTGGGGACTGCCGTTGCGGGCAGCAACTCCCGGAGTTCGGGGAGCGTCGCGAGAGTTCCCAACGCCAGATCACCACGCGCACGCAGGCGCCATGGGGCATCACTTGTGGCGAGCGCACGCATGAGTGCGAGGTTCAGGGTCACCGGCCTCGCACCCGCCCTCTCGAGGGAAAGTTCGCTGAGATCCAGGCGCAGCGCATTGCGGGACCAGCGTATTCCCGGTTTTGTGCTCAAGGTGGCTTCGGACAGCCAGACCTCATCGCCACGCGCAACCTTGGCCCCCGTCACCCGTACCGGTTCCAGCGCCGACAGCATGAGTTGCCGCGAATCCAGCACGCGCAGTGCCGAGCGGCCCGAGAGTTCGCCGGCCAGAGTGATGTCGGGCAGCAGTCCGTCCAGTGCGGACAGCGGGAAGGGCCCGAATTCCAGCACGGCCAGATCGCGCGCGTGCTCGAGGACGCTGTCGGGATTGCTGAGCGGGATGACCACTGGCTGCACGAGTAACGCACTCAGCGCGGGCTGTGGTTGTCCTTCGGCTCCGGCTTCGAGACGCGCGCTCTGCAACGTCAAGTTTCCCGCCTCGAAGGTGGCCTCGGCACCGCTGGTGATGCGCAGGGTTGGGGCGCTCGAAGGCAGCTTGAGCGTGCCTGCCTGTTCCACGTTCAGCCGGCCACGGGCGTCCGGCAACGACCACTGCAGGGCCCCGCCCGCCTCCAGTTGCAGATCGGAAAGCCCGGTCTCCGCCGCAAGATAGGGACTCACGAGGGCTTCAGTGCCGGAGAAAGTCCAGGTGCTGCTGAGCAGGCCTGCATCGCCGCGGTAGAGCCCTGCCATGGCGAGCGAGGCGCGCGTCTCACCACTTTCGCCCACCAGGAAAGCCTCCAGCGAGAGCGCCTCAGGATTGGGCAGCGCCACTTCCTTGCCGTCGACCAGTATCAAGCGCTGACGCCAGGGATTCGCCAGGTTGCCGGGTGGCGGTGCCACTTTGAGCTGCACATCGAAGCGTTCTGGCACCGTTGCCGCAGACGTGGCGAGGCTGCCCTTGGCCGACAGCAGGAGATGGCGCAGACGCCCCTGCCGGAGCTGGCTTACTTCCAAAGCACCGTTGATCGTGAGCCGCGTCGCGGCGGCAGTCTCGGTTGAGGGAGTATCGGTTGCGTCCCCGGACTCACTTTCAACCCGGTACTCCAGGCTGAAAGGCACACTGCCCGCCACGTGGGGTTTGAGCGGACCACCCGCCGCACGCAAGGTCAGTTCACCACCACCCGGCAGGCTGGCGCCCAGATTGACCTCCAGCGCATCGAGGCGCAGCGCGAGCCCCTGGTTGAGCAGCGCGAGCAGCCCCGGGAAGTCGCCACCCGCTGGATCGGGCTCGAACGCTTTTGCGTCCACCTCCGTGTGCTGGAGGCTCAAGCTGTAGATGGTGAGCGTGTCGGTCACCAGGGTCAGCGGATTGAAGCGCGCATCCAGCTTGCCGATGCGATACCGCACTCCATCGAGGGAAAACTCGACACCACGGGCACTCAGGGACCACGGCAGAAGCACGAACTCGTCGAGGCGCAGGTCCCAGGCGGACGGAGCATGTTCGAGGAGCAGTGACCGCTGCATCGAGGGACGCAGGGAAACTGCCAGTGCGATGAACGACGCCAGCAGGATCAGGGGCAGCAAGGCGCGCCGCATGATCCGATCTCCTCGCTCAGAGGTCCAGCATTCGCATCCGCTCTTCGGGATAGCGGGTGCCCGCTGCGAAGTCACGTGGTGCAACGGCTTCGAGCGCTGCCAGATCTTCAGCACTCAGCGTGAGGCTTGTGGCGGCGATGTTTTCTTCCAGACGGCCGAGGCGGGTGGTCCCGGGAATCGGCACGATGTGCTCCCCCTGCGCCAACACCCAGGCCAGCGCAACCTGTGCCGCACTGGCGCCGCGCCGCTCGGCGAGCGCGCGAACCTCATCCACCACGGCAAGATTCCGTGCAAGATTCTCGCTGGCGAAACGGGGCGCAAGGCGGCGGAAATCGTTTTCCGCGAGATCCTCCAGGCGGCGGATTTCGCCGGTGAGGAAGCCGCGACCGAGAGGACTGTAGGCGACGAAGGCAATGCCGAGAGCGCGGCAGGTGGCCAGCAATTCATCCTCGGGCTCTCGCGACCACAGGGAATATTCGGTCTGCAGGGCGGTCAGCGGAAACTCGGCATGTGCACGGCGCACGGTGGCCGGCGACGCCTCCGAGAGGCCGATGTGCCGGACCTTGCCCGCCCGCACGAGATCTCCCATCGCACCCACTGTTTCCTCGATCGGCACGGCAGGATCCACGCGGTGCTGGTAGTACACGTCCACATATTCCATCTGCAGTCGGCGCAGGCTGGCGTCGAGCGCTGCATGCACGTACTCGGGACGCCCGTTGATGCCGTGATAGCCACCCTTCTCGTCCCGCACGAAGCCGAACTTGGTGGCGACGATGGCTTGATCCCGTCGGCCTTTCAGCGCCTTGCCGAGCAGTTGCTCGTTGGTGAAGGGACCGTACATGTCGGCGGAGTCAAAGAAATTCACGCCCCGCGCCAGCGCCTCGTGCACGAGCTTCAGGCACTCGCCCTCGTCAGCGGCTCCATAGAACTCGGACATCCCCATGCAGCCGAGACCGATGCCCGAAACGAGGGGGCCGCTTGTACCAAGTTGACGTGTCTGCACGGCGCTGGAACTCCCTGTGCTTTGCCGGACTGTGCTCTGGCGAACTGACGGGGAACTCAACCGGCGCAGCTGCGCGGATGGGCCCGGATGAAACGGTGGATGCGGGGCGCGATCTCGCGGCGCCAGCGCGATCCGTTGAAGACGCCGTAGTGGCCGACGCCGGGCTGGATGTAGTCCTCGTGGAGCTCCGCCGGCAGACCGCTGCACAGCGTGTGGGCAGCCTGGGTCTGGCCAATGCCGGAGATGTCATCGAGCTCACCTTCGATGGTGAGCAGACCGGTTTGCCGGATACGCGCCGGCTCCACGGTGCGCCCGCGATACTGCATCAGGCCCCGCGGCAGGTGGTGCTCCTGGAACACCACCTTGAGGGTCTCGAGGTAATACTCCGCCGGCAGATCCATCACGGCGAGGTATTCGTCGTAGAACTTGCGATGCGCGGACACGGAATCCCCGTCACCCACCACCAGATGGTTGAAGTGCTTGCGATAGGCCGCCATGTGGCGATCGAGATTCATGCTCACGAAACCACCGAGCTGCAGGAAGCCCGGGTACACCCGGCGCATGACGCCGGGGTTGGGAAACGGCACCTGCATGATCACGTGCTGCTCGAACCAGCTGAGCGGACGCGTGGTCGCCAGACGGTTGGGTTCGGTGGGTGACAGGCGGGTGTCGATGGGGCTGCCCATGATGGTGAGGGTGGCGGGCTGGCAGGGATCGTCGTCCGCCGCCAGCAGTGCAGTCGCGGCCAGCGCCGCAGGTCCGGGCTGACAGACCGCGATGACATGAGTATCCGGACCGAGCAAGCGGATGAATTCCAGCAGGTAGCCGATGTAGTCCTCGAGCGTGAACGGGCCGTGGAGGAGTGGCACGTTGCGGGCATCGATCCAGTCCGTGATGTAGACCTCGTGGTTGGGGGCGAGAGCCGCCACGGTGTCTCTCAGCAACGTCGCGTAGTGCCCCGACAGGGGGGCAACCATGAGGATCTTCGGGTCGGCTCCGCCCTCCAGTCCCGAACGCCTGAAATGCCGCAGCTGACAGAAGGGACGGGACAGCACGACTTCCTCGTGCAGGGCATGGGTCTCACCCTCGCGCAGCACGTCCGTAAGACCGAACGACGGTTTGGCGTAGCGCTTGGTCAGCGAATCGAAGACATCCCACGCGGCGCGCATGACTTTTGCCGGATAGGTGTTCGCAAAGGGATGAAACGCCTGGTCCAGCCACCAGTGCTGCCATTGGCCCGCGGCGCGCAGGGGAGCCATCATGGCGTGGTTCAATTCGTACCAGTGATAGAGCATGGACTGCGCCTCCGGCCTGCGGACTTCCGCGACGCAGTAATACCACGGAATGAACGGAAAAAGGCGGCGGCGTGAATCCGCCGCCCGGGGCGCTCTGCCAGCCGGTTGCGGTGGTGTACCATCGACCTGCTCCGTAGGGGAGTGAGCCTGGGAGGAAAGCGCCGTGAAATTCAGCTGCCACGTACAGACACGCATCGCCGATTACCACATCGCCAAGGATCTCGAAGACTGGGGCTATGACGCGGTGTGGTTCCCGGATACCCAGATGATGTGGTCGGACTGCTACGCCACGATGGCGCTCGCCGCCTGCTGCACTTCGCGCATCCACATCGGAACCGGCGTCGCCATCACCGGCACCCGGATTGCGCCGACCACCGCGGCCGCCATCGCTTCCATCAACGTGCTCGCGCCCGGGCGGACCTTCCTCGGCATCGGTTCGGGCCACACCGCCATGCGCGTGATGGGCCAGGACCCGACCCCCGTGAAGGAGTTCCGGGAATACCTGCGGGTGGTCCGCACCATGCTCCGCGGCGAAAAAGTCGACTACACCTATCGCGACAAGACCACCGAAATCGCCTGGCAGGATCACGGTGGTGGCTTCCGCAACACCTGGGATCACATCCAGATCCATGTCGCGGCGAATGGTCCCCTGGCGCTCCGTGCCGCAGGCGCCTACGGTGATGGCCTCATCTCGATTTTCAACGAGCAACCCGAGGTGATGCGCGCCAATCTCGAACTGGTCCGGGCCGGTGCCGAGAAAGCCGGCCGCACCTTGGGCGATGACTACCACACGACTTCCCTGTGCCATGCGGTGGTCCTGCGTCCGGGTGAGAAGCTCACCGACCCCCGCGTCGTCGAGACCGCGGGTTCCTGGGTGGTGACAGCCCTGCACTTCGTCTATGAAGTCTGGCGGTACACCCGCGACGATTCCGTCATACCGCCCTACATGCGCAATGTCTGGCAAGCCTACCTGGACCGCATCGCACGCATGCCGCTGCCCGAGTCCCACCAGCACCAGCTGCTCCACGAGGGGCACTGCAGTTACTACCCGGCGGTCGAACGCGAACTCATCACGCCGGAGATGATCGAGGGGACCTGCATCGTGGGTGAGCCGCAGGAAGTGGCGGCCAAGATCCGCGCCGCAGAGGCTGCCGGCCTGAAGGAAGTCAGCCTGCTGCCACCCTTGATGCATCTGCGCGAGGTGGCGCGTGATTTTGCGAAGAAGGTGATTCCGCTGCTCTGAACGGAGCACGGAAGCCGCTCCACCCGCCCGGTGCCGCATCAACGTCTCATCGCGGACTCCCTGTTCGCGATCCAGGTCGCCTGCGCGTTGATCTTCGGGTACGCGCAAATCGCGCGCATGCTGGTCACCACCGAGGGCGTGAGCCTCACCTGGTTTCTGTTCTGGGCCCTGTTCCTCGCGATCAACCTGCGCCTGGCACTGAAGGCCCACCAGGTCTTTCCTTCGCGCATCTCGCGTCAAACAGTCATCACCTACATCACCTGGAGCCTGGTGCTGCTGGGCGCGCTTGTGGTGCTGTTCTGGCGCTCGCTGGGGCGCTGGGACACGGTGGACACATTGAACGTAATCCTGAGCGGTGCGGGGATCGTGGTGGTGCTCGTCGTCGGCCGCTGGCACGGCCTCGGTATCGCGGATCCGCTGGTGCGGGGATGGCTCGCAGTGTTCTTCAAGGGCACGCCCCAACTGACGCTGGCCTGGCATCTCACCCAGGTGGGTGCCGACGGGCTCGCCCCCTTTGCGATCCTCTCGGGCCACATCACCATCAACATCCGCCTCGGGCAACTCTATTTCTCGATCCGCGAGGCGGGTTGGGATCGCAACCGCATCGGCTCCGCGCTCAGCGAGGCTGCGAATGAAATCAGCTGGGTGGTGACGACCATCGTCTGGCTGATGCTGTGAAGCGCAGGGCCTTGCGGCCATTGGTGATTGCCCACCGTGGCGCCAGTGCCTACCGCCCCGAACACACGCTTGCGGCCTATCAGCTTGCGCTCGACATGAGGGCTGATTTCGTCGAGCCGGATCTGGTCGCCACCCGCGACGGCGTGCTCATCTGCCGGCATGAAAACGCCCTGGCGGTGCTGCGCGAAGACGGCAGCGTGGACCGGGAATGGACCAGTACGGACGTCTTCTCGCGGCCCGGATTCGCCACTCGCCTGTGCACGAAGATCATCGATGGCCAGACCATCCGCGGCTGGTTCAGCGAAGATTTCAGCCTTGCCGAAATCCGCCAGCTCAGGTGTCTGGAACGCATCCCGCACTTGCGCCCGGGCAACACCCGATGGGATGGCGAATTCGCGATCCCGACCTTCGCCGAGGTGCTTGCGCTCGTCCGCGCGCACGCCGATCGCACCGGGCACGCGGCCGGGGTGTACCCGGAGACCAAGCATCCTTCGTGGTTCCGGACCGAGGGACACTTTCTTGGTGGGGGCACGATCGGTCTCGACCTCAGCGAATTGTTGATACGCGATCTGCAAGCAGCCGCCTTCCTCGATCCATCCCGGGTCTTCATCCAGTCCTTCGAAATCGGCAACCTGCAGGATCTCAAAAGCCGAGTCATGCCGGCGGCCGGCATCGACCTGCCACTCATCCAGCTGATGAGTGCACGCCATCCACCTTGGGACAGCGTGCGCGCAGGCCGGGCGGTGGATTGGCAGGGGCACATCGACTTCGAGGCCCTGGCGCGCCATGCAAGCGGACTGGGCGTGGAGCGCAACCTGGTGCTGCCCCGGGATTCCCTGGACCCTGCCGGCAAGCCAACGACGCTGGTTGCGGCCGCGCATGCCCACGGACTGGATGTGCATGTGTGGACCCTGCGCGGCGAGAACCATTTTCTGCCCGCCCCGTATCGTCGGGGAGAGTCGCCGGACGGTGCCGGAGATCTGGCAGCGGAGGTCCATGAGCTTCGGGTAGCGGGCGTGGACGGCTTCTTCACCGACAACCCGGACCGGGTGAAGGCCGCGCTCGACGCGTGACTCGCATCCGGGCGGAGCTTCTTCTATGCTCCACCCACCCGGGCGCCATTGAGTTGCCAATGCAGGACGCGCCACCGGGTCGAGCCGCAGGGAGCTGGCCAAGCAAACAGAATCCAGCAATCACCAGGGGGAATCATGAACAACACCGGATGCGCACTGATAGGCCTCGCGGCCTGGGCCATCATCCTGACCTTCGTCCTCGTCTTCGTGCGCCTGAATGCCGTGCGCGCCGGCCATCCCATCAATACCTTCGATCCCACGGGTAAGGATCTGCGCGGGTTCGCCTATCGCGTGACACGCGCCCACGGCAACACCGTCGAGAATCTCGCCATCTTCGCCGGGCTGCTGCTCTATGCGATTGCCACCAGCCAGACCGCGATCACCGAAAGCCTGGCATGCTGGCTGCTCTACGCGCGCATCGGCCAGTCCGTGGTGCACATGATGTCCACCAGCGCGCCCTTCGTGCTCCTGCGCGCCAATCTCTTCGGCGCCCAGATGATCATCGCGTTGTGGTGGGCCTGGCAGTTCTGGCAGGCGTGAGGCCGGGTGACCGGCCTGCAAGAGCACGGGCGCGGGGGATGACGCCTAGAGCGTGATGCCGAGTACCGGATGGGGTCGGTAGGGGGCCTCCAGCGCCTCCTGCTCCCTCGTGTCCAGACTCATTTCAAGGGCGGCCAGTGCGTCCTCGAGATGCGCCATTTTCGTGGCGCCGATGATGGGCGCGGTGATGCCGGGACGGGACATCACCCAGGCCAGTGCCACCTGCGCATTGCTGACCTTGCGGGCCTTTGCCACGGCCGTGACCTGGCCCACGATGTCGAAATCCTCGGGCTGGTAATACATCCGCGCGGCGAAATCGTCACTCTTCGCGCGGGTGGTCGCGCCCTTGCCAGGCGCCTTGCGGTTGCCGGCCAGAAATCCCCGCGCAAGCGGACTCCACGGGATCACCGCAATCCCCTCCTCCCGACAGAGCGGCAGCATCTCCCGCTCTTCTTCGCGATAGACCAGGTTGTAGTGGTTCTGCATGGACACGAAGCGCGCCCAGCCACGCTGCTCGGCCAGGGCCTGCATGCGCACAAACTGCCAGGCATACATGCTGGAGGCGCCCAGGTAGCGCACCTTGCCGGCACGCACCACATCGTTGAGGGCTTCCATGGTCTCCTCGACGGGCGTGTGAGGGTCGTGGCGGTGGATCTGGTAGAGGTCGATATAGTCCGTACCGAGTCGCCTGAGCGATGCATCCACAGCCTGCAGGATGTGCTTGCGCGAAAGGCCCCGATCATTGGGATCCGCGCTCATGGGGTTGAAGACCTTGGTCGCGATAACCACCGCATCGCGGTTGGTCGCGTATTTGCGTACGGCCTTGCCGAGCACCACCTCGCTCTCGCCCAGCGAATACACATCGGCGGTGTCGTAGAAATTGATGCCGGCCTCGAAGGCCCGCCGGAAGAACGGCATCGAAGCTTTGGCATCCAGCACCCAGTCACGCCAGGCCGGGGTGCCATAGGACATGCAGCCGAGACACAGTCGCGAGACCCTGAGACCTGTTGCACCGAATCGCACATATTTCATGCCGCACTCCTCACGAGGGCATTTGCTCTCAGCCAATCAGCTCCCGCAGTGCCACCATCAGGGCTGCGCTGTCTTCCTCAGTGCCGACGGAGATCCGCAGGAACTGGTCGATACGCGTCGCATCGAAATGCCGCACCAGAACCCGGCGCGCGCGCAGGCCTTGCTGCAGGTCGTTCGCGTCATGTTCCGGATGGCGCGCGAACACAAAATTGGCGGCCGACGGGAGAACCTCGAACCCGAGGCCCTGGAGATCCGCAACCAGTCGATCACGGGTCGCCATCACGGCCAGGCGCTTCTCCTCGAAGTAGGCCTGATCCTCGATTGCGGCCAGCGCACCCGCCTGGGCCAGACGATCCACAGGATAGGAATTGAAACTGTTCTTCACCCGATCCAGCGCCTCGATGAGGTCGGCATCACCCAGGGCATAACCCACACGCAGTCCGGCCAGCGCCCGTGACTTCGACAGGGTCTGCACCACCAGCAGATTGGGAAATTCGGAAATCAGCTCGACCACCGATTCGGCACCGAAATCGACATAGGCCTCGTCGATCACCACCACGGATTCCGTGTTGTGCTCGAGCAGGCCGCGGATGCTCTCACGGCTGAGCGCCCGTCCGGTGGGCGCATTTGGATTGGGGAAGATGATGCCGCCGTTCAGGCGCCGGTAGTCGGACAGCCTTATCTCGAAATCCTCGCTGAGCGGGATCTCCTCGTAATCCACGCCATAGAGCGCGCAGTAGGCGGGGTAGAAGCTGTAGGTGATGTCCGGAAAGAGCACCGGCTCATCCTGCGCGAGCAGCCCGAGAAACACGTGGGCCAGCACCTCGTCCGAGCCGTTGCCCACGAACACCTGATCGACCGACAGCTTGAAATGCCGTGCCAGCCCCTCGCGCAGACGTTCGGAGTTGGGGTCGGGGTAGAGTCTGAGCCTGGTCAGCTCCTCGCTGATCGCGGCAGACACCTGCGGCGATGGCGGGTAAGGGTTTTCATTGGTGTTGAGCTTGATGAGCGAACCGAGCTTCGGTTGTTCGCCGGGGACGTAAGGCGAAAGCTCTCTGGCAACATCGCTCCAGTATCGCGAAGTCATGCGCGGCTTCTTGTCCGTAGGCTGGGGAGAGTGCGGCAAGAATACTCCATTCGTCGAAGCTTGGCGCGAGATGGCCCCGGCACGCCTGCCGGCCCTCTGGTTGAGGCACACAGGGACAGTGGTTATCTTTCTGCGCCATGCGCATTTCCGTATTTCCCGAATACCGTTGCGGACCGGCTGTCTGCGTGCCAATCCGGCGGTGTCATGTCCATTGAAGCCGACAAGGCGCCGGCTGCGCGCCTGAGCGCTGCCCTGCACGAGGCAGAACGCATCGTCGTCTTCAGCGGTGCGGGTCTGAGCACCGAATCCGGCATCCCCGATTTTCGCAGCCCACAGGGGATATGGTCACAGGCCAAGCCCATCGAGTATGGAGAATTCATCGCTTCGGAGGCGGCACGGCGTGAAGCCTGGCGCCGCAAATTCCTGATCGATCGCGACATGCGCGAGGCCCGACCGAACCGCGGACATCGCGCAGTGCAACAGCTGGTCAGCCGGGGTTCTTGCCATACCGTGATCACACAGAACATCGATGGCCTGCATCAGGCAAGTGGCGTACCCGAGCAGGTTCTCGTGGAACTTCATGGCAATGGCACCTATGCCAAATGCCTGGAGTGCGGCCGGCGGCACGAACTGGCGCCCATCGAGGAGGCATTCCAGCGCGCGGGAGTCCTGCCGCACTGCGCAGGCTGTGGCGGACTCGTGAAGGCCGCCACCATTTCCTTCGGCCAGGCCATGCCCGAGCGTGCGATGGCGAGGGCGGAAGCGGCCATCATGGAGTGCGATCTCTGCCTGGTACTGGGCTCATCGCTGGTGGTGTATCCCGCGGCGGCATTCCCCCTGCGCGCAAAGCGCCGCGGTGCCCGACTCATCATCATCAATCGCGAGCCCACCCCGCAGGACGGCGAAGCGGATCTCGTGTTCCACGCTGAAATCGGCCCGCTGCTGGGGGCGGCGCTGGAGATTCCCTGAGAATGCCTGCATCCTTCGGACAACCCGAGGAGGACATCGCATGAAGCTCATCCCCGATATCGTGGCGAGACTCGACAGCCATACCGCATGGCGCCGCGATCTCCACGCCCATCCCGAGCTCGCGTACGCAGAGCACCGCACCAGCGATTTCGTGGCCGAGAAGCTGCAGTCCTTCGGCATTCCCATCGTGCGCGGCCTCGGTGGCACGGGACTGGTGGGCACCCTGCAGGCCGGCACGGGCACGGCCCGGATCGGTCTGCGTGCCGACATGGATGCCCTGCCCATGACGGAGCAGAACGAGTTTGCCCATCGCTCGCAGAATCCCGGCTGCATGCACGCCTGTGGCCACGACGGGCATACCGTGATGCTGTTGGCGGCAGCCGAACATCTCGCCCGGAACCGGGATTTCGACGGCACCATCCATTTCATCTTCCAGCCCGCGGAGGAAGGCGAAGCCGGCGCCAAGGCGATGATGGATGACGGGCTGTTCACACGTTTCCCGGTCGATGGCGTGTTCGGCCTGCACAATTGGCCGTGGCTGCCACCGGGCGAGATGATGGTGCGTGCCGGCCCGATGATGGCGGCCATGGACATCTTTGAAGTGACCCTGCGCGGGCGTGGTGGCCACGCGGCGCAACCGCACATGGCGATAGACCCGGTACTGGTCGCCACCCAGTTGGTCCAAGCCTGGCAGGGCATCATCTCGCGCGCGGTGGATCCCATGGAGGCCGCCGTGCTTTCCGTGACCCAGATTCACGCCGGCAGCGCTTGGGCGGTGATCCCGGATGAGGCCGTGCTGCGCGGCACGGTACGCACCTTCAATCCGGCAATTCAGGCCCTGATCGAAACTCGCATGCGCGAACTGGGCGAGGGTCTCGCCAAAGCCCATCAATGCAGTTTCACCTGGCGCTATGAAAAGCGCTTCCCGCCCACCCTCAATTCACCGGCCGAGACCGAGGACGCTGCGCGCGCTGGACGCACGGTCTTCGGCGCACAGGCCGTGCGCCAGGATCTGGCGCCCAGCATGGGTTCGGAAGATTTCGGATGGATGCTGCAGGAACAGCGCGGCAGTTATGCCTGGCTCGGTAGCGGCGGCGCAGGCAACTGCCTGCTGCACAATCCCCGGTATGACTTCAATGACGAAGTGATCCCGCTCGGCGCCAGCTACTGGGTGACGCTGGCCCGGCAATTCCTTTCCGACAAGAACAAGCGAGACGAGAGCAAGCGTGACGAAAAAATTTCCGAACCTGGAATCCTTCATGGCGCAGGTGCGCCAGGACAATCCCCGTCAGCCTGAATTCCACCAGGCGGTCTTCGAGGTCTGCAAACCGATTTTCGCCTTCATCAAGGACAAGCCGCGTTACCACGAGTACCAGATTCTCAGACGCATCACCGAACCTGATCGCATCATCGCCTTCCGCGTGTGCTGGGAAAATGACGAAGGCGGAATCGAGGTCAACCGCGGGTGGCGCATCCAGAACAACAACGCCATAGGCCCTTACAAGGGCGGACTGCGATTCCACCCCAGCGTGAATGAATCGATCCTCAAGTTCCTCGCCTTCGAGCAGACGTTCAAGAATTCACTCACAGGCCTGCCCATGGGCGGCGGCAAGGGTGGTGCCAATTTCGATCCCAAGGGCCGCAGCGATCACGAGGTGATGCGCTTCTGCCAGTCGTTCATGAGCGAGCTCTATCGCCACATCGGTGATGATATCGACGTACCTGCCGGCGACATCGGCGTGGGCGCCCGGGAAATCGGTTATCTCTACGGGCAATGGAAACGCCTGACCTCGCTGCACACGGGCGTGCTCACCGGCAAAGGACAGTCCTACGGTGGTAGTCTCATCCGCCAGGAAGCCACGGGCTACGGCTGCACTTACTTCATGCAGGAGATGCTCGCCTCTCGTGGGGATTCCATCGACGGCAAGACCTGCCTGGTCTCCGGCTCGGGCAATGTCGCCCAGTTCGCCGTCGAGAAAATCACCGAACTGGGTGGCAAGGTGCTCACGATGTCCGACTCCGATGGCTTCATCCACGATCCTGACGGCATCGATGCCGAGAAGCTCGCCTTCATCATGGAACTGAAGAACGTGCAGCGCGGTCGTCTCAGCGCCTACCCCGCCGTCTTCCGCAAGGCGCGCCACCACGCCGGCAAGCGGCCGTGGGGCGTGCCGGCGCAACTGGCTTTCCCCTGTGCCACCCAGAACGAGATGTCACACGAGGACGCGTGCACGCTGCTGACCAATGGCTGCATCGGGGTGAGTGAAGGGGCCAACATGCCGTCGGAGCTGGCCGCGATTGATGCCTTCCTCGCAGCGAAGATTCTGTTCGGGCCCTCCAAGGCTGCCAATGCGGGGGGTGTTGCAGTATCGGGCCTCGAGATGAGCCAGAACAGCGCCCGCATGCGCTGGAAAGAGCAGACCCCGCAGGAACTGTTGCAGCAGATCATGCGGGACATCCACGAGCGCTGCCTGGGGCATGGCGGCACCCGTGATCGGAAGTTCACCAACTATGTCACGGGCGCCAACATCGCCGGCTTCGTCACGGTGGCCGATGCAATGCTCGCCTACGGTATCGTCTGAGGAGATCCCACCATGGGCCTGCCACGTCTGACCTGTTGCCTGACCTTTGATTTCGATGCCATGTCTTCCTGGATTGGTTCGATGAAGTCGAACAACCCCAGCATGATCTCGCGTGGCCAGTTCGGGGCGGTGGCCTTGCCGCGCCTGCTCGCGTTGCTGGAGGACCATGAGATCAAGGGCACCTTCGCCGTGCCGGGACATACGGCGTACGCCTATCCACGACTGGTGCAGGACATTCACGCCCGTGGACACGAAATCGCACACCATGGCTGGGTCCATGAGAACCCCGCCGCCTTCGATGAAGCTGGTGAGCGCCGCGTGCTTGAACTGGGTCTGGAGGCCCTGCAGCGGGTAGCCGGCGTGCGCCCCAGCGGTTACCGGTCCCCCGCATGGGATCTCAGCCCACGCAGCATCGACCTGTTGCGGGAATACGGCTTCAGCTACGAATCGAGCTGCATGGGTCATGATTTTCATCCCTACTACCTGCGCAGCGGGGATGCCTGGTCCCTGGACGGCGCCTACCGGTTCGGGACCACGGTGGATCTGGTGGAAATGCCGGTCACCTGGATGCTGGATGACTTCCCGCCCGCGGAATTCGTGCTGGGCATGAATACCGGACTGCAGCCGCCCTCGCAGCTGGAAGAAAACTGGCGTGCCGACTTCGATTTTGCCTACGCGCACTGCGCGGGTGGAGTCTTCACCCTGACCATGCATCCCCAGACCATCGGACGCGGCCGCTATTTTCTGATGCTGGAGCGCCTCATCGAATACTTCGCCGGCTTCAAGGGCGTGGTTTTCGACACGATGGAGAATTACGTCACCCGGTGGCGCGCGGACAATCCGCTGGCCGAGTGGGTGGCCGCCAACGGGGACCTCACGGGCCGGCATGCCATGGTGCCCTGAGCGGAGCGCAACCGTGGCGGATGCCCGGGTCTTTGGGTAAGGTTCTGCCAGTTCCAAGTCAGGGTGCCGGATATGCTGCTCAATGCCGATCAAATCATGGTCCGCGACATGGCGCGCCGCTTCGCCAGTGAAGCCTTGGCACCCCATGCCGCGGAGTGGGACCGCAATCGCACCTTTCCGCGGGCAGCGGTGCGCCAGATGGGAGAGCTCGGCCTCATGGGCATGCTGGTGCCGCAGGAATACGACGGACCGGGCATGGATCATGTGTCCATGGCAGTGGCGCTGGAGGAAATCGCAGCGGGTGACGGCGCCACCTCCACCATCATGAGCGTGCAGAACTCGGTGGTCTGCATGCCTCTGCTGAAATTTGGCACCGATCTCCAGAAAGACGCGTGGCTGCGTCCGCTTGCGCGGGGCGAGAAGCTCGGTGCGTTCTGCCTGACTGAACCGCACGCCGGCTCCGATGCCGCGGCACTGAAAACCCGGGCCCTCCGCACCGAGAACGGCTGGCGGCTCGATGGTGTGAAGCAGTTCATTACCAATGGCGCGAATGCCGATGTCGCCATCGTGTTCGCCGTGACGGACCCCGCCGCCGGCAAACGCGGCATCAGCGCCTTCGTGGTACCCACCAGCACACCCGGTTACCGTGTGGCCCATGTCGAAGCCAAGCTTGGTCAGCGCGCTTCGGACACCGCACAGATTGCGCTGGAGGGCTGCGAAATCCCGGCCGACCATCTGCTGGGCGAAGAAGGCGCGGGCTATCGCATCGCCCTGTCCAACCTCGAGGGCGGGCGCATCGGTATTGCAGCCCAGGCTGTCGGCATGGCCCGGGCGGCTCTGGCCGCGGCTGCCAAGTATGCGAACGAGCGTGAGGCCTTCGGTCAGCCCATCAGCGGGCACCAGGCAGTCTCGTTCCGCCTCGCTGACATGGCGACACGCATCGAGGTCGCGCGCCAGATGGTGCTGCATGCCGCGGTGCTGCGCGATGCCGGCCAGCCATGCTTGCGCGAAGCCTCCATGGCCAAGCTCTTCGCCTCCGAGATGGCGGAGCAGGTCTGCTCCGATGCCATCCAGATTCATGGCGGCTATGGCTATGTGGAGGATTTCCCCGTCGAACGCATCTACCGCGATGTGCGGGTCTGCCAGATCTACGAAGGCACCAGCGATGTGCAGCGTCTGGTAATCGCGCGTCAGCTCGAGGCTGCCTGATTGACTGCGCGCTGTCCTCACGGCGGCGCGTCCCCGAACACTCGATTGAAGTCCGCAGGAGTATTTCTTCATGGCTTTGTTTGATCAGACCCGCTTCCTGGAGCGGGTCAACCAGGATGGCGAATTCCAGATCGCCGCGCGTTATCTCAACGGTGCGCTGAAACTTTTTTTCGGCGAGGAGTCACTGCTGCTGACCTTCCGGGACGGCCGCCTCGCGAGCCTCGTACCGGGCGTCATGTTCGATTCGGCGGAGGTGACCATTCGTGGCCCTGTGGCGAGTTGGCAGGAGTTCCTGAAGCCGGTACCACGTCCGTTCTTCCATGACATGTTCGCGGCCATCGTGAGCTGCGAATTCGAGTGGTTCGGCAGTTCGGAAACGTTCTTTGCCTACTACGGCGCGTATCGGCGCATGTTTCAACTGATGCGCGAGTGCGCGGCCTGAGGAGCACGGAATCATGGCAAGACACGACAAAACCATCGGCCGCTACGTCTACCTGACCGTGCAGGGCATCGAATATCGGGTGTATTACGAAAGCGCCGGCGAGGGGATCCCGCTGGTCTGCCAGCACACCGCGGGCGCGCACGCCTTCCAGTGGCGGCATGTGCTGGAGGATCCGGAAATCACCAGCCGTTACCGGGTCATCGCCTGGGATCTGCCCTTCCACGGCAAGTCCCTGCCACCGGTGGAGGACGCCCACTGGACCCGTCCCTACAATCTCACGCGCGCCTTCTTTCTCGAATTCATCACGGCCTTCTGCGCCGCGCTGGAACTCGATCAGCCGGTCTTCATGGGCTGTTCCATGGGCGGGCAGGTGGCGGTGGATCTGGCCGCCGAGCATCCGGACCAGTTCCGGGCCGTGATCGGCGTGGAGTCTTCACTGGCAAGCCCCGGCTACTACCTCGATCAGTGGTACCACCCGCGCATCAGCAATGAAGCCAAGCCGGCGACCATGTACAGCCTGTGCGCTCCGACCAGCCCGGAGAAATACATCCGCGAGACCATTTTCGGCTACAGCCAGGGCGCGCCCATGGTGTTCAAGGGGGATCTCTACTACTACTCCGTGGATTACGACGGCCACAAGGTGGTCGATCGCATCGACACCAGCCGGATCCCCGTCTACTTCCTTACCGGCGAATACGACTTCGCCACCAGTCCCGCCGATACCCGTGCGCTGGCTGCCCGCATCAAGGGCGCAAAGTTTCAGGAGATGACGGACAACGGCCACTTCCCCATGAGCGAGAATCCGGTGAAGTTCATGGAATACCTGCGGCCCATCCTTGGCGAGATCGCCGCGCGCTGACATCCAGGATGCTCCGGGCGGTGCCCATGCACTGCCCGGAGGGTCGCGCTGCGCTTTGCAGTTGCTTTGCGCTGGAAGCAAAGCCGCTATGCTATGCGCCATTGATCCTGTCTCGCGAGGTAGTCATGGCCGGCTCTGCAACTGACGCGTCGCGTCCCCGCATCGTGGTGGTGGGCGGAGGTGCCGGTGGCCTCGAACTGGTCACGCGCCTCGGTCGTTCGCTGGGCCGCAAGCGACGGGCCGACGTCGCCCTCATCGATTCGACCCGCACCCACCTGTGGAAGCCGCTGCTGCATGAAGTGGCGGCGGGCACCATGGATTCCCATGACGATGAACTGGACTATCTCGCCCAGGCCAGTGAAAACCATTTCCGGTTCGTACTGGGTCGCATGGACGGCCTGGACCGCGAATCACGTCTGGTGCGGATCGCGCCCATGTACAACGCGCGGGGCGAGGAGGTCATGCCTGCGCGTGCCGAACCCTACGATGTTCTCGTCATGGCGGTGGGCAGTGTATGCAATGACTTCGGCATCCCGGGCGTCGCCGAGCACTGCCTGTTCCTCGACACCATGGCGCAGGCCCAAGCCTTCCAGAATCGCCTGCTGGAAGCCTATCTGCATGCCCACGCCACGGGAGGGCCTGAGGAAGGTCAGCTCGATGTGGCCATCGTGGGCGGGGGTGCCACGGGCATCGAGCTCTCGGCCCAGCTACATCAGGCCACCCGCCTGCTGCATGCCTATGGCCTCGACAAGGTGAAACCTTCGGATATCAAGATTCATCTCATTGAAGCCTCGGAGTCACTGCTGCCGGGTCTGCCGGGACGCCTGTCCTCTGCCACCCTCGCTGCCCTGCGGCGACTGGACGTGGAAGTGCTGCTGGCGCACCGGGTGGTGGAGGTCACCCGCGAGGGAATCTCGACCCACAACGGCCGCTTCATCCCGGCGGCCCTGCGGGTGTGGGCGGCTGGCATCAAGGCGCCGGATTTCCTGAAGGATGTGGCGGGGTTGGAGACAAATCGCATCAACCAGCTGATCGTCACGCCTACCCTGCAGACCACACGGGACAGCGCCATCTTCGCCCTGGGGGACTGCTGCGCGTGCCAATGGCAGGGTCAGGAGAAGAACGTGCCGCCGCGTGCCCAGGCCGCGCACCAGATGGCGAGCCTGGTCCTGAAGAACATCAACCGCCTGCTCGCAGGAAAACCGCTCCAGGAATACCGCTACCAGGACTATGGTTCGCTGGTTTCACTCGGCAAGTACAGCACCGTCGGCAACCTCATGGGCAATCTCATGGGCTCGGTGATGATTGAGGGTTTCATCGCGAGGCTGGTGTATCTCTCACTGTACAAGATGCACCAGCTCGCGCTGTTCGGAGGGGCGAGAGTCAGCCTGCTCATGCTGGCCAACTTCTTCCGGCGGCGGTTGCGGCCGGAAATCAAACTGCATTAGCCGAAGAACACATCCCGGGTATGCATAGTGTCGAGGTACTCACGTACCGCGATGAGCTTGCCATCGCGGATGACATGCATGAAGTGGTAGAAGTTGTTGTAGACCTTGCCATTGGCATGCGGCCCCCAGGATTCGGCTTCCATGGAGACTCGATCGCCTTCCGCAGTCAGCATCTTGGGCGTGACCTTGATGCCTTGGGGCAGCGCGGAGGTGACATTGCCCAGCAATTCCTTGAACTGTGCCTTGGTATAGGTCCCGGATAACTCGAAGGTTCCTGCCACCCACCAGGTGGCGTCCTCGGCCATCATGGACAGGGCGCGTTCAAAATCACTGGCGGAGAATGCCGCCCAGAAATCCGTGACCAGTTGCTTGTTGGCTTCGGTGCTCATCTATCGACTCCTCTTTCGTTGCTTTGCCGCGCGGGCGCTCAGTGGAAGGTTTCGCCGCGTGCGGCGCGTGCTTCCAGCCAAGCCGAGGGTGCAAAACGCTCCCCGTATTGCGCGGCCATGCGTTTGCACTCCGCGACGAAGGCCGGCAGGCCCACGGTATCGATGAAGGACAAGGTGCCACCCGTCCAGGCCGGGAAGCCCCAACCAAGGATGGAACCAAGGTCGGCATCCGCAGCGGCTGTGACCACCCCCTCCTCCACACACCGGGCTGTTTCCAGCGCCTGGATGTAAAGCAGTCGCTTGCGCACTTCTTCCGCCTCCGGCTGGGTGGCGGCGACCGGGAATGCCGCAGTGAGCCCCGACCAGAGTCGCTTGCGGCCTTCCGCAGGATATTCGTAGAAGCCCTGCCCATGACGCTTGCCGAGGCGCTTCAGCTCCTCAACCATTTTCTTCAGCACCGGCGCACCGGAAAGCGGTCGATAAGCCTCGCCCAGATCCCGCCGGGTCTGCTCAGTCACATGCCAGGCAAGTTCCAGGGTCACTTCATCGAGCACCGCCAGCGGCCCCACCGGCATGCCAGCCTGCTTCGCGACGTTCTCGATGAGCGCCGGGCTCACGCCTTCCTTGAGCAGGGTCATCCCCTCATTGGTGAACGTGCCAAAGACCCTGCTCGTATAGAAGCCGCGGGAGTCATTGACCACGATGGGGGTCTTGCGCAGCTGCATCACGTAATCGATGGCACGCGCCAGTGTCTCAGGCGAGGTTTCACGTCCGACGATGATCTCCACCAGTGGCATCTTCTCGACCGGCGAGAAGAAGTGGATGCCAATGAAACTGGCAGGCCGCTTGGAGGCCTCTGCCAGACCGGTGATGGGCAAGGTGGAAGTGTTGCTCGCAAAGACGGCACCTGTGGCGATGACCGCTTCCGTCTTCTGCGTGACATCGGCCTTGATGGCGCGATCTTCGAACACGGCCTCGATCACCAGATCGCAATCCACCAGTGACTGGTAGTCCGTGACCGGCGTGATGCGGGTGACGATTTCCATGGCCTTGACCGGTGTGAGGCGTCCGCGTGCGACATCCTTCTCCACCAGCTTCTCGGAGTATTCCCGTCCTTTTGCCGCTTTCTCTGCCGAGGTGTCCAGCAACCTGACCTGCATGCCGGCCTTGGCCGACACATAGGCGATGCCGGCACCCATCATGCCCGCGCCGAGAATTCCCAGCGTCTTGACCTTGCTCGCGGGCACGCCGGTGGGCCGGCGCGCGCCCTTCTCCGCCGCACCCTTGTTCACGAACAGGGTACGAATCATGTTGCGGGTGACCGGCGACAGCAGCAGGGTAGAGAGATAGCGCGATTCAATCTTGAGCCCGGTATCGATCGGAACCTGGGTGCCCTCGTAAACGGCCGACAGGATGGCGATCGGCGCCGGATAGTTGTGGTTGGTGCGCTTGGCAACCAGCGCCGTGCCGCCCATGAAGGTCTGCACGCTGCGCGGATCCATGCCGCCCGCGCCACCCGGCACCTTGAAGCCCTTGGCATCCCAGGGCTGCACGGCATTGCCGTGTTCCAGCACCCAGGCCTTGGCCGTCGCCACCAGCTCCGCCGGTGGGACTACCTGATGCACGATTTTCTTCGCGGCCGCCTCGGCCACGCTGAGATGGGTGCCTTCGACGATGAGGCGCAGCGTATCCGGAATGCCGATGAGGCGCGGCAGACGTTGGGTACCGCCTGCACCCGGCAGCAGGCCAACGAGCACTTCCGGCAGGCCGATGCGCGTGGCCGGATTGTCGGCCGCCACCCGATGATGACAAGCCAGCGCGAGTTCCAGCCCACCTCCCAGTGCAGTGCCATTGATGGCCGCAGCCACCGGCTTGCCGCAGGTCTCGAGCTGGCGGAAGAGCTGGTTGAGCGGCCAGGCGAAAGCCATGGCACTGCGCGCATCGTGGATTTGCGCATGTGCTTCGAGCAGCCACTTGAGATCCGCACCCGCCATGAAATCGGCCTTGGCGGACGTGATCACCGCGCCCTTGATGGCGGTATCGGTGCGCAGGCGCTCGACCACGGCACCGAGTTCCTCGACCAAGGCGGAGGTGATGACATTCATCGGGCGGCCCTGGACATCCAAGGTGATGAGGGCAATGCCGTCAGCGTCGACGGCCAGGGAGAGAGTCTGGTTCATGGAGGATCTCAGTTCACGCGCTCGATGATGGTGGCGGTGCCCATGCCGGCGCCGACGCAGAGGTTGATGAGTGCAGTGCCAAGACCGCGCCGTTCGAGTTCGTCGAGTACGGTGCCGAGGATCATGGCGCCCGTGGCGCCCAGCGGATGCCCCATGGCGATGGCGCCGCCGTTGACGTTGATGCGGTCATGCGAAATCCCCATGTCCTGCATGTAGAGCATGACCACCGAAGCGAAGGCCTCGTTGAGTTCGAAGAGGTCGATGTCGCTGACGCTCATGCCGGCACGCTTCAGCACCTTGCGCGCGGAGGGCGCGGGCCCGGTCAGCATGATCGTCGGTTCGGAGCCGATGGAGGTGAAGGCACGGATGCGGGCGCGCGGCTTCAAGCCCAGGCGCTCGCCGACTTCCTTCGAACCCAGCAACACGGCACCGCAGCCGTCGACGATGCCGGAGGAATTGCCGCCGGTGTGCACGTGCTCGATCTGCTCCACGCCGGGATAGCGTTGCAGCGCCACGGCATCGAAGCCGTACTCCTCTCCCATCTGGGTGAAGGCGGGCTTCAGCGCGCCCAGTTCTTCCAGAGTGGTCTGCGGGCGCATGTGCTCATCCCGATCGAGGATGACGTCGCCCAGGATGTCCTTCACCGGCACGATGGAACGCTGGAACCAGCCGTTCTTCCACGCTTCGGCCGCGCGGCGCTGGCTTTCGCAGGCGTAGGCATCCACGTCGCGACGCGAGAATCCGTGCATGGTGGCGATGAGGTCGGCCCCTATGCCCTGGGGTGCGAAGTAGGATTTGTAGGCCACCGCCGGATCGCTGACCCAGGCACCGCCATCGGATCCCATCGGGACACGCGACATGGACTCGATGCCGCCACCGATGGTGAGGTCGGATTGTCCCGCCATGATCTGCGCCGCCGCGGTATTGACCGCTTCGAGGCCCGAGGCGCAGAAGCGGTTCAACTGCTTGCCGGGCACGTTCTGATCATAGTCGGCAATGATGGCAGCCACCCGGGGCACCACGGCGCCCTGCTCCCCGACCGGGGAGACACAGCCGAAGACGATGTCGTCCACCAGCGAGGTATCAAGATTGTTGCGCTCACGCAGCGCGGCCAGAACCTGCGCGGCAAGCTGGATCGGGGGCACTTCGTGCAGGGCACCGGTGTTCCTGCCGCGACCACGGGGGGTGCGCACGCAGTCGTAGATATAGGCTTCGGCCATGGGATCACCTCTCGTGGGTTCTGGTGTCGGCGAGGCGGATGAGCGGGCTCGCGGGCACAGGTTCAGGGATTGGGCGGGGAAGTTCCCCGGGTGGCCGGATTATAGGGGGATTTGCGCCACTTGACTGCGGCTTGCGGGTGTTCGGGCGCATCGCATAGGGTGCGCGCATGAAACGTCGCGCCCACCTCTGCTGCCTTGGCCTCCTGCTCAGCCTGGTTGCAGCGTGCGGTGAGGGTCCGGACGCCGAGTCTCAATCATCCCCCGCAGCGTCACCGTCGGCGGGCGAGCTCAATCTCTACAACTGGTCCGACTACATCGCGCCCGACACACTGCGGGCGTTCGAGCGTGAAACGGGAATCCACGTCCGCTACGACGTCTTCGATTCCAACGAATTGCTGGAAGCCAAGCTGCTGGCCGGCGGCACCGGTTATGACCTGGTCGTGCCCTCCGCGTCCTTCGTGGCGCGACAGATCACCGCGGGCGTCTTCCAACCCTTGGACAAGACACGGCTGCCGGGGATGACGGGGCTCGATCCTGCGGTGATGAAGCTTCTCGCCGGCTATGACCCGGAGAATCGCCACGCCCTGCCCTGGCTGTGGGGCACGACCGGCATCGGTTACAACCGGGGGATGATCACCTCGCGCATGGCCGACGCCCCGCTGGACAGCTGGGATCTCGTCTTCAAGCCCGAGGTGGTCTCGCGCTTCGCGGACTGCGGTGTCGCACTGCTCGACACGCCGTCGGAAATCCTGCCGTTGGTGCTGCGCTTCCTCGGGCGCCCCGTGGACAGCCAGCGCCCGGAAGATCTTGCGGCTGCGGAAGCGGTGCTGATGGCCATCCGTCCGCATGTGCGCTACTTCCACTCCTCCCAGTACATCAACGATCTCGCCAATGGCGGCATCTGCCTGGTGGTCGGCTGGAACGGGGACATCCTCATGGCGCGCGAGCGCGCGCGGGAGGCGACCGAGCCGCAGGACATCGCCTACAGCATTCCGCGCGAAGGTTCGCTGGTGTGGGTGGACACCATTGCGATTCCACGGGATGCACCGAACCTCGACAACGCCTATCGCTTTCTCGAGTACATCCTGCGCCCGGAAGTGGCTGCGGCGCTCAGCAACCATGTGCATTACGCCAATGCCATTGCCGCCAGCCAGCCGCTGCTCGACGAGGCCTTGCGTGAGGACCCGGCGGTCTATCCGGCGCCCGACACCTTGACCGCCCTGTTCCCCAATGCCGTGCACACTGCAGCCTTCGATCGCTTGGCGAGTCGGGCCTGGGCGCGGATCAAGCGCGGGCAATGAATGAGGTTCTGCTCGAACTGCGCGGACTGAGCAGGAGCTTCGGCGATCGCGTGGCGGTCGGGCCACTCGATCTCGCCATTCACCGGGGCGAGCTCTTCTGCCTGGTCGGGGCTTCGGGCTGCGGCAAGAGCACCCTGCTGCGCCTGCTGGCGGGCCTCGAGCCGCCGGATGCAGGCCGCATCCTGTTCGAGGGCCGGGATATCACCGACGCCCCCCCGCACCTGCGGCCGCTGAATCTCATGTTCCAGTCCTATGCCTTGTTCCCGCACCTCAGCGTGCGGAACAACATCGCCTTCGGACTCAGGCAGGCGCGACTCGCGCCGGCGGAGATCGCACAACGGGTCGAAGCAATGCTCGCCCTGCTCCACCTTGAGGACTGCGCCGATCGCCATCCGCGCCAGATCTCGGGCGGACAGCGGCAGCGGGTGGCGCTGGCGCGTGCGCTGGCGCGGCGCCCGCCACTGCTGTTGCTGGACGAGCCGCTGGGGGCGCTCGACCGCAAGCTTCGGGAGGCCACCCGCGAGGAGTTGCGGCGTCTGCAGGCCGAACTCGGCACCACCTTCGTCCTGGTCACCCACGATCAGGAAGAGGCCTTGTCACTGGCTACACGCATGGCCGTGATGTCCGCGGGTCATCTGCTGCAGATCGGTACCCCCCACGAGATCTACACCCGCCCTGCGCGGCGGGAAGTGGCGGAGTTCCTGGGGCGCGTGAACCTCATCGAGGCCGTGGTGGACCGCTGCACTGAAGAGCAGCTGGAATGTTCGGCTGCCGGCGGTCTGGCGCTGCGCGCGCACTCACCGGCGGCATTGGTACCGGGTGAATCCCTGCATCTTGCTCTGCGCCCCGAGAGCATCCGGCTGAGTCCATCCGACTCCAGCCTCAACTCAAATCCTCATCTCGATCATGGGCCAGATCGCGATCCCGATCCCAGGCCCAATCATGACCGCGGCGTCGTCACCGGCATCAGCTACCTCGGCAACCACAGCCTGCTCGCCATCACCGGCAGGAGCCATCGGCGCTGGCTGGTGCAAGTCGGCAATGACCGCGCCACACAGAACCTGCCCGCGGTGGGCGACGACGTCGGTCTGTCCTGGGACACCGAGGCCATGGTGGTACTCGGCGCATGAGTCGCGGGTGGCTCTGGCTCTGCTGGATCTGGCCGCTTGGCCTGCTGCTGTTGCCGCTCGTAATCGTGCTCCGCATCTCGCTCGCGGAGCCGCGACTCGCGCAGCCACCCTACAGTCCCTTGTGGGATGTCAGTGCCGACGGTGCGGTCTCGATTGATCTGCACCTGGACAACTATCGCCTGCTGCTGGAAGACCCGCTCTATGTCCAGGCGTGGCTGGATTCACTGGGCCTCGCCGCCGGCACTGCGTTGCTCTGCCTGGTGCTCGCTTATCCCATGGCCTGGGCAATCGCAGCCTCTCCGCCACGCCGGCGGCGCCTGTTCCTGCTGCTGGTGATGCTGCCGTTCTGGACCTCGCTACTGCTCAGAATCTATGCGTGGATGGGACTGCTGGCGCCACAGGGCATGCTGAGCCAGGCACTGCTCCGACTCGGTGTGACAGAAGCGCCGCTCGCGGTTCTGCATTCGCCAACGGCGGTGTTCATCGGCATGGTGTACGCCTACCTGCCGTTCATGCTGCTGCCCATCCATGCCTCGCTGGACAAGCTCGATCCGCAACTGCTGGAGGCTGCGGCGGACCTCGGCTGCCGTCCCTGGCAGGCCTTCCTGCGCGTCGCCCTGCCACTGTCGCTGCCTGGTGTGCTGGGCGGCACGGTGCTCGTCTTCGTGCCAGCACTGGGCGAGTTCGTAATCCCGGATCTGCTGGGCGGACCGGGTAGCCTGCTGCTGGGGCAAGTACTGTGGAATGAATTCTTCGCCAATCGCGCCTGGCCGGTGGCGGCGGCACTCGCACTGACCTTGCTGGGTTCCATGGCGCTGTTCCTGCTGACCTGGCAGTTCCTGCAACGGCGTCTGGGAGCACTGGCGTGAGGAACAGAGCAGGCGCCCTCTCACGCACCTGCCTCTGGTTGGGACTGCTGTTCCTGTATGTGCCACTCGCGCTGCTGGTACTGGGTTCCTTCAACGCCAATCGGCTGGTGACCGTCTGGAGCGGTTTTTCCACGCGCTGGTATGGGACGCTTCTGGACAATGAGGCGCTGCTGGCGGCGGCAGGCTTGAGCCTGATCGTGGCGGCCGCCAGTGCCACGCTCGCAGTGCTTGCGGGGACCTTGCTGGCCTTCGTGCTGGCCCGGCGCGGATCCTTCCGGGGACGCACCGTGCTCGGCCTGCTTGGAACAGCGCCGCTGGTGATGCCGGAAGTGATTCTGGGTCTGTCCCTGCTGTTGCTCTTCACCGGCATGGAAGACGTGCTCGGCTGGCCTCGGGGTCGCGGTCTCGTCACCTTGGTCCTCGCGCATGCGAGTTTCACCGCTGCCTTCGTGACGGTGGTGGTACAGGCTCGCCTCGCCGGGATGGATCCGCAACTCGAGGAAGCTGCGCGCGACCTCGGTGCCACGCCCTGGCGCGGATTCCGTGACGTGACCTTGCCACTCATCCTGCCGGGCGTGGTGGCCGGGTGGCTGCTCGCGTTCACACTCTCGCTGG
>VGUA01000037.1 GCA_016874535.1 Gammaproteobacteria bacterium
AGCTCGGAGGTCAGGATTTCGTATTCCCGCACACCCCGCGCGTTGATGCGCCAGATCTCCACGCGCCCCTGCAGCAGGATGACCTCGTTGTCGGATTTGACCAGACCTCGTTCGGCCACGACCTGCCACGGGGACTCACCACCATTGTAAATCTCGATATGAGGGTGGGCCAGTTCGGTGGTGTCATCCAGCGGGAAATGCGTGACCGTTTCCGCCGTCAGCACACTCTGCAGGCCGCCTTCCCGATTCATCGTGCGCCGGGTCATTTCTTCCAGATAGTAATCGGGCTGGTTGGCGGCAGCGAGCTGGCGCGCAGCGTCATCATCATCGAGACGTTTTAGCAGCCAGAAGGTCAGCAGCACGAGGAGCGCACTGCCAATGGCGGTGGCAAGGGTCTGCGTCATGACCCTGCCCGCAGCGGAATCCGGTACCCCGGAAAATGAACGGCCAGCGTGCCCTGGGCATGCATGATGAATTCGGCGACTTCGCGTGCCGCACCGAGACCGCCGGGTGCCACAGTGCGCCAACGGCTCACGGCCACGACCGCCGGATGCGCGTCTGCCACGGCCACCGGAAACCCTACCGCCTCCATGATGGGAATGTCCGGTAGATCATCACCCACGTAACAGATCTGCGCAGGCGACAGGCCGCTCTCCGCACACAGTTCGTCAAGCACCACGCGCTTGTTGCCGCGTCCCTGATAGAGGTAGCGCACGCCCAGCTCGCGCATCCGGTGTGCGGCCACCGGCGAATCGCGACCAGTAATCACAGCAAGCTGCACGCCTGAATCGCGCAGCATGACCAGACCCTGTCCATCGCGGACATGGAACTGTTTGTACTCCTCGCCATTCGGCCCGAGCACGATGCGCCCATCGGTCAACGTGCCATCCACATCGAATACTGCCAGGCGTACCGCGCGGGCGAGTGGTGCAAGCGTCTCATCGAGGCTCATACCACACGCGCCTTCAGCAGGTCGTGCATGTTGATCGCGCCTTCGAGGCGATGCGAGGTGTCCACCACCAGGAGTGCGTTGATCTTGGTGTCCTGCATCACGGCAAGCGCCTCGGCCGCCAGCAAATCCGCCGTGATGGTCTTGCAGTCAGGCGTCATCACCGCGCCTACGCGGGTGGCGCGCACATCCCCGCCGCGGTCGATCACCCGCCGCAGATCGCCATCCGTGAAGATGCCGAGCACCCGTCGTTCGGGATCCACGACGGCGGTGATGCCGAGCCCCTTGCGCGTCATCTCGATCAACGCATCGGTGAGCGGGGTGTCGGGGCCGACGGCAGGAATGTCCGTTCCGGTGTGCATGAGGTCTCGCACCTTGAGCAACAGGCGTCGACCCAGCGCGCCACCGGGATGAGAGAGCGCAAAGTCCTCTTCGGTGAAGCCACGGGCCTGCAGCAAGGCGATGGCCAGCGCATCGCCCATCGCGAGCGCCGCCGTGGTGCTGGAGGTTGGCGCCAGCCCCAGCGGACAGGCCTCCTGGGCCACACCGACGAAAAGGTGCACGGTGGACGATTCCGCAAGCAGTGAACGGGGGTTCCCGGTCATCGAGATGAGCGGCACGCCAAGGCGCTTCAACAGGGGAATGAGCACGACCAGTTCGCCGGTCTCGCCGGAGTTGGAGAGCGCCAGCACCACGTCCTCAGGCGTGATCATACCCATGTCGCCGTGACTGGCCTCGCCGGGATGGACGAAAAAGGCCGGCGTGCCGGTGCTGGCCAGGGTGGCCGCGATCTTGTTGGCCACGTGTCCGGATTTGCCCATGCCGAGCACGACGATGCGGCCGCGGCACGCCAGCATGGTCCTGGCCGCCTCCGCAAAAGTCTCGTCCACCCGGGCGATGAGATCGCGCACCGCACCGGCTTCGATCTCGAGCACAGCCCGAGCCATTTCGAGTAGGCGCTGGGGGTCGGTGAGGGAGGCTTGCGGCGACATGGGGATTCTGGACAATTCCGGGCACGCAAGTGTGCCACGAGCGCCCGCGCAACGCCCTCATTTTCAGCCCCCGCCCAGGGGCTGACCCGCCCAAGGAAACCCGATGTCCCAGTCCCGTCCCGACTTACCTTCCCAGGCAATCGTGCTCGCGGCCGGGCGGGGCGAGCGTCTGCGCCCGCTCACCGACAGGATTCCCAAGCCGATGGTGGAAATCGAGGGGCGGCCACTCATCGACCATCACCTCTCGCGTCTGGCCCGCGCCGGCGTCTCGCTGTGTGTGATCAATGTGGCGCACCTCGGCTTGCAGATAGAGGCGCACGTGGGCGACGGAGGGCGCTTTGGGCTTGAGGTGCGGTATTCCCGGGAGCCCGAGGGTGCGCTCGAAACCGGCGGCGGGATTCGTCAGGCGCTGGGCATGCTGCGACCCGGGCCCTTTCTCGCGGTGAATGCGGACGTGCTGACCGATTTTGACTTCACTGCCTTGCGGGACGTCGCGGGCAGTCTGGCGCATCTCGTGCTCGTGCCCAATCCACCCGCCAATCCGGGCGGCGACTTCTGCCTGCAGCCGGAGGGGCGCGTGAGCAATGCGCCCACCCCCCGCCTCACTTTCAGCGGTATCGCGTGCTACGAGCCTGCGCTGCTTGCCGCCGCACCGGCAGCCGGGCGTTTTCCGCTCACGCCCTGGTTGCGAGCGGCGGCTGAACAGGGCCGGGTCTCGGGTCAGATCTTCGAGGGGAGCTGGTTCGACATCGGCACGCCGGAACGACTGGCAGTGGCCCGCCAGTGGGCGCGCCGCGCGGGTCTTCAGTTCAACGTGAGTTGATACGGGGTCGGGTCCGCCACCCCAGCGGCGCGAAAACCCTCCCGCCGGAAATGACAGGCATCGCAGCGGCCGCAGGCCCTGCCCGCTTCATCCGCCTGATAGCAGGACACAGTCTGGCTGAAATCCACGCCCTGCCGCAGGCCCTCGCGGATGATGTCGGCCTTGGTCAGGTCGATGAGCGGGGCTCTGATCGCAAGCGTGGCCCCTTCCACCGCCGCCTTGGTTGCAAGATTGGCCAGTTGCTGGAAGGCCTCGATGAAGGCTGGTCGACAATCGGGGTAGCCGGAATAGTCGACGGCGTTCACGCCGATGTGGATCTCCCGGGCCTCGAGGATTTCGGCCCAGCCGAGTGCGATGGCCAGCATCACCGTGTTGCGGGCAGGGACGTAGGTGACGGGAATGCCTGACTGACGCGTCTCGGGCACGGCCGTGGCGGTATCGGTGAGGGCCGACCCGCCAAACTGGCCGTAATCCAGGGTCACCACCCGGTGCGCAACCGCGCCCAGCGAGGCGGAGATCCTCGCCGCAGCCGCAAGCTCGGCTCGATGGCGCTGTCCGTAGTCCAGGCTCAGCGTGTGGCATGCGAGTCCACGGCTCCTGGCCAGTGCCAGTACGGTGGCCGAGTCGAGACCACCGGAGAGCAGGATCACCGCGCGCAGGGCTGCGGGCATGAAGGCTCGGACTGCGGGGGGGTCAGGACTTCGGGAGCTGCGCCAGACGCTGGGTCGCGAGCTGGGCGGCCGCCGTACCCGGGAAACGCTGCTGCAGTTCCGTGAACACAGTGCGCGCTTCGGCCGCCTGGCCGAGCTCGGCATAGCTGTAGCCGATTTTCAGCATGGCATGCGACAGCTTCTTGCTGGCTGGATAGTTGACCAGCATGGCCTGGTAGGCAGGCAAGGCCTTGGCGAAATCCCGCTTCACATAATGCGCCTCAGCCAGCCAGAACTGTGCGTTGTCCCCAAACTGGCTGCCCGGATACTGCTGCTGGAAGGCTTCGAAGGCGGCGATGGCCTGGTCGTATTCGCCGGACTTCAGCAAGGTGAAGGCGTTCTGGTAAGCGGCTTCGGAAGCCGGATCCTCTGCCACCGGCATGACTGGCGCTGGTGGCACCGCAGGGGGCGGTGTCACGCCACCGATGGGCGTGGGCGCTTTCAGCGGGGCTGCAGGCATTTGTTGGGGCACGCTGCCCACGGCGGCCGGCACCATCGGCAGACCCGTGGCCGGATCCACCGCCGCTCCCGCTTGTGGTGGGGGTGGCGCCGGCAGGCCCGAGGCGTCGATGACAGCGCTGGTCGGGGCTGCAGGACTGGTTTGCATCTGTAGCTGCAGATCTCCCTGCGCAGCGGGCGTCCCCGCCACCGCATCCGCAGGACTCGCCGGCAGTACCGACAGCGGAGGGGCGGCAACAGCACCCGCGGCGGGCGCGAGGCCACCCGTCTGGGCCCGCAGGCGAGCATCCAAATCGGCGTAGCCGGCGGTCTGCGCGCGCCGCTGCTGTTCCAGCAGATAGGCCTGATTCTCGAGTTCACCCTTCAGGGCGGAGACTTCGCGCTTGAGGGACTCGATCTCGGCCAGCATCTCGAGCAGACCCCGGTTGTTGAGGTTCTGTTCCAGACGGGCGACGCGCGCCGCGAGATCTGCGGCCGGCGGTGCCTGCTGGGCACTGGTGGTGCTAGGGAGCGTGGCCATGCTGGCGATGAACGCGAGCGACAGGACACTCCGGGTCCCGCTTCGGGTACTACGCTGATGCATGGCTTGCTCCTCGTGGCCACTCAGGGCCGGGTTGTGCTCAGGGGTAGACGATCTCGACGCGACGGTTCATCGCATAGGCCGACTCATCGGACCCCATCACTGCCGGGCGCTCCTCACCGTAGCTCACGGTGCGAATCTGGCCGGCGCTGGCACCAAGCAGTACCAGCTGCTTGCGCAGGGCCAGCGCGCGGCGCTCGCCGAGAGCCAGGTTGTATTCCGGGGTGCCGCGTTCGTCCGCATGACCTTCCAGCGTGATTTCAGTGGAAGGATTGGAGGCGAGGTAGCCGGCATGGGCCTGCACCACGTTCTCGAAGTCGCTGCGCACGTTGGTGCTGTCGTAGTCGAAGTAGATGACACGGGTGGACAGCGGGCTGCTCGGGTCGTTGAGAGCGGCGGCGCCCATGCCGGAGCCATCGGACATGCCGGCGCTGCGCGCGGCATCGATGTCACTCATCTCTCCGCTGGAGATCCCGCTCTGCACGCTGGCCGAGGCCGGCTGCTTCTTGTCGAGGCTGCTGCAACCGGTAAGCGCCAAGGCAAACGCCGCAGCCAGCAGGGCTTTGGAAGATATTTTCATTGTTCAAGGTCTCCTTCGCAGTGGTTGGGTAGAGGGCTACGCCTGCATGCGGCGTAAGCCGGAGTTATTCGCGGAACGGGCCCCATGCTGGTTCCCGGACCTGCCCTCGCTGGAGGGCTAGGCGCTGTTTGACGGTGCCATCCACCGAAGTTGCGGCCAGTTCGGTGCCTCCGCCCACCGTGGTGGCGTAGATGATCATACTGCCATTCGGCGCAAAGCTCGGGGATTCATCGAGGTTCGAGCGGGTCACCTGACGCAAGGTTCCCGTCGCGAGCTCATAGAGGGCGATGCGGAAGCCACCGCCACCGTTGACCAGCACCAGCGACTTGCCATCCGGCGCGTAGCTGGCGCGCGCATTGTAGTTGCCCGCATTGAAAGTCACACGCTGCTGCGGACCGCCGCCCGGGGAAACACGATAAATCTGGGGACTGCCGCCGCGATCGGACGTGAAGACGATGGTCTGACCGTCCGGCGACCAGGACGGCTCGGTGTCGATGCCACCATCCGAGGTGAGGCGGTGCTGCTGGCCGGTGCCGAGATCCACGACGTAGATGTCCGGATTGCCTTCCATGGAGCGCGTGACCGCCAGGCGCTGGCCATCGGGCGAAAAGGCCGGCGAGCTGTTGATGCCGGCGCCCGAGACCACCTTGCGGCGCTCACCTGTGCGCACATCCTGGATGTAGATGGCGGAATTCTTCTCCTCGAAGGACACATAGGCGAGGCGATTGCCATCCCGCGACCAGGCGGGCGACAGCACCGGCTGGCGGGACTCGAGGATCGTGCGTGCGTTGTAACCATCCGCATCCGCAATCTGCAGGCGATAGGTTGCGTCCTTCTCGCTGCGGCGCTCCACCGTCACATAGGCGATGCGCGTCGCGAAGGCACCCTTCATCTTGAGCAGGGCCTCGTAGATGAGATCCGCGATGTGGTGGGCTGTGTAGCGCAGGTTGGCCGCGTGGGACGGGATCTGGTAGCCCGCAATCTGCTTGCCCGTGAATACATCGAGCAGACGGAACTCGATGGTGAAGCCGCCATCAGCCTTGGGTGTGATCCGGCCGATCACCAGGTTGTCCATGCCGAGTACGCGCCAGTCCTTGAAGTTCACCTGGCCGATGTCTGTCGGTCTGGAGGGCAGATCTTCGCGCGGCATGGGCTCGAAGCTGCCACTGCGCGTGAGGTCGTTGGAGATGACCTGGGCGACATCCTCGGGGAGCGGCGAACCCGTCCACTCAAGCGGCACGATGGCAATGGGCAGCGCGCCCTGCGCACCCTGCGTGATGCGGATTTCGAGGGGCCCCTTGCTGGCGGTCTGCGCAGTGGCATCCAGCATCATGACCATCAGCAACAACAGAAAAATTCGTGTCACAGGCTCACCCGTTGGGATCAAACGTGAAATAGAACTCGCGCAACTGGTTGAACAGGCGCGCCTCGGCCGGCACCGGCAAGGGCGCGGCCTTGCGCACCGCCGTCTCGGCCTGGCGGTCGAAGACCGCATTGCCGCTGGATTCCACCACACTGGCGGCGACCACATCCCCGCCCGGCACCACACGAACCAGAAGCTTGCATTTTAGCCCGGGTGGCAGGCCGGGTGGGTAGACAAAAGCACCCTGGACCGCGGCTTGTATGCGGCCGAGCCAGCGCTGGAGTTCTGTCGCGTCAGCCAACGCCTGGCCCTCGGCTTCTTCTGCCGCCAGGGCATCGGCCAGCGCCTTTTCAGCCGCGGCCTTCTTGGCGGCTTCCGCCTTGGCTTTCTTCTCGGCCTCCGCCTTGGCTTTCTTCTCGGCTTCCGCCTTGGCCTTCTTGTCTGCCTCTGCCTTGGCCTTCTTCTCAGCTTCCGCCTTGGCTTTCTGCTCGGCGTCCGCCCGGGTCTTCTTTTCGACTTCCTGGCGCTTCTTTTCCTCGGCGACCTTGCGCTGCTCCTGTTCCTGCTGCTCGCGCAGGTTCTTCAGCTTCTGCTCTTCTTCTTGCACCTTGCGCCGTGCTTCCTCTTCCTTGCGCTTGAGATCATCCTGCTTCTGCTGCTCGAGCTGTTGCTGCTTGCGCGCCTCCGCCATCACCTTGTCCGCATCGATGGCCTTGGCCGTCATTACCTGCGGGGCGCCAGCCGGCGTCACCGGCGTGCTGCTACTGCGCCAGTCTATGCCCACCACGAACACGACGATGAGGATCGCGTGCGCGAGTGCGGAGTAGTAGAACGCCTTGTTGCTGCTGAAGCTGGGCAGCTTGGGCAGGCGGGTGAGAGGTTTTTGCTTCACGGGTGATTCAGCGCCTCGATGAACTCATTTCTTGCCCGGCGGGTCGGTCAGCAGGCCGACATCCTCGATGCCGGCGTTCTGCATCAAGGCCATCACCTCCACCACACGACCATACGGCACGCCCTGATCACCCTTGACCAGAAAAGTGGTCTTGGGCTTGTACTTCTTCACGCCAGCCAAACGATGAACCAGGGTCTCCGCATCCACCGGGGAATCCGGGTCCTCGCCGAGATCGATGTACATCTCGCCCGCGGCATCGATGGTCACAATCACCGGCTCGCTCTCTGAAGGTGGCACCGGTTCGGACTCCGCCTGGGGCAGTTCGACCTTCACCCCCTGCGTCACCAGTGGCGCGGTCACCATGAAGATGATGAGCAGCACCAGGGTCACGTCGATGTAGGGCACCACGTTCATTTCGGCTACCAGCCGCTTGCCGCGTTTGCCGCGGGCCATCACACCAGCCATTGCATGCGCCTCAGCTGTGAACCTGCCGCTGCAGGATGGCGGCAAATTCTTCGGCGAAGGTTTCGTAACGGGTGGTCAGGCGATCAATTTCGGCGGCGAAGCGGTTGTAGAAAATCACCGCGGGAATGGCTGCGAAAAGCCCCATGGCGGTGGCCACCAATGCTTCCGAGATACCGGGTGCCACCATGGCGAGCGTGGCCTGCCCCGCGTTGCTGAGACCACGGAAGGAATTCATGATGCCCCACACTGTGCCGAACAGCCCGATGTAAGGACTGACGGAACCGATGGTCGCGAGCATTGGCAGGTTCGCCTCCAGTTCTTCCAGCTCACGGCTCACCGCGATGCGCATGGCGCGCTGCGATCCTTCCAGCACCATCTCGGGCGGGATCCCTTCCCGCTTGAGCAGCCTGGCAAATTCCTTGAAACCCGCCTCGAAGATGCGCTGCAGGCCATCGGCTGCATGGCGCTGCATGCTGATGCGGTTGAAGAGTGCGGTGAGATCCTCGGCGGACCAGAACTGGTCCTCGAACAGCTTGGCCGTGCGCTTGGCTTCCAGCAGCTCGCGCCGCTTGCGGATGACCTGTGCCCAGGATGCGACCGATGCCAGGAGCAGGCAGAGCATCACGAGCTTCACGAGGAGGCTCGCGCCCATGATCAGGCTGGCGATCGACATGTCAGAGTGCATTGCTGATCCTTTCGAAAATCTCATCCGGAATGCGCATGGGCACCATGCGCCGGAAATCCACGCTGCCGACGCGAATGTCGCCCCGGCAGATGATCTGTCCCTGCACATCCAGCACCTGCTGGAGAAATTCCACGCTGGCGCGGCCGCAGCGCGCGATTGCGCAGGTCGCGGTCAGGGCATCGTTGAAGCGGGCAGCTCGCACGTAATCGAGCGCGGCATTGCGCACCACGAAGGCAATGCCATGGCGGCGCGCGAGGTCATCCTGCTCGAAACCCAACGCACGCAGCCACTCGGTCCGCGCACGTTCCATGAACTTGAGGTAGTTCGCATGGTAGACGATGCCGGCAGCATCGGTGTCTTCGTAATACACGCGCAGTGGCAGGCGGAACTCGTGGCTCATCCACCCACCCCGTCGAACAGGTCGGGCGCAGCCGCTGCCGCGTGCGCCGGCGGCGTGAGCCCGAAATGCTCCCAGGCGAGCCGGGTGGCCATGCGCCCTCTTGCGGTGCGTACCAGATAGCCCTGCTGGATGAGAAAGGGCTCCAGCACGTCCTCAATCGTGCCCCGCTCTTCGCTGAGCGCAGCGGACAGGCTGTCGATACCGACCGGGCCGCCATCGAATTTCTGCATGATGGTGAGCAGGAGTTTGCGGTCCATCAGGTCGAAACCGCGGATGTCCACATTCAGCAGGTCGAGTGCGCGCGAGGACACCTCCGCGGTCAGACGGCCGTCGGCCTTGACCTGGGCATAGTCGCGCGCCCGCCGCAGCAGACGGTTGGCGATGCGTGGCGTGCCGCGCGAACGTGCCGCGATTTCCGTCGCACCCTCCTGCTCGATGGGCACCTGGAGAATACCGGCAGCCCGGGCCACGATGCGCGCGAGATCCTCGTTCGCATAGAACTCCAGCCGCTGCACGATGCCGAAGCGGTCGCGCAGGGGGGAGGTCAGCAGGCCCGCACGGGTGGTCGCCCCGACGAGCGTGAAGGGGGGCAGGTCGAGCTTGAGCGCGCGCGCCGCCGGCCCTTCGCCGATCATGATGTCCAGCTGGAAGTCTTCCATCGCCGGATACAGGATTTCCTCCACCACGGGGCTCAGGCGATGAATCTCGTCGATGAACAGCACATCGCGCGGCTCGAGGTTGGTCAGCAGCGCGGCGAGATCGCCCGCCCGTTCCAGCACCGGGCCGGAAGTCTGGCGCAGGTTCACGCCCAGTTCGTTGGCGATGATGTTGGCGAGCGTGGTCTTGCCGAGACCGGGAGGACCGAAGATGAGCACATGGTCCAGTGCCTCGCCGCGCTGGCGGGCCGCCTGCACGAAGATCTCCATCTGCTCATGCACTGCGGGCTGCCCGATGTAGTCCGCGAGCAGGCGGGGGCGGATCGCGAGATCCAGAGCGGAGTCATCCGCGCTTGCCGCAGGCGAAGTGAGGGGAGAAGACATCGGCATCCGTTACACGGCGAGTCGCGGCAGTCTACCGCAGCTCCCTGAATCTGGCGTTAATCCGGCCACTGATCCGGGCGCGAATCCCGGGGGCAATCCGCGCGTGCCGATGCAGGGCTGGCGGGTCTGGCCCGGGGTGCTCATCAGGCTCATCGGGCGAGGCTGCGCAGCACTTCGCGGATCAGGGCTTCGCTGGTCTTGCCGGTGGCATCCACCGCATGGACCAGACGGCTCGCCTCCTGGGGCTTGTAACCCAGCGCAATGAGTCCGCTCACGGCGTCGGCCACGGCATCCGTGGGCGGTGCCTCGCTGGGCAGGCTGATGGAGACGCCCTCTACCGAGGCCCAGTCCGCCACGCGATCGCGCATCTCCACCAGCAGTCGCTCGGCGGTCTTCTTGCCGATGCCCGGCAGGGACGTGAGGCGTGCGGTGTCGCCACGCTGGATGCAGACCACGAAATCCTCGGGCTGGATGCCGGAAAGAATGGTGAGGGCCATGCGCGCACCCACGCCATTGACCTTGAGCAGGCTCTGGAACAACCGGCGTTCGGCGAGCGTCGCAAAGCCAAACAACAAGTGCGCATCCTCGCGCACGATGAGCGTGGTGTGCAGTGTCACTTCCTGGCCGGGATCGGGCAGCGCCCAGATGGTCGTCATCGAGGCTTCCACCTCGTAGCCCACGCCTTGGCAGTCCACCAGCAGTCGCGGAGGATGTTTTTCCAGCAACGTGCCGCGCAAACGGCCGATCACAGGTAACGTCCCGCGCGGGCGCGCCGCGCGCCGCGGATCGCCTGCAGTCCGAGGCGAGTCTGCCCGTGGCAGAGGGCGATACCCAGCGCATCAGCAGCGTCCGCACGCGGCTGGGTCTCCAGTGCAAGCAGCATCTTCACCATGTGCTGGATCTGTCCTTTCTCGGCATGACCGCGCCCCACCACCGCAAGCTTGATCTCGTTGGGCGAATACTCATGGACTTCGACGCCGCGCTTGGCGAGCGCGACCAGTGCCGCGCCCCTCGCCTGCCCAAGCTTGAGCGCAGAATCCACGTTGCGGTTCATGAAGACTTTCTCGATTGCGGCTTCGTCCGGGCGCCATTCCTCGATGATGGCCGTCAGAGCGTCAAAGATTCCGCAAAGCCTCTGCGCAAAAGGCAGCTCCCCCACCTCGATGCAACCATGGGTCAGATGCACCGGCTGGTGTCGTTCCATTTTCACCACGCCATAGCCCGTGATGCGGGAACCGGGGTCGATCCCGAGGATGATGCTCATCCTGGGTGCAAGCAGTCGCGGCGCTTGGGAATCGGGCGCATCAGGCGTCGTTGTTGCCGTAGATCACTGTGTGCTGACCCGCAGAGAAATCGAGCAGGCGCTTGATCGGCACCGCGGCCCTGCGTCCGATTTCAGGCGCCACGTGAATCTCGTTGCTGCCCTCACGCAGCGCCGCCGCGAGCTTGCGCAGACCGTTCATCGCCATCCAGGGGCAGTGCGCGCAGCTGCGGCACGTGGCGGAGTGGCCCGCGGTGGGCGCTTCGATCAGCACCTTGTCTGGTGCCGCCTGAAGAATCTTGTAGAAGATCCCCTTGTCCGTGGCCACGATGAATTCGCGCGCCGGAAGGGTCTGCACGGCCTTGATGATGCCGCTGGTTGAGCCAACGAAATCGGCCTGGGCAATCACGGAGGGCGGCGACTCGGGATGCACCAGCACCTTGGCCGCAGGGTGCCTTGCGCGCAGCTCGGCGAGCTCCTGGCCCTTGAATTCCTCGTGCACGATGCACGCGGCATTCCAGAGCAGCATGTCGGCGCCGGTCTGTTCCTGAATGTAATGCCCGAGGTACTTGTCCGGTGCCCAGAGGATCTTGCGCCCCTCGACCTTCAGGTGCCGCACCACATCGAGCGCACTGCCGGAAGTCACCATCCAGTCGGCGCGCGCTTTCACCGCCGCACTGGTGTTGGCATAAACCACCACGGTGCGATCGGGGTGCTGGTCACAGAAAGCGGCAAAGGCATCGGCGGGACACCCAAGATCGAGCGAGCATTCGGCCTTCAAATCGGGCATCAGCACGCGCTTCTCGGGATTCAGGATCTTGGCGGTCTCGCCCATGAAGCGCACCCCCGCCACCACCAGTGTGCTGGCCGGGTGCTCGTGGCCGAAGCGCGCCATGTCCAGCGAGTCGGAGACGTGTCCGCCCGTCTCGTCGGCCAAGGCCTGCAGCTCCGGATCGGTGTAGTAGTGGGCAACCAGTACCGCGTTCTCGCGCACCAGGAGCGTCTTGATCTCTTCACGCAGCGCGTGACGTTCGTCTTCACCCAGCACTTCCACCACCGTCGGTGGCACGTGGAAGGTCTGTACCGGCAGGGCCGCCGTGACTATTTCGTGAGGCTCAGCTTGAGGCGCGGCAGGCATGGCGGGCGGCGTGCCGGCTCAGGTCCCGGCGGCGCCTTCGAGCCGACGCGGACGGATGCCGAGTTCGCGCAGCTGAAGCTCGCTCACCGCGGAGGGAGCGGAAGTCAGTGGGCAGGACGCGGTCTGGGTCTTGGGGAAGGCAATGACGTCACGAATCGATTTTTCGCCGGACATCAACATCACCAGACGATCGAGGCCGAAGGCGATGCCACCGTGCGGCGGGCAGCCGTAGTTGAGGGCGTCGAGCAGAAAACCGAATTTCTCGCGCGCCTCGTCTTGACCGATGCCGAGCAGGGTGAAGACCGACTGCTGCATCTCCGGTCGGTGGATACGGATCGAGCCGCCACCAATCTCCGAGCCGTTCATGACCATGTCATAAGCGCGGGACAGTGCTGCCCCTGGCGCACGCGCCACGCTTTCGGCGTCCTCATGCGGCGCGGTGAAGGGATGGTGCAAGGCGGCCCAGCGCTTGCCGTCGTCGTCCCACTCGAACATCGGGAAATCGACGACCCACAGTGGCTTCCAAGCCTCCGCCACCAGGCCGAGATCTGCCGCCACCTTGTCGCGCAGGGCGCCCAGTGCCGCATTCACCACCTTGGCATCATCCGCACCGAAGAACACCACATCGCCGGTCACGGCACCGGTGCGCTGCATGATGGCCGTGATGACTTCATCGGGAAGAAATTTGAGGATGGGCGACTGCAGGCCGTCCCGGCCGGCATCGAGGTCATTGACCTTGATGTAGGCGAGGCCCTTGGCCCCATAAATGGCGACGAAATCCGTGTAATCGTCGATCTGCTTGCGCGACAGCGCGCCACCACCGGGCGCCCGCAGTGCCGCGATGCGCTTGCCGGGATCGTTCGCGGTGGCCGCGAAAACCTTGAAATCCACCGACTTCATGAGGTCCGCGAGTTCCACCAGTTCCAGCGGATTGCGCAGGTCAGGCCGGTCGCTGCCATAGCGGTGCATGGCGTCCTGGTAGGTCAGGCGCGGGAAAGGATTGGGGAGTTCCACGCCCATCACTTCGCGATAGAGCTCGCGAATCATCGCTTCCATCAACTGGGTCACGGCCTGTTCATCCACGAAGGACATCTCGATATCGAGCTGCGTGAATTCCGGCTGACGGTCCGCGCGGAGATCCTCATCGCGGAAGCAGCGCACGATCTGATAGTAGCGATCGAAACCGGACATCATCAGCAACTGCTTGAACAACTGGGGTGACTGCGGCAGGGCGAAGAAGCGCCCTTGGTGCGTGCGGCTGGGCACGAGGTAATCGCGTGCACCTTCCGGCGTCGCCTTGGTGAGCATGGGGGTTTCGATATCGAGGAAACCCGCCTCATCGAGAAAGCGCCGGAAGAAACGCGCCACGCGGGCACGCAGCAGAAGGTTGTTGCGCATGCGCTCCGTGCGCAGATCCATGTAACGGAAACGCAGTCGGGTCTCTTCCTGTACCGTCGGATCATCGAGCTGGAACGGGGGAGTCTGGGCGGTGTTCAGAATCTCCAGGGTGTGCACCAAGAGCTCCACCTTGCCGGTGGGGAGATTCGGGTTGACGGTCCCCGCAGGGCGCGGGCGGACCTTGCCAATCGCCCGCAACACGAATTCACTCCGGGCACGTTCGGCCAGCAGGAAAGCTTCCGGTGTGTCCGGATCCACCACCACCTGCAACACGCCTTCGCGATCCCGCAGATCGATGAAGATCACGCCCCCATGGTCGCGCCGGTGGTGAACCCACCCGCAAACGGTGATCTCCTGGCCGTTGAGCTGCTCGTCAACCTGGCCGCAGTAGTGGCTACGCATGAACTGGAACTCTTGAATATGATTAGTCGGATCAGTTGCTTACCGACAGGCGCTGGCATGATACGGATTGCGCCTGCATGCCGCAACGCCGCAAGAGCCCGCAGCTCGCGTGCCCTCGGCGCCGCAGCCCGATCAGGCCCGGCGCACACCCCGCTGGAGGCTCAGTCCGTGGTGCTCGCGGCCGCGGGCTTGGGGGTTTCTGTCTTGGTTTCGGTGGCGCCCGCACTCGGGGCCGCCGCCGGCTCCTTGCCGGAGCTGCTTTCGGGAGTGCTGCTTGCCGGCTTCTTGCCCTTGTCCCTGAAGTCCGTCACGTACCAGCCAGTGCCCTTGAGTGCGAAGCCCACCGGCTGGATCTGCTTGACCAGCTTCGGCGCCTTGCAGGCAGGGCAGTCCGTGAGTGCGTCCTCGGTCATCCGCTGCACCACCTCCAACTCGTGGCCGCAGCCCTCACAACGATAGGAATAGGTCGGCATAACATCCGTCTCCGCAAAAAGTGCGGGGGGAAGATAGGGATTCGCGCGATTTTTTCAAGGGTTCTTGCTTGTCCCGCCTTGCCGCGGTGGCTATCATCCGCCGCTCTCCGCCGGACACCCCGCGCCGTTAGCTCAGCTGGTAGAGCAGTGGACTTTTAATCCATTGGTCGTAGGTTCGAATCCTACACGGCGCACCATTCCCCCGCTCAGGACGCATTCGCGCCCCTTCGCCGCCGCAAGTCGCGCGCTTTGTCTGTACTGGGATGCCATGCTCAGCCGCACCGGATGTTCCCTGTGTGGCACCGTATCCTGAAACAACGTAGCGCGGTCCCGAGCGTTTCCGCGTGCTCCGCCCTTGCTGGCGGGGGATGTCCAACGCTGAGGGTTTTTACGCGATCTTCGGAGTTGAGCCGGAAGGCTTCGAATCGAGAGGACAGTGGCTACCTGCATCTCCAGCTGGCGCGTCATGCATAACGCAGGAGGGATGGCGGGGCATTGCACCCCGCCATGTGATTACCGCTTTTCTGTGGTCTTACTGCGCGAGATACCAAGGACCGACCTTTACCTGCGCGGAGGTGGAATCCGCGGAGTCCGTCGTCGGGGCTTCCGGCCGATAGAACGGACCAGCGGCAGCGACCGACGAGCGCTCAGCGGCGCCGACGCTGCCGGCGGCTCCCGCGACAGCCTCGGTGGCCACTGCGTTGGCCCAAGGTGCGAAACCCTGAGCCTGGGCACCCATGCTCGCTGCACCAATGATCATTGCGATGATCGACTTCTTCATGACTTGCTCCTTCAAAAAATGTTTGTCTGGCGGTCTTCCACCGTGGAGCGGTGTCTGCAGTTCATTTAGAGCGCTGTGAAATTGGAAGTTGCTATGCACCTCATGGCCGAAGGCTATCAAGTCCGCACTCCTGTTGCGCTGAAATTGGTGACAGTTACCCTATTTCACCAACAGGGGAGACGGCCGCCGGCAGACAGTTGCCGATCGCGGAAATAGGGTAACTGTCACCAATTAGTCTTGTTCAGAACTTGCCTTGTACGCGTCGCAACTCGAACTTGCCGGGATAACCATTCGACAGTGCAACGCCATAGCCGCCATACGCAAGATTGTTGACGTGGGCCATGTCGAGCTGATGCAGGTAGAGGGTGCCCGTCATGGTTTCGGTGATGCCAAACTGGCCGTAGGTAAAGGTGAACGTGGCGCGGCAGGCGGAATCCACCGCATAGGTGCCGCTGCCCGGTACGGTGACGATGATTGGCGGGCCCAGACGATCTTCTATCCCGGTGGCCTCCACCGTCAGCACTCCCGCGCCATTGAAATTCATGCGCGCAATGGCGCCATCCGCATCGGTGCTGTCGGTCTCCGTAATGTCGGCGGTATACCAGCCACGCAAGGTTCCGTTATTGCACGTACCAGCTTCAACCGCCGCTGTCGCCAGCGTGAGGGTGAGAAGCAGGCCAGCGCGCGGCATGCAAGTCGTGGGGATTTTCATGCGTCACATTCCCTCGTTCGTTTCCGTAACCGGATCCTGACCCGACTCGGCGCTCGATGCGAGTCATGGGCAGGCGCCGTCGCGGCTGGATCTCCACAAACTGTGGACCCCGTCACAAAAGCATCTACAACCAGCGCCTGATGTGCGGGAGATTTTCCACCCAGCTCGGGGCTTTGCGGCGTACCGGTTTTTCCCAGGGCTTTTCCGCCTGCATGAAACGTCGGAAAGGATGATCAGATTCGGCTGGCAGGGTCGTCCCAAATTCGGCCGGCAGATCGCCACCCCACAGATGGCTCGAGTCTGCCGTGTATTCGAGCATGAAGACATCCCGCAGCGGCCCTTCCGGGCGGCGATTACCGCGATGTGCGCCGTTGGAATCAAACACGAAGACATCTCCAGCACGCCCGGTGGCGTCGAAGATGCGGATTTCAGGGAGATAGCTTTCGCAGTACTTCAGTGGGCAGGAGTTACGGAAGAACATGCTGTAGGGATGCCGGGCGCGATGAGAGCCCAGCACGAAGCTCATGTGCTGACCACCCACCGGGACATCCGTCAGCAGCATCATGATCTTGAAACGCTTCTCCTCCAAGTCGTGATGCCAGCCAAACATGTCATTGGAAAGATGCGGGGAAGGCAGATACCGCATCGCAACCGCCCTTTGTACATAGGCTCGGCGCCCGAGGTAGAGTCCCGCAGCATCGAGCAGGGTGTCACTTGATGCGACGCGCGCGAGCTCAGCGGAATACTTGAAGGCATTGTTGCAGACGAAAGCCAGATCACTTTCCCAGTAATGCTCCTCTTCGTCATAGTGGCGATGCCTGCCCTCTCCGCGCGCGAGCTTGGCCTCGAGGCTGGAGATGAAACCGGCAAAACCTTCTCTGAGTTTGGCGAGAGCGTCGGCCGGCACAAAACCCGGCAAGCGGGCGATCCCATCCGTTTCCAATTTCTCGGCCAGAGAACGGGCCTCTGCGGAGGGGTTCGGGGTCCAGGTGGCATCCTTTTCGCGACGCCGATGGTAAGCCTGACGAATCCGGTGCAGCCCTTCGAAGGGGATTTGGGGAGCGGCCAGTGGTGCCCGCCCTGCGCGATCCCGCAAATCCGGATTCGCACCCTTGGCCAGCAACAGGGCCGCTGCTTCCCAATGGCCGCGCAGCGCGGCGTGGTGGAGTGCTGTCATTCCGCGCAGTCCTTGGGCATTCGGATTTGCGCTTGCCGTGAGCAGATGTGCGAGCGTGTCGAGATCCCCCGCCGCGGCTGCCCGTGCCAGAGGAGACTTGAAGGGCTCGACCAAGGCGAGGTGTGCGCGCCATCTGGACAAAGTCGGCTTTTCCGCGGGAGATTTTTCTGGAGAGCCCGGGCTTGGGTTCATGGGTGTGCTCCTTGGATTGCGGCAACCGCCAATCTTCACTTCGCGGGTGACTGGGACATCTGATACCACTGCCCCCTCAAAACATTCATGTCCCAATCCCGGCGTGCCCGCCAGGCCTCTGGCGAGGTAGAGGCCCAGCGCAACGAATACAGCGCACATCGCGCTTCCAGCAGCAGCCAGTGCAACAAAGCCTTGCCCCGCCGGGGTGACAGATCCGTGTGCCGTGCGCCTTTCAAGCGCCCGAAGCGGAACCCACGTTGCATCACCCATTCATAGCTGTGCTGCTCCTCGCGGATGAGGTGCCGGACCACAGGGCCACGACTGAACCAGCAGGTTTTACCGGCTTCATGCAGCCGCTTCACGAAGCTCGTTTCTCCTCCCGTGAGGTAGCGGCTGCTGTCGGAACGTGGTCCGCGATGGGGGTCGAAACGGTACCCCTCCGCGAACACCGTGGCGCGGACGCTCATGTTTGCGCCCCAGATTCTCCTTGGCGGTGATACTCCCTCCTCCCAATCGGAATCCGTCTGTCCAAAGCACACATCGAAGGGGATCGCGTCTGTCATCCATGTCGGCGGAGGAGACTCCCACTGCGGCAGGATGGGCCCGCCAAACACAGCAGCTCCAGGGTGTTTATCAGCCAGTCGTCGATGCTGGCACAGCCAGTCCGCTGCAGGGATGACGTCATCGTCCGTGAACACCACCAGATCTCCGCTGAAGTGGGGGATGATGCTGTTGAGGGCGCGATTCTTCCCCCGCTCTGCGCAGTGATGCACCTGCAGAGGCAGTCGGCCCACGAAATCCGCCAAAACCCGGGACGTGTGGTCGACGCTGCCATTATCGACGACAAGAAGCTGCCAGCCGCCCGTCGGCTCCTGCAGGGCGCACAGCGCCTGCAAGGTGCGGGCAAGTGTGTCCGCGCGGTCAACTGTTGAGAGAGCGACACTGAGCATCGTCTTCCCTCCACGCTCATCCAGGCTTCTTCAAGCCAATCCGCTCGTAGTACTTGAGCGGTACTTCCGCCGGTTTCTTGTAGATGTGCATCACGCAGTGCTCCTTGCCGATTTCCGCGGCAGGCTCGACGACCACGAAAGGATGTCCGTTCTCCTCGATGTCGATACGCTCCATGGCGTACTCATGCGCGCAGTACACCGGGTAATCCTTGCAGCCATAAGTCAGCGGCTGGGGCTTTTCGATCTTGAGGAAGGCGTCAGGCCCTTCATATTTCCCCTCCTGCACCAGACGCCCGCCACTGCCGCAAGGGCACATGCGGAGGGAGACCTTCTCCTCGTCCTCGGTGATTTCCAGCGGCTGCAGGTGGCCATGGAGGCCGGCTGCGAACATCTTGATACGTCCTGGCAGGGACTCGGGATCCTTGGGCAGACTGTCGAGGATGGGTTTCCACCAGGCGCGTACGCCCTCGACCATGATGTCGTCCAGTGCCTGATCGCCGAAGCGTCGCCCCACCTCACTCAAGGTGGCGGTGATCCAGTTGCGGTAGAGGTCGTGCATGCTCAGGAATTCGTTGTACATGCGCCGCGCCAGCTTGCGCGCCCTCTCCGAATCCCCGGCATCGATGGCATCGACCAGGCGATCGACGGTGCGCCGCTCCATGTCGCGCAGCTCGGCTTCGCTGAAAAAACGTTCGGTCATGATGTCCTCCCCTGTTCTTTTGTCTGAGCGGGTTTCCGGACCGGACAACCCCGCATGCTGCATGGTGTATCGTGTGCGCATCCGGCATGCAAGCGTGCCGACGGATCCCCTCTTGTGCAGGAGCAGCCATGAATCTCGAAGCCATCTCCACCGGTCGCAATCCGCCGGATGAAGTCAATGTCATAGTCGAAGTTCCCGTTGGTGGCGAACCCATCAAGTACGAGATGGACAAGGCCTCAGGCGCACTGGTGGTCGATCGGTTTCTCTATACGGCCATGCGCTATCCCGGGAATTACGGGTTCATCCCCCATACCCTGTCTGACGACGGCGACCCCATCGATGTGCTGATTGCCAACCAGCGCGGCATCGCCCCGGGCGCCATCATTGCCGTGCGGCCGGTGGGCGTGTTGAAGATGCAGGACGAGGCAGGCGGCGACGAGAAGATCATCGCGGTGCCCGTGCCGCGGCTTACGCGGCGCTACGATCACGTGAGGAATTACACCGATCTGCCCGACATCACCCTCCGCCAGATCCAGCATTTTTTCGAGCACTACAAGGATCTCGAGGACAACAAATGGGTGCAGGTGGTGGGCTGGGGCGACGCAGCGGAAGCCAAGGACATGATCAGCAAGGCCATGGTGCGGGCGCAGTGATTTACGCTCGCAGGCTTCTGGACAACAATGCATCCGGGTTGCCTGCCTGAGAGTCCGCGCGGCGGACGGCGGTGCACCGGAGCATCGGATGTCTGCAGGAGATGATGGAACCGGCTTTGATGCCGGGCGACGCCACTGGTTGGGGGGCACCGTGGCTTGTGCGGCAATGCTCTCGGCCGCCCTTGCCGAGGGCGCTAGCCCTGACCCCTCGCGAATGCCGCCACAAAAGGGCGATGTCCTGGTGTTTCCGCCCGAACAGAACGCAGGCCGCGCGATCACGGCGAGTGATCTCGTGGCCGGTGCCGCACCGCTGCTCGCTTATCCGCGCGATCCGTCATCCGGCGCTCTGCGCGCGCGTTCTCGCCTCAACCAGATCCTGTTGCTCAAACTTGATCCCGCGAAGCTGGATCGCATCGCCGCACGGCATGCCTTGGACGGCGTGCTGGCATTCTCCGGAGTCTGCACGCACGCCGCCTGTGGCGTGTCTTCCTGGAAGGCGGAAACCTCACGTTTGGTCTGCCCTTGCCATGGCTCTGAATTCGACCCCGCCGCCCATGCGACGGCGACAGCCGGCCCCGCACCACGCGCCTTGCCCATCCTGCCGCTCGCCCTTCAGGGCGAGCATTTCATCGTGGCTGGCGCATTCACCGGCAAGGTCGGCGTGAAGAAACCCTGAATCAACCCGCAGGAAAGCCCAATGTCCAAGCGCCTGATGTATCCGCTGCTCCCGCTCGGTCTGCTGCTCGGCACCGTCACCTTTGCCCATGCCGGGGAGCAGGCGCCAACGTCCAGGAAAAACAAGGCCTATCCCGCTGTCACCGATGCGCGCCTTGCGGCGCCCGAGGCCCGCAACTGGCTCATGTATCGGGGCACTTACGACAGCTGGGGCTACAGCGGTCTGACCGGCATCAACACCGGCAACGTGCAGGCCTTGAAGCCACTCTGGACTTATTCCACCGGGATGACGGAAGCGCATCAGGCGCCACCCATCGTCAATGAAGGCCATCTGTTCATCACCACCCCGCACAACCATGTACTGGCACTGGATGCGCGAACAGGCGCGCTCAACTGGCGCTACTCGCGGGAGCTGCCGGAAGATCTGATGCAGATGCATCCCACCAATCGCGGTGTCGCCTTGCATGGGGACAAGGTCTATCTCGCCACGGCGGATGCTTTCCTCGTGGCCCTCGATGCAGCCACCGGTGAAGTGGTGTGGGAGCAGCAGGTTGAGGACTACCTCAACGGCTACTACATGACGCTGGCGCCACTCGCGGCAGAAGGACTCATTCTGGTGGGTGTGTCGGGCGGTGAATTCGGCATACGCGGCTTCATCCAGGCTTTCGAGGCCACCACAGGCAAACCGGTCTGGAAGACTTACACCGTGCCGGGCCCGGGTGAGCCCGGGAATGACAGCTGGCCGGGCGACAGCTGGAAGCGCGGTGGTGCGCCGGCCTGGGTCACCGGCAGCTACGATGCCAAGGAAAAAATAAGCTACTGGGGCACCGGCAACGCGGGTCCGTGGATCGGTGCGACGCGCCCGGGTGACAACCTGTATGCCACTTCCGTGCTGGCGCTCGACATCCATACCGGCAAGATTCGCGCGCACCATCAATACCACTGGAATGACAGCTGGGACTGGGATGAGGTCGCGGCCCCGGTGCTGGTCGATCGGCAACAAGGCGGACAGGTCCGGAAAACCCTCGTGCACGCCGGCCGTGACGGCTACCTGTGGACGTTGGAGCGCAAGCCGGATGCCTTGGGATTCATCGAAGCCACGCCTTATGTGAAGCAGAACGTCTACAGCGCGATAGACCCCACAAGCGGTCGGCCCAGTTATGTGGAAACCCGCATTCCGAAAGTCGGCGAGCGCGTGGAGTATTGCCCCAGCCTGTGGGGCGGCAAGGACTGGCCGCCCGTCGCCTACAGTCCGCAGACGGGCTACCTCTACATTCCCGCCAACGAAAATCTCTGCGGTGCCGTGAAAGGGAGTCCCGTGGAATATCGCGCCGGCGAGATGTACATGGGCGTGAATATCGAGGACATTGAAGTGCGTCCAACACCCGAAGCCAAGGATCACATCGGCGAGCTGCAGGCCTGGGATCTCAACAGTGGAAAGCGCGTGTGGACCAACACGTTTGCCTCACACAACTGGGGTCCGGTGCTCGCCACCGCCGGGGGCCTCGTCTTCTCCGGCGGCACCAATGACCGGCAGTTCCGCGCCTTCGATGCCAAGACTGGCAAACTGCTGTGGCAGCAGGGCACCAACTCGGGTGTGGTGGGCGTCCCCGTGAGTTACGAAGTGGAAGGCCGGCAGTACATCGCCGTGCAATCAGGCTGGGGAGTGGATGCCGAGCGCAAGCAGCATTTCCTGAACCAGCACCTGGGTACGGCAGTGCAGGTGCCGCAGGGCGGCGTGCTGTGGGTCTTCGGACTGCCTGAATGATCGATCACGCGCACGGGAGCGCGAGAGGACTACACCACCTTGCGCTCGCGCAGCGCTGCGATCTCCGCGTCACCGTAGCCCAGCTCCTGCAGGATCTCCTCCGTGTGCTCACCCAAAAGCGGCGCACGGCTGCGCAGTGTGCCGGGCGTGGCTGAGAGGCTCACGGGGGACGTGGCGATGGGCGCAGGTCGCGCAAGACCCGGGTATTCAACATCCCTCAACATCGCAGTGGCCTTTATGTGCTCGTCATCCAGCGCCTGCTGTGGAGAGTAGATCGGGGCTGCTGGCACCTGCGCACCCGCCAGCGCATCCAGCGCCTCGCGACTGCTGAGCGAGGCAGCCCAGGCGGCCACCCGGGCTGAAAGCTCCTCGCCATGCCGGCCACGTTTGGCATCGTCCCTGAATCTCGGGTCGGTCAGCCAGGCTTCCTCACCCAGCAGGCGCGCGATGCGCCTGAACATGGGATTGCCGACACAGGCCACCATGATCCAGCCATCCCGGGTGCGGAACATGTCCGATGGCGCCGAGGTATAGCCGCGATTGCCAATCGCCTCGCGGCGGGTCTGCGCCACCTGCTGTTCGATCAGCATGCCGTTATTGAAAGCGATGGCCGTGTTGAGCAAGGCCGTCTCCACTTTCTGTCCTTGGCCGGTCTTGCCTAGCGCCATGAGTGCGGCAAGCGTGCCGAAGGCATTGAGGCAGGCCGTGCCAAAGTCCACCCAGTGGGCCGAAGATTTCACGGGCTGCTCCGGCGTGCCACTCAGGTGAACCGCACCGCACATGGCCTGGCCTATGCCATCAAAACCATGGCGATTGCTCCAGGGCCCACCGGCACCAAACGCCGTGGTGGTGGTGAGGATGATGTCCGGCTTCACCGCCTGCAGGCTTTCGAGATCCAGTGACAGGCTCTTCAGTACATCCGGTGGCAAGTTTGCGATCACCACATCGCTGCGCGCAACGAGGCGCTTGACGATCTCGCGGCCCTCAGTAGAGGCGGGATCCAGCGTCAGGCAGCGCTTGTTGCGATTCATGGCAAGAAAGAGCGCACCAGGCCCGTCCGGCGCCACAGGCAGGATGCTGCGGTCCTCGCCGCCATCGATGCGCTCGATGCGGATGACATCGGCGCCGAGATCCCCCAGCAGAGCGGCGCAGTAAGGGCCCGCGATGTAGCGGCCGAAATCGAGTACCCGGATGCCCGCAAGAACGGCGTTTTCTTCGGTGGGATGATTCATGCGCCGAGGTTAACGCGCGGCACCCCGAGCCGCCAGCCCATCACGCCTGCATGGGTTGTGACGCCATTGGCGTGCGTGTTAAAGATGCGTGGTCCGTGACCGCCTGTTTCCGGGGGGAGGCTGGCGGTGCGCAGCGCGCAAGGCGCGGCGAGCGGATTCAACAAAGAGTGCAGCATAATCCACGGAGTCTTGGCTCCCGAGGTAGAGAGGTCCTGTTCATGTCATCCCGCACGATGCCCCAGGCATTCACCCACAATTTCCTGGGTCATTCGCCCCAGTGGTACAAGCTCACCATCCTCGGCTTTCTCATTGCCAATCCACTGCTGCTCTTCATCGCAGGTCCGTTCGTGACTGGCTGGTGCCTCATCGGGGAATTCATCTTCTGCCTCGCCATGGCCTTGAAGTGTTATCCCCTGCAGCCGGGCGGGCTACTGGCCATAGAGGCGGTGGTGCTGGGACTGACCCAGCCGGAGACCATCTACCACGAAACCTTGAGCAACTTCCCGGTCATCCTGCTGCTGATGTTCATGGTGGCAGGCATCTACTTCATGAAGGAGCTCCTGCTCTTCATCTTCACCAAGGGTCTGCTCAAGATCCGCTCGAAGATTGCAATCTCGCTGGCCTTCAGCCTGCTAGGCGCGGTGTTGTCGGCTTTCCTCGATGCGCTCACCGTGGTGGCTGTCGTCATCGCCGTGGCCCAAGGCTTTTATCTTGTGTTCCACAAGGTCGCCTCCGGCAAGCACATGCACCACGATGATCACGATGGGGGCGATGACGATGGCGTGCAGACCCTGCATCGCGAAGATCTGGACAATTTCCGCGCCTTCCTGCGCGACATCATGATGCATGCGGCCGTTGGCACCGCTCTGGGCGGTGTGTGCACCTTGGTCGGTGAGCCGCAGAACCTGCTCATCGGCAAGGTGATGGACTGGAATTTTCTGGAGTTCTTCCTCGAGGTTGCGCCGGTCTCGCTGCCGGTGCTGGCCGCGGGTCTCCTGACCTGCGTGCTGGTGGAATCACTGCACCTCTTCGGCTTCGGCAACCAGTTGCCGGCCTCGGTACGCCAGATCCTGGAGGACTATGACGAGGAAATGACCCGTCGCCACACCCGGCAGGATCAGGCCCGCCTCATCGTGCAGGGGATCGCCGCCATCTTCCTGGTGGCGGCACTCGGGCTGCATCTCGCCGAAGTCGGTCTCATCGGTCTCACCATCATCGTGGTCCAGACGGCCTTCAACGGCGTAGTGGAAGAGCATCACATCGGCCATGCGTTCGCGGAGGCCCTGCCTTTCACCGCATTGCTGGTGGTGTTCTTTGGCGTGGTGGCGGTCATCCATGAGCAGCACCTCTTCACCCCCATCATCAACTGGGGCCTGGCGCTCGAAGACTCACAGCAACTGGTGGCCTTCTATGCGGCGAATGGGCTGCTTTCGATGATCAGCGACAACGTCTTCGTCGCCACGGTCTACATCACTGAGGTCCAGAACGCCTTCAAGGCGGGCACCATCAGTCGCGAGCAGTTTGATCTGCTGGCGGTGGCCATCAATACCGGCACCAACATCCCGAGCGTGGCCACGCCCAACGGCCAGGCGGCGTTCCTCTTTCTGCTGACTTCGGCTTTGGCGCCACTCATCCGGCTGTCCTACGGACGCATGGTGTGGATGGCCCTGCCTTACACGGTGGTGATGTCCATCACCGGGTTGCTGGCAGTGATCTACGTCCTCTGAGGACCGAACAAGCCCCCCCCGGCGGGTGTCGCGCCCAGATCAGGCTGATTGGCAGACTGAATGGCCTGATCAGCGCGGCACGTCGCCCTTC
>VGUA01000038.1 GCA_016874535.1 Gammaproteobacteria bacterium
GGCATCGGCCGGACTGCCCGCCACGGCATGCACCCCGGGCCTGTCTTCCCGCAGGCGGAATTCGCCGGTGGAAATGCGGGCACTGGTGCCGCTCTGGTCGGTCTCGGGAGCCGCCACCGTCACGGTGTGCCCCGCCTTCGTGAGCGCTTCGGCCATGACCTGCAAGCCAGGTGCCGTGAAACCGTCATCGTTGGTGAGGAGGATGTCGAGCGCCGAAGCCGGCGTGAGCACGGACCAGAGCACACACAAGGCCAGGCCGCGGAGGCAGGTGAGGGGCATGTCGATTCTCCGATTCGAGTCCCGCAGTCTAGCGAGGTCGGGAAAATCGCGCCCGGAGCAGTTATCCTTGTGCACTCCAGCAGTGATGAGATCAGCGCCCATGAATGCCGGCCAAACCGACAATTCCACTACCCATCTCCGCGTCAACCAGGGCCGGCTCGAAGTCTCGAAGCCCCTGCATGAACTGGTGACGGGGGAAATCCTGCCCGATCTGGGCATCGACCCGGTCCGCTACTGGGCGTCGCTGGAGGACCTGTTCGGTGAGCTCGCCCCGCGCAACAACATCCTGCTGCTGAAGCGTTACCGCCTGCAGGCCGAAATCGACACCTGGCACCAGTCACGCTGTGATGCCCCGCACGATCACGCGCAGTACAAGAAATTCCTGCAGAAGATCGGATACCTGCTGCCTGAAGGCCCTGATTTCCAGGTCACCACCAACCAGGTGGATGAGGAAATCGCCTGCATCGCGGGTCCCCAGCTCGTGGTGCCGGTCAAGAATGCGCGCTATGCACTGAACGCGACCAATGCCCGCTGGGGTTCACTCTACGACGCACTGTATGGATCGGACGTCATCCCCGAGGCCGATGGTGCGGAACGCAGTGGCGCCTACAATCCGGTGCGCGGCGCCCGGGTCATCGCCTATGCGCGTCATTTTCTCGACCAGGCCGCCCCCCTCGCTGCGGGCAGCCATGCGGATTCCATCGGTTATCGCGTGCACCAGGGTGCGCTGGAAGTGGTGCTCAAAGGCGGCGTGGTCAGCGGCCTCAAGGAGCCGGCGCGGTTCGTGGGTTACAACGGTGATCCGGCTGAGCCGACGGAAGTGCTCCTGCGCAACAACGGCCTGCATGTGATCATCCAGATCGATCCCGCCCACACCGTGGGCAAGGTCGATCCTGCCCATGTGAAGGATCTGATGCTCGAATCCGCCGTGACCACCATCCAGGACTGCGAAGACTCCGTGGCCGCCGCCGATGCCGCCGACAAGACGGAGGTCTACCGCAACTGGCTGGGCCTGATGAAAGGCACCCTCACCGACACCTTCGAGAAGGGCGGTCGCACGATGACGCGCACCCTGGCGCCGGACCGCGATTACCTCGACCCCGCCGGAAAGCCGGCCACCCTGCATGGACGCGCGCTGCTGCTGGTGCGCAATGTCGGCCACCTCATGACCAACGATGCGGTGCTGCTGAATGGCGAGGAAGTGCCGGAAGGCATTCTGGACGCTGTCATCACGGCGACGATTGCACTTTACGACCTGCGTGGTCTGGGGCGGGTTCGCAATTCGCGCAAGGGTTCGCTCTATATCGTGAAGCCCAAGATGCACGGCCCCGAGGAAGTCGCTTTTGCCTGCTCCATCTTCGACCGGGTGGAAGACATGCTGGAGCTGCCGCGCAACACCCTCAAGATTGGCATCATGGACGAAGAGCGGCGCACGACCGTCAACCTCAAGGAATGCATACGCGCTGCACGCGAACGCATCATCTTCATCAACACGGGCTTTCTCGACCGGACGGGCGACGAAATCCACACCTCCATGGAAGCCGGCGTGATGGTGCGCAAGGAGGCCATGAAGCAGGAAAAGTGGATCAAGGCCTACGAGAACTGGAACGTGGACATCGGACTGGCCTGCGGTCTGCAGGGCAAGGCGCAGATCGGCAAGGGCATGTGGCCCAAGCCCGATCTGATGCGCGAGATGGTGGAGACCAAGCAGGCGCATCTGCTCGCCGGTGCCAGCACCGCCTGGGTTCCCTCACCTACCGCAGCCACCATCCACGCCATGCACTACCACCAGACCAATGTCTGGGCGGTCCAGAACGAACTGAAGAAACGCCCCCGCGCGAGTCTGGACGACATCCTCACCATTCCGCTGCTGGGCGATACACCGCTGACGCGCGAACAGGTGCAGGCCGAGCTCGAGAACAACTGCCAGGGGATTCTCGGCTATGTGGTGCGCTGGATCGACCTCGGCATCGGGTGCTCCAAGGTGCCGGACATCAATGACGTGGGTCTGATGGAAGACCGCGCCACCCTGCGCATCTCCAGCCAGCACATTGCGAACTGGCTCAGGCACGACTACGTGCAGCGCCGGCACGTGCTCGAGACCTTCAAGCGCATGGCGGTGGTGGTTGATCGCCAGAACGAGAACGAACCCGGCTACAAGCCGATGTCAGCGAATTTCGATGAGTCGGTGGCGTTCCAGGCGGCGTGCGAGCTGGTCTTCGGTGGCGTGCATCAACCGAACGGCTACACGGAGCCGGTGCTGCATCGTCGTCGGCGCGAGATCAAGGCCGCTGCCCGCGCTGCGGGTTGAGCGCGCAGCCTGCGGACAAATCAGGGGCGACTGACAGTCGCCCCCGGAGAAGCTCTTAGAATCGTCCGTCGCGCCCCGGTATCCACTGGGTACCGGCCAGAGGCACGCCAGCCATGGCTGCGGCCTCGATGGTCAGCGCGGCGAGATCCTCGGGCTCCAGATTGTGCACATGGGACTTGCCGCAGGCGCGCGCGATGATCTGCGTTTCCATGTTGAGCGTTCGCAGGTAATTGGCGAGGCGCCGGCCACCCAACAAGGGATCGAGTCGGCTGGCGAGATCTTCGTCCTGGGTGGTGATCCCCGCAGGGTCGCGGCCGGCCTGCCAGTCGTCATAACACCCCGCACGGCTGCCGATCTTCCGGTACTCCTCGTCCAAGGCCGGGCTGTTGTCGCCGAGCGCAATGAGCGCCGCGACACCAATGGACACCGCGTCCGCTCCCATCGCCAGCGCCTTGGCCACATCGGCGCCGGTACGGATTCCTCCGGAGACGATGAGCTGGACCTTGCGGTGCATGTCGAGCTCGGTGAGCGCCTCCACCGCCTGGCGCAGTGCCGGCAGGGTGGGAATGCCGACATGTTCGATGAACACATTCTGGGTCGCGGCAGTGCCACCCTGCATGCCATCCAGCACGATGACGTCGGCCCCGGCCTTCACTGCCAGCGCAGTGTCGTAATAGCTGCGGCTCGCGCCGATTTTCACATAGACCGGCTTTTCCCAATCGGTGATTTCACGCAGTTCGCGAATCTTGATTTCGAGATCGTCGGGCCCCGTCCAGTCCGGGTGACGACAGGCGCTGCGCTGATCGATGTTCGGGGGCAGATCCCGCATGCCCGCCACGCGCGCGTTGATCTTCTGGCCGAGCAGCATGCCACCCCCACCGGGTTTGGCGCCTTGGCCCAGCACCACTTCGATGGCATCGGCCCGGCGAAGATCGTCCGGATTCATGCCATAGCGCGAGGGCAGCACCTGATAGACCAGCAGGGATGATGCCGCGCGCTCTTCATCCGTCATGCCACCATCCCCCGTGGTAGTGCTGGTGCCCACCGCCGAAGCACCGCGCCCCAGTGCTTCCTTGGCTTGGGCCGAAAGCGCTCCAAAGCTCATGCCGGCGATGGTGATGGGGATCTTGAGCTCCAGCGGTTTCTTGGCATACCGGGTGCCCAGGGTCACGCTGGTATCGCAGCGCTCGCGATAGCCTTCCAGTGGATAGCGCGACATGGAGGCGCCGAGGAACACCAGATCGTCGAAGTGGGGCAAGGGTCGCTTGGCGCCCCAGCCCCGGATGTCGTAGATGCCTTCGGTGGCGGCACGCTGGATTTCGGCAATCACGTCACGGCTGAAAAGCGCCGACTCGATCATCCCGGGATATTGGCTGGACATGGCGTTTCCTCAGTAGGTATCCGCGTGGTCGACATTGAAGTGGTACAGCGTGCGCGCAGAGCCGTAGCGGCGGAAAGCGCGCGCAGGAAGATTGACGCCAGCCGCCTCGAGCAGCGCGCCCAGGGCCTCCAGATGCTCCGCGCGCATTTCCTTTTCGATGCAATCCGCACCGAGATCCGTGACCTGGCCGCGCACGAAGATCTGCGCCTCGTACAGGGAGTCGCCCAGCGCCGAACCGGCATCGCCGCCCACCACGAGTCGTCCCCGTTGCGCCATGAAAGCGGACAGATGCCCCACTGATCCACGTACGACGATATCAATTCCCTTCATGGAGATTCCGCAGCGCGCAGCCGCATCCCCTTCAATGACCAGCAGTCCTCCACGTCCCGTGGCACCCGCCGACTGGCTGGCATTGCCCCTGAGCACGACCCGTCCCGACATCATGTTCTCGGCAAGTCCCGTGCCGGCGTTGCCGTGGATGGTGATCTCCGCATGCTTGTTCATGCCGGCGCAGTAATAACCCACATGGCCCTTGATCTCGACCGTGCAGGGCGCGTTGATCCCCACGGCCAGGGCGTGTTCGCCAGCCGCACTGCGCACCTCCCAGCGCGAAAGCGCCGCATCCGGAGGCAAATCGTGCAAGGCTTGATTGAGTTCGCGCACGGTGCTGGAGCGAAGGTCCACCACCCGGGTTGTCGGCAGGGTTTCGCTGGCACTCATGCGGCCACGACCTCCGGCGCGCGCTTGCTGGCGGTGCGGCCACGGCCACTCTGCTCCCACACATACACGGTTGCCGGCTCGGGCTCCCACACCCGGGCCGTTTCCACGCCGGGCAGGCCGGCCAGCGCTCGATACTCCGAGGCCATCGCGACCCAGTCCGCTGTTTCCGCCATCACGGCAGGTTTGCAGGCGATGGGATCGCGCAGCACCGCGAAGCCATCACTGGTGCCCACGGTGAAGGTGAAGAATCCGTCCAGATCATCGAGCGCCGCGTACAAGGCCTGCTCCAGACTGGCCCCCTGGCGCATCTGCACGTCCAGATACTGGGCGGCCACCTCGGAGTCGTTGTCGGTACGGAACACCGCACCGGCCTTCTCGAGCTTGCGGCGCAGGCGGTTGTGATTGGACAGCGATCCGTTGTGCACGAGGCAGAGATCGCTGCCGGTGGAAAACGGATGGGAGCCTGCCGTGGTCACTGCACTCTCGGTCGCCATGCGGGTGTGCCCGATGGCGTGGCTGCCGCGCGCCTCGCGCAGGTTAAAAAGCCCCGCGACCTGTTGCGGCAGGCCCACCTCCTTGTAGATCTCGATATGTCTCCCGATGCTGACCACGGCACAGGGCAAGCTGGCACGCGCAAAATAACGGCGGACCGCTGCCTCTTCGGCCGCCATGGAAATCAGGCAGTGCGTATGAACCACCTTGAAGTCCACATCGGTGGCGAAGGTTCGGGTGAGTTCAGCCGCCAGTTCAGGCCAGCTGAAGTCGTTGTCGGCGCACTGCAGGACGAGCTTCAGGCGCGCTTCCGGCTGCAAATCGCGGTAGATCGCAAAGCCGGAGCTGTCCGGGCCGCGCTGGGTCATTTCCAGCAGCATGGGTTCGAACAATGCGCCCAGTTGATCATTCAACGCGGGATTTTTCAGATACAGGCCTACGATTCCACACATCAGGTGGTGCTCCTCAATAAAATTCGAGGTAACGGTTGAGTTCCCAGTCCGACACATGCCGCGAGTATTCCACCCACTCCATGCGCTTGACCTTGAGGAATTCCTGGATGAGCTCGGCACCCAGTACCCGCGAGAAGAGAGGGTCTGCCTCCAGCGCATCCAGGGCCTCGCCAAGGTTCTGCGGCAAGAGTCCTATGCCCCGCCGGCGCAGCTCGGCGCGAGAGAGCTCATAGAGGTTTTCGTTCTGGGGTGGTCCCGGATCCATCTTGTGCTCCACGCCATCCATGCCGGCCGCCACCACCGCAGCCATCGCGAGATAAGGGTTGCAGCTCGGATCTGCAAGCCGGCATTCCAGGCGGCCGTAGGGAATCCGAATCATTGAAGTGCGATTGTTGTCACCGAAGGTGATGTAGGCCGGGGCCCAGGTGGCGCCGGAGAGGGATTCCCCTACCACCAGTCGCTTGTAGGAGTTCACGGAAGGGGCAAGCAATGCGCACAGCCCACGGGCGTGCTTCAGCAGCCCGCCGAGGAACTGGTAGCCGAGGCGTGAAAGCCCCATCCCGTGCTTGTCCTTGTCATCATGGAAGAGGTTCGGTTTGCCGTTGCCGCTCAGCGACAGATGCATGTGCAGGCCGCTGCCGGTGCGGTGCCGGAAGGGCTTGGGCATGAAAGAGCAGACAAGATCCATCTCGCGCGCGATCTCCCCCGCCGCCATGCGGAAAAACACGAAGCGGTCCGCGGCGGTCAGGGCATCGGCATAGGTGTAATTGATTTCGAACTGTCCGTTCGCATCCTCGTGATCGATCTGGTAGACGTCAAAACCCGTGGTTTGCAGGGCGCCCACCAGGCGTTCGATGAACGCGCGGCCCCGGGACAGACCCTTGTAGTCATAGCAGGGCTTCTCCAGGGTATCGCTGTCATCCGCCGGGGCGAGTGTCCCATCCTCCTGCTTGCGCAGCACCATGAATTCGGGCTCCACACCCACATTCACCGTCCAGCCGCGCACATCGGTAGCGGCGAGCACCTGCTTCAGTACATGTCGGGTATCGAAGGCATAGGGTTTGCCGCGCACCCGCCCATCACACACGATGCGCGCATAGCCGGGCTGCCAGGGCACGACCGACAGGGTGGAGAGATCGCCGATGCCGATGTAATCCGGATCATGCGGGGCCATGCCCATGCCCCAGATGGCAAAACCGGCAAAGCCCGCGCCGCTCGTCAGGATGTCCTCGAAGTGCGAGACCGGCACGGATTTGGTCTTGGCGACACCGTGGACATCCACGAACTGCGCCAGCACATAGCGTATGTCATGGTCCTTCAGGAATTTCTGGGCCTGTTTCAGGTTCATGCCTGGACTCCGGGTTGCAAACGGTCAGGAATGTCATGCAGCCCGATGACGCTACCGTCCACGTCGCGCAAGCCTGCGGCGAGCGTGCGGAAGACGGAGAGGCCATCAGCGGGGGCACACATCACATGGAAGATTTCGCCCTCACGCCACATGCCAACTTCGTGGCCGGCGAGCGTGACCGGGCACCAACTTTCGGGGGTGACGCTTTCAAGCGGAATCGCGCAGAATTCGGACAGCACCGTGGAGGCCTGCAGCCCACCCAGTGCGATATCCACGTTGTCCAATGGCAGACTCAGGCAATCGGCGGGCTGCGCACCGGGCGAGCCCGCAGGCGCCATGAAAGCGCGCAGGTAACGCATGGCACCGAGGCGCACGACCCAGCCTCCCAGCGGATGCACGACGCGATGGAACAGGCCCAAGCTCTCCAGACCCTCCTTGGCGAGCTCTCGCGCAGCACCCTCCCCCACCCACAGGCAGTGCGTGCCGTGACTGAGGTCGGCCATCCATGTATCAGCCGTGCGGCCATCCCTGCTCTGCAGGGCGAGCGTCATTCCGGCGACCTCTCCGTGTTCGAATTCGTTCGCGGGAAAGCAGTCCAGCAGTGGACTCCGTTTCATGCTGCACCCTCCTGCTGGCGGGTATTGCCCGGGTCGTAGAAGGCGCCTTCGCGCAGCGCCGCGGACACGAGCTGCCCGTGCGCATTGCGGATTTCGATATGACCCGGCAGGGATTCCCCGGACGGCAGCTCCAGCACCGCCAGCCCGACGGTCTTGCCTAGCACAGGGCTGCGGGCAACGCTCGTGATGCGCCCGCTGATCTCGCCGTGGCGCAGGATGAGGTGGCATTCCTCCAGCGCCTCGGCGCCGGCCGCGGTGGTCTCGAAGCCGATCAGCCTGCGAGTCACTTGATGTTGAAGCAGATCGAGCGCCGCCTTGCCGAGAAACTGCGGCTTGTCGAGCGCCACCAGCGCAGCAAGCGGCGTTTCAAAGGGGTGCATCACGCCATCGGTATCGTGACCCACGATGAGATGCCCTTTTTCCAGACGCAGCAGGCGCTGGGTGTCCACGCCAAACGGCCGCAGGCCTAACGAGGGACCCGCTGCCTGCAGCGCCTGCCACAGGACGGGGCCGTCGTTGTAACGCACATGCACTTCGAAACCGGTCTCGCCGACAAAGCCAACCCGCATCATCCGCGCCGGCAGGCCGAAGAGCGTGGTTTCTCTCACCTCGGTGAACGGGAAAGCCTGATCATCCAGAGGCTGGGGCGTATGGGGCTGGAGCATAGCTCTTGCCCGTGGCCCGGCCACATTGAGCGCACTCATCTGTCGCGTGCGATCCACCACTTCGACCTGAAGGTCGTACAGTGCGGCGATCTGCGTGAGCTGACGGAAGGTTGCCTGCACATGGCCGGAGCCCCCGGTGAGATAGAAATGATGCTCGCCGAGCCGAGCAGCGAGGCCGTCATCCACCAGCGTGCCGCGCTGGTCGCACATGAGCACATAGCGCGAGCGCCCGGGCTTAAGGTTCGCCAGCCGGCCAGTGAAGCCAAGCTCGAGCAGGCGTACCGCATCACGTCCGAAGATCTCGAGCTTGCCGAGGGTGGAGACATCAATCATCCCCACGGCCTCGCGCACGGCGCGGTATTCGGCCAAGCCATCCGTTCCTCCGTCCGCGTAACGCCGCGGACGCAACCACGCGCCGGCCTCCATCCAAACGACCCCTGCTTCGCGATGCCGGACCTCGAGAGCCCCATGCGCCTGCGGACGGATGCGCCTGCCTGCCAGCGCCCCCATCGGCACCGGGTGATAGAAAGGGCGTGCAGTCGTGGCACCCACGGCATCCATGCCAAGGCCTTGGCGATCCGCCAGCCATCGCGCAGCGTTCAGATTGGAGTGCTTGCCTTGGCTCGGGCCCATGCCATTGGTGGTGTAGCGCTTCAGGAGCTCCACGTTGTCGAAGCCTTCCCGGCACGCCACTTCCAGATCGTGAAGCTGGATATCCTCATCGAAATCAACAAAGTTCTTGCCGCGGGGATGCGCAAAGAAAGGACGCGGGTGAGAGTGGGCCACCTGCGCCCGATCCGGGCGTGGAGTTCGCGCGGAAGGCCAACCGAGGCTGGCCAGAATCTCGTCCGCGGCGGCCTCGCCATCCTGCAGCCTCGCCTCGAAGTCATGTACCCCGTTCACCCGGCCTGCGGCGTGGAGGCCTGCTGGCAAACTGGCAGGTACCCGCTGGTCGAGGGCCGCGGCGTGCTCGAAGCGCGCTCCCCCCTGATGCAGCAGCTGCGAGGCTGGGGCCCATCCCACGCTCATCAGGAGACCATCACAGGCAATACGGTGCTCGTGCCCGCCGGCCTCGCAACGCACGCCGACGAGCACACCTTGCTCCGGCAAGGCCTCGAGTGAAGTGACATCGCGCACCACACGGACGCCGCGTGCCTTGAGCTCGGCCAGGGGCTCCGCCTCCGGCGCAAAACCGGGCAGCAGAAGAACTGCCTCCAAGGCCAGACCGCGCCAAAGCAGCCAGGTCGCTGAGACGAGGGCGTCCTGATTACCGGCCAGCATCACCCCGCACGTGAACGGTGCCACGGCGTACCGGGCCACCAGACGCTGCGCCGCGCTCGCGAGCATCACGCCCGGGAGATCGTTGTTGCGAAACACCGCCGGCTGCTCGATGACGCCGGTAGTCACCAGCACACGGCGCGGGGTGACGAGCGTCATGCCGTCACGGCCAACCAGAGGGACTTCAAGATCGCTGTAGAGCCCGGCCGCGAAGGCCTCACTCACCAGCATGAGCGTGGGAGCCCCGGTGACTGAAGCCGACGCGGAGGCCAGCCAGCTTTCCGCGCCAGCAGTCCAGGCCGCACTGCCGCCGGGCTTCGCATTCTCGTCCACCAGCACCACCTTTACTCCCGCCGCGGCCAGACGCAGCGCCGCTGCGAGCCCCGAGGGGCCTGCGCCGATCACGAGGCAGTCGCAGTAAAGACGGCGCGAGGGTGAGCGGGCAACCGGGAACCCCGGGTGGACGCGACCGAGTCCGCTGAGTCGACGAATCAAACGCTCCCAGAAGGGAAACAGCCGCCGCGGCCGGTGGAAGGTCTTGTAATAGAAACCGACGGGCAGCAGCCGGGACAGGAGTTCGATGAGCTGGGCCTTGTCCCGGAGCAGGCCACCAAAGGTGTTCACCGCCGTGTAGGACTCCCCGGCGATCACGGGCATCACGTCACCACGGAGATTGAGGTCGGTGGCCGTCTGCAGCAGCACGTTGGCGTCGTGATTGGCGGCAGAGAGCACCCCACGCCGACGATGGTATTTGAAGCTGCGCCCAAGCACGGTGACGCCGGCCGCAAGCAGCGCGCTGCTCACCGTGTCTCCGCTCCAGCCAGTATGGGTCTTGCCCTCGAAGGTGAAGCCGAGTGGTGCGTCGCGCGCAATCCACTCTCCGGGCTGGGGCGGCAGTCTATGCGACATGGGGATCTCCGGATCCGGCCGCCGGCCCGATATCGAGCACGGCGTCGGTGGCAGTGTCGCGTGACACGATGAACCAGAGCTGCGAGGCACGGTGAAACCACCACTCGCGTTTGACCTTGGCGGTGGCATCTCCGAAATAAACGGCGTGGCGCGCACCCGCCAGGTCATCGTTCTGCATGCCCGGGATGGCGCTGCCCGCGCACAGGAACTCGCTGGCAGGACGCGGGCCAAGGACAGGGCAATCGAAAATCTTCATGCTCAGTGCCCCACTGCCGCTGCGCCTTTTTCTCCCAGCATGTGCATGCGCTCGAAGCGCTCCATGCCGAAGGCGGAAATCAGCGGATGGTTTTCATCATGGGCAAGGGTATGCGCCATCGTCTCGCCGCACACGGGCGTGGCCTTGAAACCCCACGTACCCCAGCCCGCATCCAGGTAAAACCCCTTGACGGCGGTTTTGCCCATCACCGGCGCAAAATCGGGCGTCATGTCCGCCATGCCGGCCCATTGGCGGTTGATGCGCACCTTCGCGAGGAAAGGAAAGAGGTCGAGAATCTGATCGGCGAGCCCCGTCACGAATTCGAGCGAAGAGCGGGTGGAGTGCAACTCGGCGGGATCCACCGCCGCGCCCATCACCAGTTCCCCGCGGGCGGTCTGGCTGACATACACATGCAGGCTGCCGGACACGATGATCGTGTCCAGCCAAGGTTTCATGGGTTCGGTCACACAGGCCTGCAGGGGCACAATATCGACCGGGCTGTCGAGACCCACCATCTTGAGCAGGGTGGGCGTGCTGCCAGCGACGGCACTGAGCACACGTTCGGTGCGAATGAGGCCCGCTGCGGTCTGTACCCCCGTGACGCGCCCCGCTTTCACCTCAATCCCGGTCACGGGCGTGTTCTGGAAAATCTCGACCCCCAGGCGTGAGGCGCCACGTGCATACCCCCAAGCCACGGCATCGTGGCGAACGATGGAACCGGGAGCGTGGTACAGCGCGCCCATAATGGGATGCTTGCCCCCGCATTCGAGATCAATCCAAGGACAGGCGTCCTTCACCGCTTCGGGTCCGACCAGAGTGCTCTCGATGCCGTAATGCCGATTGACTTCGGCGCGCCAGCGCGCCGTGCGCAAGGTCGCCTCCGTATGGGCCAGGGTGAAGTGGCCGCGGTTGGAGTAAAAGAGATTGGTGTCCAGTTCTTCGGCGAGTCCCTCGAACAGGCGCACGCTGCGGTCGTAGAACTTCACGCCTTCCGGCGTCAGGTAATTGGACCGAACGATGGTGGTATTGCGACCGGTGTTGCCACCACCGAGATAGCCTTTGTCGAACACGGCCACCCGCCGGATACCGTGCCGTTGTGCGAGGTAGTAGGCAGCCGCCAGACCATGTCCACCCGCGCCCACGATCACTACGTCATAGCGGTCCTGCGGGGCCGCCGGCGTGTTGAACCAGCGCGGCTCGGCATGGTCGCGGTTCAGTGCGTATTTCAGGAGTCGCAAAAACATTGGCCCATCAATCTTGTTGGTCGCCCAGCGCCTGCCGCGGACGCGAACCCCGGGCTGCACCGAAGTTCGGGTCGTCACGCGGCAGACGCTGCACGTCACGTGGTCGACCCGGCGCGGTCCCGGCATCGACTCTTATTCTGTCTGTTGACTGGCTCAAAGCAAGGGGGATGCCAGCTGGCCAAACACCGCTCCGGACAGTGTTTTGCCGGCGTGAGTGGGTGGCTCCACGCACCAGAAAGGTGAGCGGTGGCGATCATGGTGCGCGCTGCTGGCGCGAGAAGGCGAGCGTGTTCTAGGCTTCCGACACCATCACCGGAGCATCCGCCCTTGAGACTCTCAGCGCTCGGCGTCTACCTACCCACGGAAGGGATCCCCGCCCCTGAACTGAGGGCCATCGCACGCGAGAGCGAGGCACTCGGCTACGGTGCGGTGTGGTTACCCGATGACCTCGGTCGCGATCCTTTGGTGACTGCGGCCCTGATTCTGGAGCAGACCAGTGCGCTCATCGCGGCAACGGGCGTGCTCAATCTTCACGGCCGTGACCCCATGGCGACCGCGATGGCGCAGCAGACGCTCAGTGAGCTGTCATCCGGACGCTTCCTGCTTGGTGTCGGCGTCTCCGAGCGCGGCAAGGTCGAGTCACGTGGGCACGGCTGGCATGCGCCGTTGCGTGCGATGCGTGAGTTCATGGCGGCCCTCAAGCAGGCCCACACGGGTATTTCCCCCACTCGCAGTCTCGGGCTCGAGGGTTTCGGACCAAAGACCGTGGGCCAAGGCGCCAACGGCGCGATCACCACCAGCATCGGCGACCTGGCTGTCGTGCTCGGCGCGCTCGGGCCCGGGATGACGTCGCTGGCGCGGGAAATCGCACAGGGTGTGCTGGCGCTTGATAATCCGCCCGCGGAGATCCGCCGGCAGAAGGATCTGCTGGGCCCGGACTCCTGGCTCTGTACCGTGCAACGCGTGTGTCTGACCACCGACGCCCGGCGCGCACGCCAGCTTGGGCGGCAGGTATTCGCTGGGGCGCTGGAACTGTCGGCTCGACGCCGCCACTGGCTGCGCCAGGGTTTCACCGCCCAGGATTTCGACTACGGTGGCAGCGATGCGTTGATCGATCACCTGCTGGCCTGGGGTGATGCCGAGACTCTCCGGGCTCGCTTTCGTGCACTCACGGAGGCGGGCGCTGATCAGGTCTGTGTGCAGGCACTGCGTGTGGATGATCCGACGCGTCCCTGCCTCAGGACCCTGGAGGCCTTGATGCAATGAGGCTGCATCCTGAGGTGTGCAATCCAAGTTCGTGAAGCTCGAGGAAGCCGGCATCTCCCATTGCTGACCTGGGATCGCGTGCCTAGAATCCGCCCGCCTGTCCCGCGGACTCATTCCGCACTCGAGGAGATCCGATGCCAAGACTTACAACTGCCGTGGTGCTTCCCGTCACGCTGCTCGCCGCAGCCAGCCTGTTGAGTGGCTGTGCCGGCAATACCATCGCACCGAGTTACGCCACCACGAATCCCAATATTCAGGTTGGCGGCCAGAAGCCGGTCGATTTGGCCCCCACCCTGGAGAATGCCGGCTCGTTCTGCCTGGAAATCACCGAAAAATGGCACGAGGACGGCAAGACACCGGATGGACAGAAGCTCTATGCCAAGGACACCGCGCGCAAGGTCGTGCCCTGCGCGCAATGAGCCTTCCCTGATCCTGCCCTGACGCTCTCCGCGCGCGCTCAAGTCGCGCGGGACAGCCAGCGTTCCAGACTGGCGAGCCCGTCACTGCCCCACCATCCCACGCTGTGCCAGGCAAACCTGAGCAGCGTGGGCTCGTCCTTGAACATGGGCACTGTCAGGTATTGAGGGTACTTGCTGGCGAGTGCCTGTTCCGCCGCAGCCCAAGCTTCCTCCCGCTCGGTGATGACTTCGGCAGTGGCGCGCAGCCGCAGCCACCAGAGATCGCGCCAGTCCTCACCATAGTGATCGAGCAGCAGCATCACTCCGGGTGAGCGTCGCAGCCGCGCGAGGCGTCCGAGATCGGCTGCGCGGCCCTTGGGCTTGCCATCCACGGGCGACCACAACACACCCCCGGCACGCGCGAACACGATGGGCAGGGCCTCTGGTGCGCCCTCGAGATCCCGCAGCGCGAGCCGCGCGACAGGCATGCGGTCCAGCACGGCGTGGAGCATCTCCGGCGGCAGGGCGGTGTTACCCATTCAGCCTACCAGCACACGCTCGCGCGTAATCACGAAATCCAGCGGTTCGGTCACGAAATTGACCTCATCCTCCCGCGTCTCGGCGTACTGCGGCGTCAGCGCTGCGGCACGCATGGCCTGTGTGTCCACAAACCAGGTGAGCGCGAGGCCATCGAGAGAGGGCACGCGACCCTCCTGATACTCCTCGCACAGGGTATGGCTCTGCACATAGCGCAGCACCTGCGGGATGGAGGCACCCAGCGGCCCGTGGTGTTCAATCCAGTAGCGGTGGAAGGGTTCCGGCGCCATCTCGGGAAGACGCAGCACCAGTTCGATATTCTTCACGCCGCCCGCCGGTATCGGGCCGTCCTTGATCACCACATCCTCCGTCACGATTTCACGGCGCGTTGAGGGTTGCATGAGTCGCGTCTCGTTTTCCTGGACCGCTGCAAGTTCGGGTGTGCCCTGCAAGGTGCGCAGGGCTTCCCGGTCGTCAAACCAGAGCTCCTCGCAACCATCGATGGCGGGCTCGCCGCGCCGGTAACCACCGGCAATGGTCTGTGATTGCACATAGCGGCGCAGGCCGGGCAGGCGCGCCACCAATGGCGCATGCCTGTCCACCCAGTAACGCTCGAAAGCGTCGAGATCGAGGTCGCTGTGACGCTTGAAGACGGTGACGAGTTTGATCATCCGGATTCCCTCAGGACAGTGAGTTGGCAAGTGCATCCCTGAAATCGGGATGGGCAATGTTGACCAGGGCTTCGGCCCGCGCCCACAGATCGCGCCCTTTCAGATGCGCGACACCGAACTCGGTCACCACACAGTCCACGGCAAAGCGGGGCGTGGTGACCGGAGCGCCCTCGGCCAGTCGCGCCACAATCTTGGAATGCCGGCTATCCTCGGTGGTGGCCGGCATGGCGATGATGGAGATGCCACCTGCACTCTGCGCCGCGGCCTCGACGTAATCCATGCTGCCGCCCACCCCGCTGATCGGAAGACTGCCTAGGGTTTCGCCGTTGCTCTGCCCCTGCAGATCGATCTCGATCGCCGAATTGATGGAGACAAAGCGCGGCAGCGCGGCGAGGCTCGCCACGTTGTGGGTGACACGCAGCGGTGCCATGCGGATACGGTCATCGGTACCGCAGTAATCGAAGAAGGCCTGATCCCCGGCGAGTTCACCCACCGTGACGCTGGGCTCGTGGCGCACCTCCGCCAGATACTGCTGCAACCCGGTCGTGAGCAGGCCGGAGAAGAGATTCACGCCGCGAATCCCCGCCAATTGGGCGAGCACACGATCCGGCACCGCGCCAATGCCGAGCTGCACCCAGGCCTCCTCAGGGATGAGCGACATCACATGCGCGACGATGGTCTGATCCCGCGACTTGGCCGGCGGTGTGCCGTAGTGGGCGAGCGGCGTCGCCGCCTCCGTGGCGAAATCGATGCGTGAAAGCGGAATCCGACTCTCGCCCGCCGTCACCGGCATGTTGTGGTTGAATTCGGCGATCACGAGGCGTGCCTCGCGCACGAAATCCAGATTGCCCCCGACCGAAACCCCCAAGCTGACCGTGCCATCGGGCAGCGGCGGCGTGGTCTGCACGATCACCGCGTCCGGCACGATAGGTCCCTCTCGGCTCACCACGCGATTGAGGTCAGCGAGGCGTATCGGCACGAAACCCACCTTGCGCCGGTCGTTTTCCTTGAACAGCGTTCGCAAGGCGCCGGAGGCCTGCCAGGTGACGAGCCGGAAGTGTTCACCCAGCCCTCGCTTGAGATAGCCGTAGGCCCCGAAGCCGAAACCGGAATAGACGTTCAAGCCCTCGAAGCGCTCCACCTGCTCGCTGAAGGCCTCGAACAGGCCCAATGGCTCGGCGCTCCCCCCCGGCATGATGAGGTTGCCGCGCGTCGGGAGGGCGGCGATGGCTTCACGGGGCGAGACTCGCTTCATGCACGGTTTTCCTGAGCTGGTGACCAGTCAGGGCAGTGTAGCGAATGCGCAGTGAGGCGTTGTAGAGTCCAGCGTCCACAGTCCCGGGGAATGATCTCCATGCGCCCAGCAAGTCTTGTCAGCGCCCTGCTCCTGCTCCCCCTGCTCTTTGCGCCCGCGTGGGCCACCCCGCCCGTCATCCTGGACAACCAGTGGGTGCTCAACGAGGACGACAGCGATGACATCAATCAGCGCCTGCAGGGTCTGACCATCCTGCGCACGGAGCCGATATCGCTGGTGAAGGCCGACCGGGAGCGCAAGGAATCCGGCATGACGCGGCAGAAGCAGGTCTATGACGAATTGCAACTCTCCAAGGAGCGGCAACTCATGCGCAAGGTGGAGGATCTCGGCGATCTCACGCGGATACTCCACACCACCCGGCTTGGCGTGACGAGCACCGACACCACCGTCACGCTGGCCTATGAGGATGGCTTCACCCGCACCCTGACGCCCCGCCCCGGAGGTCCGCGCTACAGTGCCAAGGGAGATGAATTCGTGGAAACCGGCATCGGGCGCAGCATGGTCTTCTGGCGCGGCAAGCAACTGGTGGTGGAAACCCTGCTGGCGCCGCGCGGCACCATGATGGAAACCTTCAACACCACGCCGGACGGAGCGCAACTCGAGGTGCGCACGGTGTTGCGCAACCCCGACTGGCTGGTCAACCCGGAGATTCTGCGGGTCTTCGATCGTGCTCCTTGAAAAAACGACTTTCGGCGCGTTGGTCCATCCCAAGCCTGCGTACATTTGCCGCCGTCGAAAAAATCTGATTCACTGATCTTGGATGCAGCACTGCTGCACTTGCGGTCGAGCCTGAATGTCCCTGCCATAACCCTGACGCTTCCAGTTGCAGGGTGCCCGACCCGGAGACCTGAGTCCTGACCCGCCACGCCTCCAAAGGACAGGAGACGGCATCATGGCCGAGACATCCAATTCGGGGCATCAACCCCACCCCAGCTTTGACGGTTCCCGCCATGCTCGACCGCGCTCTGGCTACCGACACCCCAGATTCACCACCGTCCTGTTGGCTATTTTCGCCTTCGGATACCACTCATCCCGTGCTTCGCCAGCTGCTTTTGACGTGGATTGCGGAAGTGCTGGGCAAATCATCCCGCCGGTCCCCACCGATGATCGACTGGATTGTGCCGAGTGTGACGACGTCCACACGGAGTTCGTTGCTGGAATCATTGATTCAATCAATCAGGTAGCAAAGAACATAAATCGCGAGAGGGGTGCATTGCGCGCGTTGGTATGCTCACCCGGCGAAACGTTACGCGCCCCGGGTTTAGAAAGATGCCCAGCGTCGCGGCGAATCGAGCTTTCAATGATCTACCGCAGCGCGCTTGAGGGGGATTCTCGGGTAGCGAAAGTTTCGCCTCCAGCATCGGCACGCTGATTGATCAGGAGGACTTCGGTACTCCTTCCGAGCTCTTCAACATCATCGAAGCCAAATTGGGAAAACCTATAGACATTACCGGCCGCTGCGGAAATTGCTTGAGCGTGCTCAGGCTGACTGCGCATGGCGATGAGCAGGAGTCACTCGGCCTACGGGTAGGCCCCGCTATACTGGCCCCCCAGGATGTAGGACCGAACGGAATTACCGGCAGGGCCGATCCTCTGGTGCTGGACCTGTTGATGAAACTGCGAGGGTATGTCTGCACCGATGGATTGCTGCAAATCTACCAATGCAATGCAGCTCAAGGTGACAAGGGAAAGATGATGGCACAGGCTGTTGCGGATTTCATCGGTGTAGACGTGGTAGCGCCAGACTATTCAGTCCCTCTTGGCTACTGCAGGGCGGTCCCCGATTCCGCCTCGGAGGCCGGAAATCTTGAAGAGGCAGGTTGGCACGTTTTCAAACCCGCAGAGCCGGTTGACTCGCCTCAAGCCCTCACCCAGCGGCGTGCCCGTCTCATCAACGGCCGGGTCGACAAGTTGCTCGCCAAACTGGAAAGACTTCAGGCCCATCTGGATGAGGGTCGCGCCAGTTACGCTGAATGCATCCAGCAACACTGCGTTGCCCTGGCCCAGCGGCAGACAGGATGGGCGGGCGATTGCGAGTTTGATCCTGTGACGCCTGTGATAATTGGACCGAAGCATCAATTCGGCCACGGCGGGGACCAAGCAGCTGCCAAAGTCGGGAAAGCCGCCTTGGCAATTCTGGGGGGGTTCGTCGGTGGAGGCGTGTCGGGCGGATCAAACCGGGGTGGGCGTGACAGGCTCGACCCCCCCCGGGACCCCATCCGGGAAAAATCCACCTTTCACGATGAGGCCGGTCACACGAGGATCAAGGTTGGGGGGCAGTGCAGCCTGACGGCACCTTGCTGGTGAGCGTAGATGTGGAAGACTCACCCGACAAGGGCGTTGTCCACAACGTCCTCATGGAGCGATTACGACCAGCGGCCAACGGTGGATGCCAGCTTGAAGTTGCGGAACCGGTGGAATGGAGGCATTTCGGAGTATGGGAGGACTGGTGGGCGAAGATCCGCATCACTCGCCACGAAAGCGTGAATGGCGGGCCGTGGCGCCAGACCCATGACAGTGGTTGGCAAGATTGGGCAAGCGGTTCGAGACGCTTGGCCGGGGATACGATGCGGCCAGACAGCATAGGCCTCACTGCCTGGGGCTCGATGGGCGCTAATCGTGCATTGGGGGGGCCCAGGAATGTTGGCGCGATATTCAATGTCGACGTCCGTTCCACCGAGATACCTTCGCGCACCCGCCTCGTGGTTCATGTCACACGCCCTGGCAACGATCCCGTGGACACGGTCCCGTTTGAGCTGTTCCCGACACAGGGAGCGGGCAAAGCCATCTTGTATCAAAGCACATCGGGTAGATGACTCGCCTTGGCCATGCTTTCACACAGGGCTCAGGCCCCTTTCAATTTCTGGCGTTCGCGATCCCTGAGCTCGCGCCGGATGATCTTGCCGGTGGTGGTCATCGGCAGGGTCTCGACAAATTCGATCAGCCGCGGCACCTCGTGCTTCGCGAGACGGCTGCGCACGGATTCCTCGAGCTCGTCCACCAGTGCATCCCCGGGAGTCACGCCTGCCGCGGGGATGATGAAGGCCTTGATGATTTCGGTGCGCACCGGATCCGGCACCCCGATCACGGCCGCCATGCGCACGGCCGGGTGCTTGAGCAGTGCATCCTCGATCTCGCTCGGGCCGATGCGGTAACCCGAACTCGTGATCACATCATCCGCGCGCCCGTGGAACCAGAAATAGCCGTCTTCATCCATGTGGCCGGTGTCGCCCGTGATGAGCCAGTCACCGATGAATTTGTCGCGGGTCGCCTCGGGTTTGTTCAGGTATTCCTTCAGCATCACCGGATGGGGCCGCTTGCACGCGATATGTCCTTCCTGTCCCGGCGGCAGCTCGCGGCCCTGGTCATCGATGATCGCGCAGGTCGTGCCGGGCGTGGGACGCCCCAGCGAGCCCGGCTTGATGGGCATCAAATTACCGTTGTTGGAAAGAATCACATTGCACTCGGTCTGACCGAAGGCTTCGTTGATGCTGATGCCAAGCTCGCGTCTGCCCCACTCGATGAGCTCCTTGCCCACGGCCTCACCGCCGGAGGCCACGGCACGAAGCTTCAGTGAATAGCGGGCGCGGGGATCCGGAACACCGCGCATGAGTTTCAGCATGGTGGGTGTCAGCAAGGAGAGAGTGACGCCGTGCTGGTCGAGAATGCGGTAAGCCTCCTCGGGCTCGAAGCCCTTCATGGCGGTCGCCACCACCGTGCAGCCATGGAACCAGCCGGGAAAGATCACATCCATCAGACCCGCCATCCATGCCCAGTCCGCCGGTGACCAGAGGGTGTCGCCTGCCTGCGGAAAGAAGTCATAGGCGAATTCGAGGCCGGGCATGTGGCCGAGCATCATGCGATGCGGCTGCACCGAGCCTTTCGGCATGCCGGTCGTGCCCGAGGTGTAGGAAATCCACGCCTTGTCTTCAGCCAAGGTGCGCTCATTGGTGAAGTCTTCGGAGGCCGCCGCAATGGTGTCCCAGAAGTTGCGGCTGTCGCCGGGCGCGCCGTCGGTGACGAAGATATGTGTCAGCGCCGACGCCTGGCGGCGTGCTTCCTCGGCCTTGGGATAATTCGCCGAATCCGTGATGAGCACGCGCGCTCCACTGTCGTTCAGGCGGTAGATGAGCGCATCGGCCCCGAACAGCACCGAGGTGGGACAGGACACCATGCCCGCCTTCCAGCAGGCCACATGGGTGATCGCGCATTCCGGATCCTGCGCGAGCAGTACGGTCACGCGGTCGCCGCGCCCGAGACCGAGGCCGCGCAAGGTGTTGGCCCACTGGTTCGCATAGCGTCGGATCTGCTGGAAGGTATAGCGATGAACCTGCTTCGCGCGATCTTCGTAGATGAGCGCCAGCCGCTCGCCGTCGCCGGCCCAGCGCTCGCATACGTCGTCTGCAATGTTGTAGTGCTCAGGAATGTTCCATTTGAAATTGCGACAGGTTTCTTCGTAGGTATCAAAGCGCTTCAGCAGACTGGTGGACATGATCGTGCTCCCCTCGCGGATGGCGTATTCGTTTTCGTGGCCGGACGGCTCTGGCCACCCGGATGTTGCGGGCTACATACCGCACCCTCGCACGGACAGGCAAGCCGCCTCGGATTATTCCGGTCCACATGGTACCGGAGAGCGGGCTGCGAGCCTTCTGCTAGGATGCGGCCACCACACACAGACAACACAAAGGGGAGTGTCAGGATGAGCGGAAAACTCGCAGGCAAGGTCATCATCGTCACTGGCGGCAGTACCGGCATCGGCCGCGCGGCTGCGCTTCGCTGCGCTGCAGAAGGCGCCAAGGTGGTGGTGGCCGACGTCAACACGGTGGATGCACCCGCCACGGTTGAGGAAATCACGCGTGCCGGCGGTGCAGCCCGCTTCATCAAGACCAATGTGGCCGACGGCAATGAAGTCCGCGACATGGTGGCCGCCACCGTGGAGGCTTACGGCAGACTGGACGGCGCCTTCAACAATGCCGGCATCGAAGGGGCGTTCACCAACATCATGAAAATGAGCGAGGCGGATTTCGATCGCACCATCGCGGTCAATCTTCGCGGCGCGTGGCTTTGCCTCAAATACCAAATCGAGCAACTGGTGAGCCAGGGCACAGGAGGCTCGCTGGTGAGCACGGCTTCGGTTGCGGGTCTTATCGGCACCCGCGGCGCCAGTGCCTACTGCGCCTCCAAACATGGCGTGGTCGGCATCACCAAGAGCGTGGCGCTGGAATTCGCGCGCAAGAAGATTCGCGTCAACGCGGTTTGCCCCGGCGTGATCCGGACCGCCATGGTGCAGCGCCTGATCGAGGAAGGTGGCGTGAAGGAGGAATATCTCGTGGGGCAGGAACCCATGGACCGTCTGGGCGAACCACGCGAGATCGCCGATGCCGTGGCCTGGCTCTTGAGCGAGGAGTCGTCCTTCGTGACCGGCGTCGCGCTGCCGGTCGACGGGGGCTATATCGCGCAGTAGGCCGTCGCCACTGCCCAATCGCCCCGGGCGCGGACCGTCATGCCAAGGTTGCATTGGCGATCCGCCCCGCCCACACTTTGCCCCGGTTCCGAAGTCACCCAACCTCCTTGCGTCCAGACTCCACCCGCTACGCCCGTTTCATCGTCCGACACCCGGGCTGGGTGCTGCTGTTCTGGGTGCTTGTCACGCTCGCGGCAGGCTCGGGGCTCAGGCTGCTGGAAATCAGCAACAACCACCGCGCCTTTTTCAGCCCGGACAACCCCCAGCTGCTGGCCTTCAACGCGCTGGAGAACACGTTCAACAAGAACGACACCCTGAATTTCGTGGTGCAGCCGGCGGATGGCGAGGTTTTCTCCACGGCGAGTCTCACCATGCTGGCCGAGCTGACCCGCGAGGCGTGGCAAATCCCTTACTCCTCCCGCGTGGATTCGCTGATCAATTTCCAGTTCACGGAAGGCCACGAGGACGATCTCGTCGTGCGCGATCTCGTGCCGGACGCGGCCGCGCTGAACGCCGCAGATCTCGCCCGGCTGCGCGCAATTGCACTCGCCGAGCCCACCTTGAACGGCGGCTTGATTCGGGAAGCGGCAGATGTCACGGCCGTGAATGTGGTGGTGCAGCTGCCGCGCAAGGATGAGGCCCATGAGGTGCCGGAGGTCGTCAATGCGGCCCGGGCACTCGCGGCGGACATCGAAAAAAATCACCCGGGCACTCGCGTCCATCTCACAGGCCTCGTGATGATGGATCAGGCCTTCGCCGAGGCCTCGCGGCGCGAAATGCTCACCCTCATCCCGGCAAGCTTTGCCCTCATGATCCTGCTGGTGGCACTGCTGCTGGGCGGTGCCACCGGGGCGCTGGGCTGTGTGCTGGTGATAGCGCTCGCCATCGTCATTGCGATGGGGGTTTCCGGCCATGTGGGCTATCCGGTGTCCTCCGCCACCTCAGCGGCACCGGTCATCATCCTCACCGTCGCCATCGCCAACTGTGTCCATATCCTGGATGCCTTCCGGCAGTCGCTGCAGGCCGGGGCGGACAAGGAAACCGCTCTCATCGAAGCCTTGGGCGGCAATCTGCGCCCGATCTTCTTCGCGAGCCTCACCACCGTCATCGGCTTCCTGACCTTCAACTTCTCCGAAGTTCCCCCCTTTCGCCAGTTGGGCAATCTGGTGGCTTTCGGGGATTTTGCTTCCTACATGCTCGCCATCAGCCTTTTCCCCGCGCTGCTCGCGCTGCTGCCGGTGCGCTTTTCGGAAAAACGGGAGTTGCCACTGGCTTGGGTCATGGCGCTCGCCGAATTCGCCATCCGCCGGCGGCGCTGGTTGGTGGCAAGTCTCGGGGTGCTGCTGCTAGGCCTCATCGCCTGTATCCCGCGCAATCAGCTGAACGATGTCTTCGTGAATTACTTCGACCGGAGCACATCCTTCCGTCAGGCCACCGATTTCACGACCACACACCTGAGCGGGGTTTACCACTTCTACTACACGCTGGATTCCGGCGAGGAAGGCGGAATCCACTCACCGGGTTTTCTGAAGGATGCGGACGCATTCGTGGCGTGGCTGAGGCAACAGCCCGAGGTGAAGCATGTGACGAGCTACACCGATACCGTCAAACGCCTGAATCGCAACCTGCATGCGGAGGATCCCGGCCACTATCGCCTGCCCGGATCGCGCGAACTGGCGGCGCAATACCAACTGCTGTACGAGATGTCCCTGCCCTACGGGCTGGATCTCAACAGCCAGATCGACGTCGACAAATCAGCCCTCAAGATCAGCGCAGCCATGGAGACCCTGTCCAGTCAGGCAGCCATCGCCTTCAATACGCGGGCCGAGGACTGGCTGCGGGAGCACGCGCCGGCCATTGCCTCCGGCACCGGCTCGGGAACTGCACTGATGTTATCCCACCTCGGAGTGCGCAACATCAAGACCATGCTGATGGGCAGTGCACTGGCGCTCGCACTCATCTCGTTTCTCCTGATCTTCATGTTGCGAGCCCCGGGGCTCGGGTTCCTGAGTCTGGTGCCCAACCTGTTGCCACTGGGCGCGGGCTTTGGTCTGTGGGCGCTGGCCGTCGGCCAGGTCGGTTTGTCTCTGTCGGTGGTGGCAAGCATGTCGCTCGGCATCATCATCGACGACACCGTGCACTTTCTCGTGAAATATCAACGTGGGCGTCGCCGCAAGGGCCTTGCTCCGGAAGACGCCATCCGCTACGCGTTTCGCGTCAACGGACGGGCAATGCTCGTGACCAGCATCACCCTGGTACTCGGGTTTCTGGTGCTCGCATTCTCCGCCTTTGAATTGAACGCCGGCATGGGCATGCTGACGGCACTGGTGATCGGCCTTGCCCTGCTGGTGGATCTCCTGTTCCTCTCGCCCCTGCTGTTGACTCTGGAGGCACGTCGCCATGCCAAGGCCTCTTGAGACCTTGCTGCTGCTCTGTGTGCTGGGCGCCGGCCCGGCGTTGGCCGAAGCTCCGTCGATTCCCGAGCCTGCATCGGAAGCACTTGATCCGGAGCAACGCGGACTCGCAATAGCCGAGGCGGTGGAGGCCCGCGATGCCGGGTGGGAGGACGTGCAGGCGGAGCTCGAGATGCGTCTGCGCAACCGGCATGGTCAGGAGAGCCGGCGTGCACTGCGCATGAAGGTGCTCGAGATTGGCGGTGACGGAGATCAGAGCCTCATCGTGTTCGATTCACCGCGCGACATCGCGGGCACCGCTTTCCTGAGCTATACCCACGCCTTGACTCCGGATGACCAGTGGCTTTACCTGCCCGCGCTCAAGCGGGTGAAGCGCATTGCCTCGGCCAACAAGTCGGGCCCTTTCGTGGGCAGCGAGTTTGCCTATGAGGATCTTTCCTCGACCGAAGTCGCAAAGTATCGCTACCGCTGGCTGCGTGACGAGGACTTGGACGGCCGCAAGGCCCATGTGCTGGAGAAATATCCGGCCTACGAACACTCCGGCTACACGCGGCGCCTGGTGTGGATCGACGAGGAACGGATGCAACCGATCAAGGTCGTGTTCCATGACCGCAAGGATGCGCCACTCAAAACCTTGACCTTCCGCGGCTACCGCCAGCATCTGGACCGCTACTGGCGGGCAGACGAGATGCACATGGAAAATCACCAGACAGGCAAGGAAACCACCCTCACCTGGCGGGACTACCGCTTCCGCACCGGGCTCACCCGGCGCGATTTCGATCAGGCGAGCCTGAAACGCATCCGCTGAGAGCGTATACCCGACGATTGCTCGCGATTACCGGCGGTAGTCGCGGACATAGGCGGGTACCGGGAAGGCGTCTGCCTGACGCGGATCCGTCTCCGCCGGCTGAGGCACCACCGGCAAGGGCAGCACGCCAGCCCATGTCGGCCATTCCAGCTCATCCCCGGCATCTCCCGGCGGGCCTTTGCGGATCTTGGCCGAGGCATCTTCGATATCGATGGCGACGATGGTCGTGGCCTGCAGTTCCTTTTCCGTCGGCGGACGGGCATCCGCCCAGCGTCCACGGCAGACATGTTCGGTGAGGCATCGCAGGGCTTCGAGTTTTTGCGTTGGCTCCTCGATGCTCGCCCCGCGCCCGAACAGCACGACCGAGCGGTAATTCATGGAGTGATTG
>VGUA01000039.1 GCA_016874535.1 Gammaproteobacteria bacterium
GCGGGTGAGCGCCTTCAGGGACTTGAACCCGAACTTCGGCAGGCGCCGCTGGATGGGCATCTGGCCGCCCTCGAAGCCCACCTTGTGGTAGCCGCCCGCACGGGCCTTCTGACCCTTGTGGCCGCGACCGGCAGTCTTGCCCAAACCCGAGCCAATACCGCGCCCCAGGCGCTTCTTCGGCTTTTTGGCGCCAGGCGCCGGATGCAGTGAATTCAGGTACATCTCAGACCTCTTTCACGGTAAGGAGATAGGAGATCTTGTTGATCATCCCACGGTTCTCCGGGGTGTCTGCCACTTGCACGGTATGCTGGAGACGACGCAGCCCGAGGCCGCGGACACATGCCTGGTGAGCCTCCAGCCGTCCCGACACGCTCTTGACGAGCTTGATTTCGATCATCTTTGCGTTGCTCATGTGTGCTTAACCCAGAATCTCTTCCACGGTCTTGCCGCGCTTGCTCGCTATGTGGTCGGGCGACGCCATGTTGCGCAAGCCGTTGATGGTGGCACGCACCACGTTGATCGGGTTGGTCGTGCCTATGCATTTGGCCAGCACGTTATGTACCCCGATGGCCTCGAAGACGGCGCGCATGGGGCCGCCCGCTATGATGCCGGTACCCTGCGAGGCGGGCGCCATGAAGACCTTGGCGGCGCCATGTTCGCCCACCAGCGGATACTGGAGGGTGTCTCCTTTGAGCGCGACACTGGTCATGTTTCGCCGGGCGTTTTCCAGCGACTTCTGGATGGCGGCGGGTACCTCTCGCGCCTTGCCGCGTCCCATTCCAACGCGGCCGTTGCCGTCGCCGACCACAGTCAGTGCCGCGAAGCCGAAGATCCGGCCACCCTTCACCACCTTGGCGACGCGGTTCACCGCGACGAGTTTCTCGAGGTAGCCTTCCGCGCTGTCGTTCAAGCCGTCATTCACGCTCATGATCTCTTGTCTCCTAGAATTTCAGGCCTTGTTCGCGCGCGGCGTCGGCCAACGCCTTGATGCGACCGTGGTACTTGAACCCGGCGCGGTCGAACGCAACGGTTTCCACACCGGCCTTGAGCGCACGCTCCGCAACGAGCTTGCCGACGCTGGCGGCCGCAGCCACGTTGCCGCCATGAGCCAGCGTTTCCCGCAATCCCTTCTCCACCGTGGAGGCAGCCGCGATGACCGTTGCACCGTCGACCGAAAACACCTGCGCGTAGATATGGCGCGGAGTACGGTGAATGCTCAAACGCAGAGCGCCCAGCTCGCGGATATGCTGGCGGGGACCCTTCGCGCGGCGGGCGCGTGCCTGTTTCTTGTTCATCGTCTGTCGTCCAGTCTGATTCTGTTATCGCGTTTCCCGGCGGCGAGCACGAGGGCTCTCCGTATCAGGTCTTCTTCGCTTCCTTGCGCCGGATCTGCTCGTTCCTGTAGCGAACACCCTTGCCCTTGTAGGGTTCCGGCGGGCGATACGCACGGATATTGGCGGCGACTTGGCCGACCTGCTGCTTGTCGATTCCCTTGATGACGATTTCCGTCTGGGCAGGGGTTTCAACGGTGATACCTGCGGGGACTTCGTAATCCACAGGGTGGGAGAAACCCAGCGACAGGCTCAGCACCGAACCCTTCGCGGCAGCGCGGTAGCCGACGCCCGTGATGTCGAGGCGGCGCTCGAATCCTTCGGACACCCCCACCACCATGTTGTTCAGGATTGCACGGGCTGTTCCCGCCTGCGCGTTGGCATCCTGTGATTCGTCACGGGGGGCCACGGTAAGCTCTCCCTCGGCTTGGGCGATGCCCACCAGAGGGTGCAGCTGGTGCGCCAGGGTGCCCTTGGGACCTTTCACGGAAATGGCCTGTCCGGCCATGTTGACTTCCACGCCGCGCGGCAACGGGATGGGCTTCTTCGCAACTCGAGACATGGCTTGATTCCTAGTAGACCGAGCAGAGCACTTCGCCGCCGATACCGAGGGCGCGCGCAGCACGATCGGTCATCAGCCCGCGGGACGTGGAGACAATGGCCACACCCAGGCCGCCCACGACGCGTGGCAGTTCATCACTTCCGCGGTACACGCGCAGACCCGGGCGGCTGACGCGCTGGATTTTCTCGATGACCGGGCGGCCGTCGTAATAGCGCAGTTCGACAACGAGCTGCGGGTGGCCCTCGTCGGTCTTCACGCGGTAGTCCGCGATGTAGCCCTCGCTCTTGAGAACTTCGGCAATGGCCTGCTTCCGCTTGGAGGCAGGCATGGCCACTTCACGCTTCGCACGGGCTTGCGCATTACGGATGCGCGTCAGCATATCGGCGATAGGATCTTGCATGCTCATTTCGTTTACTCAGCCTTGATTACCAGCTCGCCTTCACGAGGCCGGGGACGTGACCTTCCATTGCGAGCCTGCGGAGCTCGCTGCGACCAAGACCGAACTTCCGGTACACGCCGTGCGCTCTGCCGGTCAGCCTGCAGCGGTTGCGCCCGCGGATGGGACTGGAGTCCCGCGGCAGCTTGGCGAGATCGGCAACGGCCTTCTCACGGTCTTCAAAAGAGGCATTCGGGTCCTTGATCGTCTTCTTCAGCGCATCGCGCTTGCCCGCATACTTCTTGGCCAGCTTCGCGCGCTTGACTTCGCGCATGACCATGGATGTCTTCGCCATCGTTTATTGTCCTCGCAGCGGAAAGCTGAATGCCTGGAGCAGCGCACGGCCTTCCTCGTCTGTCTGTGCCGTGGTGGAGATGCAGATGTCCATCCCGCGGATGGCATCGATCTTGTCGTATTCAATCTCCGGGAAAATGATCTGCTCCTTCACGCCGAGGGTGTAGTTGCCCATGCCATCGAAGGCGCGACCATTCACTCCTCGGAAGTCGCGGATGCGCGGGATCGCAACCGAGATGAGGCGGTCGAGGAATTCGTACATCCGATCCCGGCGCAATGTGACCTTGGCGCCGATGGCCCAGCCCTCGCGCAGCTTGAAGTTCGCGATGGACTTGCGAGCCTTGGTCACCACGGGCTTCTGGCCCGAGATGAGGGTCATGTCGTTCAGCGCATTCTCCAGGACCTTTTTGTCGCCCACGGACTTTCCCAGCCCCATGTTGATGGTGATCTTGGTGATCTTGGGGACCTGCATCACGGACGAGTAATTGAACCGGTCCATCAACTGCTTGACGACCGTCTCCCGGTAAAACGTTTCCAATCTGGCCATGCTTGCGGCGCTCTTTCGTTAAATGTCCACGACTTCTTTGGTGGATTTGAAGATGCGCACCTTGCGACCATCTTCAAGGGTCTTGAAACCAACCCGATCTGGCTTGGAGGTTACCGGGTTGAAGATCGCCACGTTGGAGATGTGCAACGGAGCTTCCTTCTCGACGATACCACCGGCCGTACCGAGGTTGGGGTTGGGCTTGGTATGGCGCTTGATGAGGTTGATGCCCTCTACCACCAGACGCTCATCGTCGCGCACACGCACCACGGTACCGCGCTTGCCCTTGTCCTTGCCTGTGATGACCTGGACCTGGTCGCCTTTGCGAATCTTGTTCATGTCTGCAATTTCCGTTCTTTACAGCACTTCGGGCGCAAGCGACACGATGCGCATGAAGCGTTCACTGCGCAGCTCGCGCGTCACGGGCCCGAAGATGCGGGTGCCAATGGGCTGGAGCTGCTTGTCCAGCAGGACGGCCGCATTGCCGTCGAAGCGGATGAGGGAACCGTCGCCGCGTCGCACGCCCTTGCGGGTACGCACCACGACAGCATTGAACACATCCCCCTTCTTGACCTTCCCGCGTGGGATGGCGTCCTTGATGCTCACCTTGATGACGTCGCCAATCTTGGCGTAGCGCCGGTGTGAACCACCGAGGACCTTGATGCACATGAGGCGGCGGGCCCCACTGTTGTCCGCCACATCCAGCATCGACTGCATTTGAATCATGGTGCTTGCTCCTCGTGCCGGGGGTTCAGACTTCTACAGCCTTCTCGATGATCCGCTGCAGTCTCCAGGCCTTGTGCCTCGAAAGCGGGCGGCATTCCTCGATGGCGACAGTGTCACCCTCGCGGCATTCGTTCTTCTCGTCGTGCGCAAGCAACTTCGTATATCGACGGATGTACTTCCTGTAGATGGGGTGCTCGACCCGACGCTCTATGCGCACCGCGATGGTCTTGTCCATCTTGTTGCTGACCACTTGGCCCACGAGGGACTTCTTGACGGTATTCTCGTCAGACATCACGCACCACCTGTCTTCTTCTGCCCGAGTATCGTCTTGATACGGGCGATATCCTTGCGCGCTGCACGCACTTCGCTGGGACGCACCACTTGCCCGGCCCCACGCTGCATGCGCAGGTTGAACTGCTCCTTGCGCTTCTCGAGCAGCAGTGCCTTGAGGTCAGCCGGGCTTTTGGCCCGCATCTCGCTCGCTTTCATCACATCACCTTCCGATCGGTAAAGGTGGTCAGCACGGGAAGCTTGGCGCTGGCCAGGCGAAACGCCTCGCGCGCCACGGACTCCTCCACCCCTTCCATCTCATACAGGACCATGCCGGGTTTGACCTGGGCCACCCAGTATTCGACGCTGCCCTTGCCGCTTCCCATACGCACTTCCAGCGGCTTCTTGGAAATGGGCTTGTCCGGGAACACTCGGATCCACACCCGTGCTCCACGCTTCACCGCACGGGTGATGCAACGGCGCGCGGCTTCGATCTGGCGCGCCGTCAGGCGGCCGCGGGTGGTGGCCTTGAGGCCATACTCACCAAAGCTGACTTCATTGCCCTTTTGGGCGAGGCCGGTATTGCGGCCCTTGTGCTGCTTGCGGTATTTGGTGTTCTTGGGTTGTAACACGCTCTTTGCTCCTAGGTTGCCGCGGCCTGCTCGGTGGCTTCCGGCGCGGCCTCTTCGGCGCGGCTGATAACCTCACCCTTGAATATCCAGACCTTCACGCCGATGACGCCATAAGTCGTCTTCGCTTCGGCAAAGCCGTAGTCGATATCGGCCCGCAGGGTGTGCAGGGGCACTCGCCCCTCGCGGTACCACTCCGTGCGCGCGATTTCGGCGCCATTGAGTCGACCCGCCACGTTGATCTTGATGCCTTGGGCGCCCAGGCGCAGCGCATTGGCAACGGCGCGCTTCATGGCGCGTCGGAACATGATGCGGCGCTCGAGCTGCTGGGCGACGGATTCCGCGACGAGGTAGGCGTCGAGTTCGGGCTTGCGGATTTCCTCGACACTCAGGTGGGCCGGGATTCCCATCAACTTGGCCACCTGCTTGCGCAGGGACTCGATATCTTCACCCTTCTTGCCGATGACGATACCCGGTCGCGCGGTGTGGATGATGATACGCGCATTGTGCGCGGGACGCTCGATCTGGATGCGACTCACCGAGGCATGCGCGAGCTTCTTGCGCAAGAACGCCCTCACCGCCAGATCGGTATTGAGGTAGTCCGGGTAGCGACGACGGTCCGCGAACCAAGTGGAGGTCCAGTCCTTGATGATGCCAAGGCGGATGCCGTACGGATGTACTTTTTGACCCATGATGATCGCTCTTTCAGCTTCGCTCGTTGTTCGTCCGGACTACTTCCGGCCTTCTTCCACGACCAGCGTGATGTGGCTGGTACGCTTGAAAATCTGGTTGGCCCGGCCGCGGGCACGGGGCATCCAGCGCCTCATGATCGGGCCTTCGTCGACCATGATGGTTTTGACGCGGAGTTCATCCACATCCGCGCCATCGTTGTGCTCCGCATTGGCAATGGCGGACTCCAGCACCTTCTTGATGAGGCCGGCAGCCTTCTTGTTGCTGAAGGCGAGGATGTTCAGGGCGCGATCCACACGGAGCCCACGGACCTGATCGGCAACCAGGCGCGCCTTCTGCGGCGTGATGTGGGCCTGACGGAGCTTGGCGGAAGTACCCATCTCTATGCTCCTTACTTCGACTTCTTGTCTGCCACGTGACCCTTGAACGTACGGGTCTGGGCAAATTCGCCGAGCTTGTGGCCAATCATGTTCTCCGTCACGAAGACGGGCATGTGCTGGCGTCCATTGTGGACCCCGATGGTCAAACCGATCATGTCGGGCACGACCAGTGAACGACGCGACCAAGTCTTGATGGGACGCTTGTCATTGTTGGTGCGGGCGACCTCCACTTTCTTGGCAAGGTGGTGGTCAACGAACGGTCCCTTCTTGATGGAACGTGGCATGGCTGCGTTTGCCTCTTAGCGCTTGTCGCGACGGCGCACGATCATGTTGTCCGTGCGCTTGTTGGTCCTGGTCTTGTAACCCTTGGTCGGCTGGCCCCACGGGCTGACGGGGTGGCGACCACCGGAGGTGCGTCCCTCGCCGCCACCATGCGGGTGGTCGACAGGATTCATCACCACACCGCGAACAGTGGGCCGCACGCCGCGCCAGCGCTTCGCGCCCGCCTTGCCGAGCTGGCGCAGGGAGTGCTCACTGTTGCCTACTTCACCGATGGTCGCGCGACATTCAATAGGCACCTGTCGCATCTCGCCTGAGCGCAGCCGCAGCGTGGCGTAGGTGCCTTCACGTGCCACGTACTGGATACCGGCGCCCGCGCTGCGGGCAATCTGCGCGCCCTTGCCAGGCTTCAGCTCGACGCAGTGGATGGTTGCACCGACCGGGATATTGCGCAGGGGCAGGCAGTTGCCCACCTGGATGGGTGCATCCGCGCCCGAACGCAGGACCTGGCCGGTCTGCAGCCCCTTGGGTGCGATGATGTATCGCCGCTCCCCATCGGCGTAGAGCAGGAGCGCGATGTTGGCCGAGCGGTTCGGGTCATATTCCAGGCGCTCCACCTTGGCGGAGATCCCGTCCTTGCGCCGCTTGAAGTCAACGATGCGGTAATGCTGCTTGTGCCCGCCGCCGCGATGGCGAACCGTGATGCGGCCCGCGTTGTTGCGGCCGGACGAAGCGCCCTGTCTCTCCACGAGGGGAGCATAGGGACCACCCTTGTGCAGGTCGGGGTTGACGACCTTGACGACGCCGCGTCGTCCGGGTGAGGTTGGTTTTGTCTTGATGAGCGCCATTGGATGCGTCCTGATTGTTTGCGCGCTTAGGCCGCGCCCGAGAAATCGATGCTGAAGCCATCCTTGAGGGTGACGTAAGCCTTCTTCCACGCCTGGCGGGAGCCAGCCCTGCCGCGGAAAGTCTTCGTGCGCGAGCGCACGTTAAGCACTTGCACGCCAGAAACCTGGACGTTGAACAACTGCTCGACCGCCGCCTTGATTTCGGGCTTGGTCGCGTCACCCAGCACCTTGAAGAGGTACTGGTTGTTCTTGTCGGCTACCCGTGCGGACTTCTCGCTCATGCGTGGCTCGACGAGTACCTGCAGCAGACGTTCCTGGTTCATGACAACTGCTCCTGGAGGCGAGTCAGCGCCGACTGGCTGACCACCACTTTGGCGAAGGAGATGAGAAGCGCGGGATCGATCATCTCGACGTCCGCCAACCCCACCCAGTGCAGGTTCCTCGCGGAGAGGTAAAGCGCTTCTGACACCTCCTCGGAGATGAGCAGCACGTCCTGCAGCGCGAACTTTTCAAGCGCGGCAATGAGGGCCTTCGTCTTTTTCTCCTGAACGTCTAGGTTGTCGACGACGATCAGTCGATCCTGGCGAATGAGCTCCGAGAGGATCGAGCACAGCGCGCCGCGATACATCTTGCGGTTGACCTTCTGTTCATAGGAGCGAGGGCGTGCGGCAAAGGCTCGGCCACCGGTCCGCCACAGCGGGCCACGGCTGGTACCGGCGCGGGCACGGCCCATGCCCTTCTGCTTCCAGGGCTTGGCGCCGCCGCCGCTGACTTCGGCGCGGGTTTTCTGGGCCTTGGTGCCAGCGCGCGCCGCGTTGAAATACGCGGTGACTATCTGGTGGACCAATGCTTCGCGGTACGGCTGTGCGAAGACATCGTCGGCCACCGCCAGCGAACCGGCGGAAGCGCCACTTGCGAATGAGAGAATTGGAAGATCCATGCGCGTCAGCCTTGTTCGCTCTTGCGTTTCTTGACCGTGGGCTTGATGAACACATCACCACCCTTGGAGCCGGGGACTGCACCCTGAATCATCAGCAGGTTGCGCTCGGTGTCGATCTTCACGACCTTCAGCCGCTGCGTTGTCCGCTGCACGTTGCCCATGTGACCAGACATGCGCTTGCCCTTGATGACCCGACCCGGGGTCTGGCGCTGGCCAATGGACCCGGGCGCGCGATGCGACAGCGAGTTGCCGTGGGTCGCATCGCCCATTTTGAAGTTGTGTCGCTTGATGGTGCCTGCGAAGCCCTTGCCGATGGTGATACCGGTCACGTCCACCAGCTGCCCCTCCGCGAAGAGATCCACCTTCACCTGTGCGCCAGGGGCGAGATCCGCGCCTTCACCGTCAGCGAGGCGGAACTCCCACAGGCCACGGCCGGTGTCGGCAGCAGCCTTGGCGAACACGCCGGAGTCTGGCTTGTTGATGCGGTTGCGGTGGCGGGTGCCGGTCGTGACCTGCACGGCGTCGTAGCCGTCCTTGCCGGCCGACTTCACCTGGGTGACGCGGTTCGGGTCCACCTCAATCACGGTGACCGGGGTGGCGGAGCCATCCTCACCGTATACGCGGGTCATACCGCGTTTGATTCCAATCAGTCCTAATGCCATGGTGTCTGCCTCGAGCGCCTCAGCTCAGTTTGATCTGCACATCGACGCCAGCCGCGAGATCGAGCTTCATCAGCGCGTCGACGGTCTTGTCGGTCGGGTTCACGATGTCGAGCAGACGCTTGTGAGTCCGGATCTCGTACTGGTCGCGAGCGTCCTTGTTGGCGTGCGGCGAGGTCAACACGGTGAAACGTTCATGCTTGGACGGCAGCGGGATCGGGCCACGAATCTGGGCTCCGGTCCGCTTCGCTGTTTCCACAATCTCACGCGTCGATTGATCGATGAGTCGATGATCGAACGCCTTGAGACGTATCCTGATGACCTGTTGGTTCATTGTCTTTAGCCCTTGGCTTGTCCTGTATCCGTCAGCCTGTGCCCGGGGACACAGGACAACCTTTCATTTCAACTATTTGTCGAGGATCTTGGCCACGACGCCGGCGCCGACGGTACGGCCGCCCTCGCGAATCGCGAAGCGCAGGCCTTCTTCCATCGCGATCGGGTTGATCAGCTTCACCTGGACCTTGATGTTGTCTCCGGGCATCACCATCTCAACCCCGCTCGGCAGCTCCACCGCCCCCGTCACGTCCGTCGTGCGGAAGTAAAACTGCGGACGATAGTTGTTGAAGAACGGCGTGTGTCGACCGCCCTCTTCCTTCGACAGCACGTAAACCTCGGCTTCGAAGTGCGAATGCGGCTTCACGCTGCCCGGCTTGCACAGCACCTGACCACGCTCCACATCCTCGCGCTTCGTGCCGCGCAGCAGGATGCCCACGTTGTCACCAGCCCGGCCTTCGTCCAGCAGCTTGCGGAACATCTCCACGCCCGTGCACGTCGTCTTCGTCGTGTCACGGATACCCACGATTTCAACTTCTTCCGAAACCTTAACGATGCCGCGCTCCACGCGACCCGTCACCACCGTGCCGCGACCCGAAATCGAGAACACGTCTTCAATCGGCATCAGGAACGGCATGTCCACCGGACGCTCCGGCAGCGGGATGTAATCGTCCATCGCCGCCACCAGCTTCCAGATCGACGGCACGCCGATGTCGCTCTCGTCGCCTTCCAGAGCCTTCAGCGCACTGCCAATCACCACCGGTGTGTCGTCGCCGGGGAACTTGTATGCCGACAGCAGCTCGCGGACTTCCATCTCCACCAGCTCCAGAAGCTCCGCGTCGTCCACCATGTCCGCCTTGTTCAGGTACACCACGATGTACGGCACACCCACCTGGCGCGCCAGCAGAATGTGCTCGCGAGTCTGCGGCATCGGGCCGTCCGCGGCCGAGCACACCAGAATCGCGCCGTCCATCTGCGCCGCGCCAGTGATCATGTTCTTCACATAGTCCGCATGGCCGGGGCAGTCCACATGCGCGTAGTGACGGTTGTCGCTTTCGTACTCCACGTGCGAGGTCGCAATCGTGATCCCGCGCTCACGCTCTTCCGGGGCATTGTCAATCTGGTCGTAGCCCTTGGCCTCGCCACCGAACTTCTTCGATGTCACCACCGTCAACGCCGCCGTCAGCGTCGTCTTCCCATGATCAACGTGGCCAATCGTCCCCACGTTCACATGTGGCTTCGTTCTTTCAAATTTACCCTTGGACATGGTTGTCAAATCCTCTTCAAACGCTGTTGACGGTGAACTGTTCTGTTATCAGGAACGCTTGGCGATGGTTTCGGCGACGCTCTTGGGTGCCTCCACATAGCGCGAGAACTCCATGGTGTAGGTCGCGCGCCCCTGCGTGGCCGAGCGGAGATCGGTGGAATAACCGAACATCTCGGACAGGGGAACCTGCGCCTTGATGAGTCGGCCGGCCGGTGAGTCTTCGGCGCCCTCGAGCATGCCGCGACGGCGGTTGAGGTCGCCATTCACGGTACCGACGTAATCTTCCGGCGTGACGACTTCCACAGCCATGACGGGCTCGAGGAGCACCGGCTTGGCCTTGGCCGCGGCTTCTTTGAAAGCCATGGAGCCTGCAATCTTGAACGCCATTTCGTTGGAGTCGACCTCGTGGTAGGACCCGTCGAACAGGGTCACCTTGACGTCCACGACGGGGTAGCCGGCGAGCACGCCGTTGTTCAGCTGCTCTTCGATGCCCTTCTGGACGGCCGGAATGTATTCGCGCGGAATCACGCCCCCAACAATGCCGTTGACGAATTCGAAGCCCTTGCCGGACTCATTCGGCTCAAGCTTGATGACCACGTGACCATACTGGCCACGACCACCGCTCTGGCGCACGAATTTACCGTCCTGCTTTTCCACGGTGCCGCGGATCGTCTCGCGGTACGCCACCTGGGGCTTGCCAACATTGGCTTCGACCTTGAATTCGCGACGCATGCGGTCGACGATGATTTCGAGGTGCAGTTCGCCCATGCCGGAGATGATGGTCTGTCCGGATTCCTGGTCGGTCGCGACGCGGAATGAAGGGTCTTCCGCGGCGAGGCGGCCAAGCGCGAGTCCCATCTTTTCCTGGTCCGCCTTGGTCTTGGGTTCCACGGCAACCGAAATCACGGGCTCCGGGAATTCCATACGCTCCAGCGTGATGATGTTGTTCAAATCGCAGAGCGTGTCGCCGGTTGTCACGTCTTTCAGGCCCACCGCAGCGGCGATGTCGCCAGCGCGCACTTCCTTGATTTCTTCGCGGCTGTTGGCGTGCATCTGGAGCAGTCGGCCAATGCGCTCCTTGCGATCCTTGACCGGGTTGAACACCGAATCACCGGAGTTCAGCACGCCCGAGTACACGCGGAAGAAGGTCAGCGTGCCGACGTAGGGGTCGGTTGCAATCTTGAACGCAAGCGCGGAGAACGGCACAGCGTCAGAGGCTTCGCGGGTGGCTTCGGTCTTTTCGTCGTCCAGAATGCCCTTGATGGCTTCGACATCGGGTGGGGCCGGCAGGTACTCGATGACGGCATCGAGCATGGCCTGCACACCTTTGTTCTTGAAGGCGGAGCCGCAGGTGACGGGAACGATTTCGGTGCGGATGGTCCGGAGACGAATGCCTTCCTTGATCTCCTCCAGCGTCAGGTCGCCTTCTTCGAGATACTTCTCGGTCATGGCCTCGGTGGCTTCTGCCGCCGCTTCCACGATCTGTTCCCGCAGGCGAGCGCACTCGTCGGCGATGTCCGCCGGAATGCCGCGGTACTCGAATTCCATGCCCTGGGTTTCGTCTTTCCAGTAGATGGCCTGACCCAGAATCAGGTCAACCACGCCTTCAAACTTGTCTTCAGCCCCGATGGGGAACTGGATCGGCACTGCCTTGGCGTTCAGACGGTCACGCATCTGCTCGACCACGCGCAGGAAGTTCGCGCCGGAACGGTCCATCTTGTTGACGAAGGCAAGACGGGGTACGCCGTATTTGTTGGCCTGGCGCCAGACGGTTTCGGACTGGGGCTGCACGCCGCCGACGGCACAGAACACAGCCACCGCACCGTCCAGCACGCGCAACGAACGCTCCACCTCGATGGTGAAGTCCACGTGGCCGGGGGTGTCGATGATGTTGATGCGGTGCTCGGGGAACTGCTTGCCCATGCCACGCCAGAAGCAGGTGGTCGCGGCGGACGTGATGGTGATCCCGCGTTCCTGTTCCTGCTCCATCCAGTCCATGGTTGCCGCGCCATCGTGCACTTCGCCAATCTTGTGCGAACGGCCGGTATAGAAAAGGATGCGCTCGGAGGTCGTCGTCTTGCCGGCGTCGATGTGTGCCGCGATACCGATGTTCCGATAGCGCTCGATAGGGGTCGTACGTGCCACTGCGGGGTCTTCCTTACTGAATCCTGGGGCTTACCAACGGTAGTGCGAGAACGCGCGGTTGGCTTCCGCCATCTTGTGCGTGTCTTCGCGCTTCTTGACTGCAGTGCCGCGGTTTTCCGATGCGTCGAGGAACTCCCCTGCGAGGCGGCGATCCATCGACTTCTCACCGCGCTTGCGGGCAGCGTCCACGATCCAGCGCATGGCCAGCGCGCTGCGACGATTGGGCCTGACTTCCACGGGCACCTGGTAGGTGGCACCACCCACGCGCCGGGACTTCACTTCCACCCGCGGCTCCACGTTGCCCAGTGCCTGCTTGAACAGGTCGATGGCTTCGCCGCGACCTCGCTTGGCCATTTCGTCCAGCGCGTCGTAGACGATTTTCTCGGCCACGGATTTCTTGCCCGAGTCCATCAGCATGTTGATGAACTTGGCAACGGTCTGATCTCCGAACTTGGGATCCGGGAGGATTTCACGCTTGGCGGCAACGCGACGTCTGGACATAGGATTCAGCTACTCGAATGGATTCGGGGAGGGTACGGCGGTCAGGACTTCGGACGCTTGGCGCCGTACTTGGAACGGCCCCTGCGGCGGTCGTTGACGCCGGAGGTATCGAGGGTGCCGCGCACCGTGTGGTAACGCACACCCGGAAGGTCCTTCACGCGGCCACCGCGGATGAGGATCACGGAGTGTTCCTGCAGGTTGTGGCCTTCGCCGCCGATGTAGGTGGTAACTTCCTGACCGTTGGTCAGGCGTACACGCGCGACCTTGCGCAATGCGGAGTTCGGCTTCTTCGGAGTGGTGGTGTAAACGCGGGTACAGACGCCGCGCTTTTGCGGGCAGCTTTCCAGCGCTGGCACAGCACTCTTCTTGACCTGACGACGCCGGGGGTTGCGCACTAACTGATTGATTGTGGCCATCTCAAATACCGCATCGGCCGCGAGGGCCGGATTCGTGTCACCCCATAGCTCCGGGCGGGCGCCAGGAGTGTCGTGGTGAAGTTAACCGAATTGTATGGCGCCTGTGTCGCGGCTCTCCCGGCCTCGAAGGGCGGGGACAGACCGGTCTTCCCTGGCGGGGTCACTCGCGGTTTAGGCGGGACTGGCTGGAAAGAAGATTCACGGCGCGAAAAAAATGACAGGCGCGGGAGGTACCCGGCCTGTCGGAGGAGCGGGATTATAGGGAGGCCGTTGCCGGGGTGTCAACGACTCTCCCTGCTCCATTTGGGTACTCTTGCCCTTATTCAGCCGGCTCCGATTCGGACGGAGTGGTCGTGAACGCGAAGTTCGGGGCATGGGGTCCCTGACGGCGCTTGCGGCGCCGATCATTATGGTAGGTGAAGCCCGTTCCGGCCGGGATCAGCCTGCCGACAATGACGTTCTCCTTCAGCCCGCGCAGTTCATCGCGCTTGCCGGTGACGGACGCTTCGGTCAGCACGCGGGTCGTTTCCTGGAATGACGCTGCGGAGATGAAGGATTCCGTGGCCAAGGAAGCCTTGGTGATGCCAAGCAGCAACTGGACGTGGGTCGCCGGGCGCTTGCCCTCGGTCTCCATCCGGTCGTTCTCCTCCAGCAGCCGCTCCCTTTCTATCTGCTCGCCGGTCAGGTAGCGCGTGTCGCCCGGGTCCGCCACCTCGATCTTGCGCAGCATCTGCCGCGCGATGACTTCGATGTGCTTGTCGTTGATCTTCACGCCCTGGAGGCGATAGACCTCCTGGACCTCGTTGACCACGTAGCGCGTGAGATCCGGCACGCCCTTCAGGCGTAGGATGTCGTGGGAATCGGCGGCGCCGTCACTGATGACATCGCCCTTCTCCACATGCTCGCCCTCGAACACGGTGACGTGCCGCCACTTCGGGATCAGGGTTTCGATCTCCTCACCGCTGTCCTGGCGAATGATCAGTCGCTGCTTGCCCTTGGTGTCTTTGCCAAACGACACGGTGCCACTGGCCTCGGCCAGGATGGCAGGTTCCTTGGGCTTGCGGGCCTCGAACAGGTCCGCCACGCGCGGCAGGCCGCCCGTGATATCGCGTGTCTTGGAGGACTCCTGCGGGATGCGGGCGAGGATGTCGCCCACCTTCACCTGGCCGCCGTCTTCCTGGGTGATGATGGCATTGGGCGGCAGGAAGTACTGCGCCGTGACCTCCGTACCCGGAATCTTGATTTCCTTGCCGTTGGCATCCACCAGCTGAATCATCGGCCGCAGATCCTTCGCCGATGCGCCGCGCTGCTTGGGATCGGTCACCACCATGCTGGAGAGGCCGGTGATTTCATCGACCGTGCGCATGACCGTCACGCCTTCGACCACATCCTTGAAGCGCGCGACACCGTTCACCTCGGTCACGATGGGATGGGTGTGCGGATCCCAGTTGGCGACGTTCTGTCCGGGTTTGACGCTGGCGCCTTCGCCCACCAGCAGGGTCGCGCCGTAGGGGACCTTGTAGCGTTCGCGCTCGCGGCCGATCTCATCCATCACCACCAGTTCTCCCGAACGGGAGACGGAGATGAACGTGCCATTCTCATGGCGCAGCACCTTGAGGTTGTGCAGGCGGATGGTGCCGCCAAACTTGACCTCGATACTGCTCACCGCCGCGGCACGTGAGGCTGCGCCACCGATGTGGAAGGTACGCATGGTGAGCTGGGTTCCCGGCTCACCGATGGACTGGGCGGCAATGACGCCCACTGCCTCGCCCACATTCACCAGATGGCCGCGTGCCAGATCGCGTCCGTAGCACTGCGAGCACACGCCGTAGCGGGTTTCACAGGTGATGGGTGAGCGCACCAGCACTTCGTCCACACCCATGTCATCCAGGGTTTGCACCCATTTCTCGTCGAGCAGCGTGCCCGCGGGCGCTATCACATCAGTGGTGCCCGGTCGGCAGAGATCGATCGCCGTCACGCGGCCAAGCACACGGTCACGCAGGGCTTCGACCACATCCCCGCCTTCGACCATGGGCGCCATGACGATGCCCTTCTCGGTACCGCAGTCGTGCTCGGTCACCACCAGATCCTGTGCCACATCCACCAGACGTCGGGTCAAGTAGCCCGAATTCGCGGTCTTGAGCGCGGTGTCGGCGAGGCCTTTGCGCGCGCCATGGGTGGAGATGAAGTACTGGAGCACGTCCAGACCTTCTCGGAAATTGGCCGTGATGGGGGTCTCGATGATCGAGCCGTCGGGCTTGGCCATGAGGCCACGCATGCCGGCCAGCTGGCGAATCTGCGCGGCGGAGCCACGTGCACCGGAATCGGCCATCATGTAGATGGAATTGAACGACGCCTGTTTCACCACCTTGCCGGTCGTGTCGGTCACCGTTTCGGAGCCGAGCTTCTCCATCATCGCCTTGGCGACCTGATCGTTGGTGTGGGACCAGATGTCCACCACCTTGTTGTAGCGCTCGCCGGTGGTCACGAGACCGGAGGCATACTGCTCCTCGATCTCCTTCACGCCTTCTTCCGCAGTCCTGATGATGTTGGTCTTCTCATCGGGCACGACCATGTCGTCCACACCGATCGAGACGCCTGCACGGGTAGCCTGGCTGAAGCCCGTGTACATCAGACGGTCAGCGAAGATGACAGTCTCCTTCAGGCCCACGTTGCGATAGCAACGATCGAAAAGGCGTGAGATGGAGCGCTTGTCGAGGGTGCGGTTGACCAGTTCGAAAGCAAGCCCCTTGGGCAGTACGGTGGACAGCAGCGCGCGACCTACCGTCGTCTCCACCACACCTGTCTTGGTGTATTCCTTGCCTTCGTCATCGAACAGCACCTCGCTGAGACGCACCTTGCAGCGCGCATGCAGGGAGGCAGCACCCGTTTCATGTGCCCGATGGACCTCTGCCACATCGCGGAAAATCATGCCGGTGCCTTTGGCCGCCACCGATTCGCGGGTCATGTAGTAGAGGCCGAGCACCACGTCCTGGCTGGGTACGATGATCGGGTCACCGTTGGCGGGAGACAGGATGTTGTTGGTGGACATCATGAGGCTGCGCGCCTCAAGCTGGGCTTCCAGCGACAGCGGCACGTGCACGGCCATCTGGTCACCGTCGAAGTCCGCATTGAAGGCGGTGCAGACCAGCGGGTGAAGCTGGATGGCCTTGCCTTCGATCAGTACAGGCTCGAACGCCTGGATCCCCAGGCGGTGGAGCGTCGGGGCTCGATTGAGCATCACCGGATGCTCACGGATGACTTCTTCCAGGATATCCCAGACTTCCGGACCCTCGCGCTCGACGAGCTTCTTGGCGGCCTTGATCGTCGTCGCCATGCCTCGACGCTCGAGCTTGCTGAAGATGAACGGCTTGAAGAGCTCGAGCGCCATCTTCTTGGGCAGTCCGCACTGGTGGAGCTTGAGGGTTGGACCGACCACGATCACCGAACGCCCCGAGTAGTCCACACGCTTGCCGAGCAGGTTCTGGCGGAAGCGGCCCTGCTTGCCCTTGATCATGTCGGCCAAGGACTTCAGAGGCAGCTTGTTGGTACCCGTGATGGCACGGCCGCGGCGGCCGTTGTCCAGCAGTGCATCCACCGCTTCCTGCAGCATCCGTTTTTCGTTGCGCACGATGATGTCGGGCGCATTGAGGTCCAACAGCCGCTTCAGGCGGTTGTTGCGGTTGATGACCCGACGGTAGAGATCGTTCAGATCTGATGTGGCGAACCGGCCGCCATCCAAAGGCACGAGTGGGCGCAATTCGGGCGGCAACACCGGCAGCACCTTCATCACCATCCACTCGGGACGGTTGCCGGAGTGGAGGAAGGCCTCCATCAGCTTCAGGCGCTTGGTGAATTTCTTGATCTTGGTGTCGGAATTCGTGTCCGGCAGCTCCTCGCGGATCTTGCGCACTTCATGATTCAGATCCACGGTGCGCAGAAGCTCGTAGATGGCCTCCGCACCCATACGGGCATCGAAGTCATCGCCGTACTGCTCGATGGCTTCGAGATACGAGTCCTCGGAGAGCAGCTGCCCGCGCTCCAGCTCCGTCAGGCCCGGGTCGATGACCACATAAGCCTCGAAATAGAGGATGCGCTCGATCTCACGCAAGGTCATGTCTAGCAAGAGGCCCATGCGTGACGGCAGGGACTTCAGGAACCAGATGTGCGCCACGGGGCTCGCAAGCTCGATATGCCCCATGCGTTCGCGGCGCACCTTGGCGAGGGTGACCTCGACGCCGCACTTCTCACAGACCACGCCACGATGCTTCAGGCGCTTGTACTTGCCGCACAGGCATTCGTAGTCCTTGATGGGCCCGAAGATTTTGGCGCAGAACAGGCCATCACGTTCCGGCTTGAAGGTCCGGTAGTTGATGGTTTCCGGCTTCTTGACTTCCCCATAGGACCAGGAGCGGATCTTTTCCGGTGATGCGAGCCCTATGTTGATCGCATCGAAGTCTTCAACATGCCCGGGCGTCTTGAACAGATCGAGTAGGTCTTTCACGCTAGCTAACTCCTGAGACGGTAACCGTCTCGCAAACCTGGCAATGTAATTGGCACTCGCGAGGCATTTCGCCGCTTATTCGCGGTCGAGTTCGATATCGATGCCGAGTGAACGCATTTCCTTCAGCAACACGTTGAAGGATTCAGGCATGCCTGCCTCCATGCTGTGGTCACCGTCCACTATGTTCTTGTACATCTTGGTGCGACCGTTCACGTCGTCGGACTTGACCGTCAGCATTTCCTGAAGCGTGTAGGCAGCGCCGTAGGCTTCCAGCGCCCACACTTCCATCTCCCCGAAACGCTGGCCACCGAACTGGGCCTTGCCACCCAGCGGCTGCTGGGTCACGAGGCTGTACGGGCCGGTGGACCGTGCGTGCATCTTGTCGTCCACCAGGTGGTTGAGCTTCAGGATATACATGAAGCCCACGGTGACTTCGCGGTCGAAGGCGTCCCCCGTGCGCCCGTCATAAAGGCGCGTCTGGCCGCTGCGCGGCAATCCGGCGAGCTCGAGCATGCGCTTGATTTCGCTTTCATGTGCACCATCGAACACCGGGGTCGCCATGGGCACACCGTCGCTCAGGTTGCGCGCCAGAACCTTGATTTCGCCGTCATCCAGTTGTGTGAGATCTTCCTGATGACCACTCGAGTTGTAGACCTGGGTGAGGAAGTCACGCATCTCGCCGGAGCTGGCCATGGTCTCGACCATGTGGCGGATCTTCTTGCCGAGGCCATGGGCGGCCCAGCCCAGGTGGGTTTCCAACACCTGGCCGACGTTCATGCGCGATGGCACACCCAGCGGATTGAGCACCACATCGACGGTGGTGCCATCAGCCATGTGCGGCATGTCTTCCACCGGCACGATCATCGAGATCACGCCCTTGTTGCCGTGGCGGCCGGCCATCTTGTCACCCGGCTGCAAGCGGCGCTTCACGGCGAGGTAGACCTTCGCCATCTTGAGCACGCCCGGTGCCAGATCGTCGCCCGAGGTCAGCTTGGAGCGCTTTTCCTCGAACTGCTGTGCGAAGTCCGCATTCTGCTGCTCGACCTGGGCCGCCAGGCGTTCGAGCTGATCGTTGACGTTGTCATCACGGGTGCGGATTTCAAACCACTGCTCACGCTTGATGTTGCGCAGGCCCTCGGCGGTGACGGTGCTGCCACCCCCCATGGCCTTCGGCGCCTTCTCTATGGCCTTGCCAGTCAGCAGGCGTTCGGCGCGCTGGAAGATGTCTTCCTGGAGGATGCGCAGCTGGTCGTCCAGATCCTTGCGCACGCGCGCAAGCTCAGCGCGCTCGATTTCCAGCGCCCGGGCGTCCTTCTCCACTCCATCGCGGGTGAAGACCTGCACATCGATCACCGTGCCACTCATGCCGGATGGCACGCGCAAGGAGGTGTCTTTAACGTCGGACGCCTTCTCGCCAAAGATGGCGCGGAGGAGCTTTTCTTCAGGTGTGAGCTGGGTTTCACCTTTGGGCGTGACCTTGCCGACGAGGATGTCGCCCGGCTGCACTTCGGCGCCGATGTAGACGATGCCCGACTCGTCGAGCTTGGCCAGCGCGCTCTCGCTCACGTTCGGGATGTCCGCGGAGATTTCCTCCGGCCCGAGCTTGGTATCCCGGGCAACGCAGGTGAGCTCCTCGATGTGGATGCTGGTGAAGCGGTCTTCCTGTACCACACGCTCGGAGATGAGGATGGAGTCCTCGAAGTTGTAACCGTTCCAAGGCATGAAGGCGACCAGCAGGTTCTGGCCCAGGGCGAGTTCACCCAGGTCCGTCGCCGGCCCGTCCGCCAACACATCTCCACGGGCGATGCGGTCCCCGGTCTTCACCAGCGGGCGCTGGTTGATGCACGTGTTCTGGTTGGAACGGGTGTATTTGGTCAGGCTGTAGATGTCGACACCCGGCTCACCCGCCTTGGTTTCCTCATCATTGACCCGCACCACGATGCGCGAGGCATCAACGAAATCCACCATGCCGCCGCGGCGGGCGCTGATGGTCACGCCGGAGTCCTGTGCCACCGAGCGTTCGATACCCGTGCCGACCAGCGGCTTCTGGGTGCGCAGGGTCGGTACCGCTTGGCGTTGCATGTTCGAACCCATGAGGGCGCGGTTCGCATCGTCGTGCTCGAGGAACGGGATGAGTGCGGCAGCCACCGACACGATCTGCATCGGGGACACGTCCATGTATTGCACGCGATCCGGTGAGGAAAGCGTGAATTCATTCTGGTGTCGCGAGGACACCAGGCCATCGACCAGACGTCCATCCTTGTCCAGCGCCGCATTGGCCTGCGCGATCACGTACTGGCTTTCCTCGATTGCGGAGAGGTAATCCACCTCGTCCGTGACCATGCCGTCAGTCACCTTGCGGTAAGGCGTTTCGAGAAAACCGTATTTGTTGGTGCGCGCGAAGACCGCCAGCGAATTGATAAGACCGATGTTCGGACCTTCAGGCGTTTCGATCGGGCACACGCGGCCGTAATGGGTCGGATGCACGTCACGCACCTCGAAACCCGCGCGCTCACGCGTGAGGCCGCCCGGTCCAAGCGCGGAGACGCGCCGCTTGTGGGTGACTTCCGACAGCGGGTTGTTCTGGTCCATGAACTGGGAAAGCTGGCTGGAGCCAAAGAACTCCTTGATGACCGCAGAAACCGGCTTCGCGTTGATCAACTCCTGCGGCATGATGCCCTCGGATTCGGCGAGGCTCAGGCGCTCCTTCACGGCGCGCTCCACGCGCACCAGCCCCACGCGGAACTGGTTCTCGGCCATCTCGCCCACAGAGCGGACGCGACGATTTCCGAGGTGGTCGATGTCGTCCACCGTTCCATTGCCGTTGCGGATATCCACCAGGGTGCGGATCACATCAGAAATATCGGAACCATAGGTCTGCAGACGGTTCCGGATTTCTCCCCATGGCAGTTTGACGCCATCGACCTTGTCGTCACCTGTAAGCGAGCGGCGCAATTCAGGCATCACGCGGTGAAGCGGAATCTCAAGGGCATCGGTCGCTTTGGCATCGCGCTTCTTGCTCTTGTCTTCGATCAGGTCCTTGAGGTCTTTCTCAAGCAGGGAGAGGTAATACATGCTGTCGAGCAGGACTCCGGGCACTTCACTGCCCGGACGGCCGACGCGGCGGTTGAACTTCATGCGTCCCACGGAGGACAAGTCGTATCTGTCCTCTGTGAAGAAAAGATTCTTGAAGAGGTTCTCGGCAGCATCCTTGGTCGGCGGCTCACCCGGGCGCATCATGCGATAGATTTCGACCTGGGCCTCGAGCTGGGTGCGGGTGCTGTCGGCACGGAGTGTGTCCGACATGTAAGCACCATGGTCGAGGTCGTTCGCGAAAATCGTTTCGATGGTCTCGATTTTCGCCACCATGAGCTTGTTCAGGAGGTCATCCGTGATCTCGCTGTTGGCCTCTGCCACCAGTTCACCGGTATCCATGCGCACGATGTCGCGGGCGAGGATCTTGCCCACCACGAAGCTGCGCGGGACCGCGATTTCGCTCAGATTGGCTTTCTGGATATCGCGGATGTGGCGCACGGTGATGCGTCGCTCCGCTTCCACTATCACGTTGCCCTTGGCGTCCATCAGATCGAAATCGAGGGTCACGCCACGCAGGCGCTCGGGCACCAGCTTCAGCAGGATCTCGTCCCCACCGAGGGTGAGAGTGTCGCGCTCGAAGAACATCTCCAGCATCTGCTCGGAGTTGTATCCAAGTGCGCGCAGGAGCACGGTTGCCGGAATCTTGCGGCGACGGTCGATACGTACATACACGAGGTCCTTGGGATCGAACTCGAAGTCGAGCCAAGAACCGCGGTAAGGGATCACACGCGCCGAGAACAGGAGCTTGCCTGAAGAGTGCGTCTTACCGCGGTCATGATCGAAGAAAACACCCGGTGAGCGGTGGAGCTGGGACACGATGACCCGCTCGGTGCCGTTGATTACGAAAGTCCCGTTCTCGGTCATGAGCGGGAGTTCGCCCATGTAGACTTCCTGCTCGCGGATATCCTTGATGGCCTTGTCGGCGCCGGATTCCTTGTCGAACAAAACCAGGCGGACCTTCACGCGCAGGGAAGCCGCGTAGGTCAGACCCCGCACCTGACACTCCTTGACGTCGAATATGGGCGCGCCGAGGCGGTAGCTCACGTACTCGAGAACGGCGTTTCCAGAATAGCTTTCAATCGGAAACACTGACTTGAAGGCAGCGTGGAGTCCATCGTCGATACGACGATCGGCGGGGGAATCCGCCTGCAGGAATGCCCGATAGGACTCGAGCTGGGTTTCCAGCAGATACGGAATGCCGAGAATGGAACTACGCTTGCCGAAATCCTTGCGGATACGCTTTTTCTCGGTGTACGAATAGGCCATGGTCGTCCTCTTTTCAGTCGCGTCCGGCGGGTTTCAGGCGCGGCGCCGGAATGCTTGGAAAGTCAGGGAACGGGCATGCAAGACACGGCGGGGGCTCACGCCACCACCGTGCATCTCTTGCATGAATTGAGGAGCAAGATCGCCAAGCGCTCGCGCTTACTTCAGTTCGACCTTGGCGCCGGCGTCTTCAAGCTCTTTCTTGATCTTCTCGGCTTCGACCTTCGGCGCCGCTTCCTTCACGGTGGAGGGAACACCCTCGACCATGTCCTTGGCTTCCTTCAGTCCGAGACCGGTAATGGCGCGGATGGCCTTGATGACGTTGACCTTGTTCTCGCCGAAGCTGGTCATCACGACGTCAAAGTCTTCCTTCACTTCAGCCTGGGCCCCACCGGCGTCGCCGCCAGCTGCCATCATCACGGGGGCAGCCGCGACGGCGGCCGACACGCCCCACTTCTCTTCGAGAGCCGAGACGAGCTCGGTGACTTCGAGGATCGACATGTTGCTCAGGGTTTCAATCAATTCTTCTTTGGACATGGCCATGCTGGCACTCCTTCAAACAGATAGTTGGTAAAGCCGGAAACAGGGTTCAAGCGGCTTGTTGCTTGTCGCGCCATGCGGCCAGCACGCGCACGAACTGACCGGCCGGTTCGGCCAGAGTACGTACGAGCTTGCCACTAGGCGCCTTGAGAACGCCGAGCAGCTGGGACCGGGCCTCGTCCAGCGTTGGCAGCGTGGCCAATGCCTGGAGGTCTTCCGGCCCGCGCAGGGCGCCTGCAAACGCGATTGCGACCGGAACGAGCTTCTGGTTCTCCTTGACGAAATCACGGACAACGCGCGCGCCTGCGCCGGGATCCTCTTGCGAGAACATCAACAGCAGTGGTCCGGTCAATTTCGGCTGGAGACATTCGAAGGTCGTTCCTTCCAGCGCACGCCTCGCCAAGGTGTTCTTGACCACCTTGACGAACACGCCAGCCTTACGGGCCCGTACACGCAGATCTGTCATCTGCGCGACGGTGAGGCCTGCATACTCGGCGGCGATGGCCGCCTGCGCCGTTCCTGCGACCGCGTTGACTTCAGCAACAACCGTTTTCTTTTGCTCTAAAGTCAGACTCACGTTGTTTCTCCTGGATTGATGGCGCCTCGCGACGACATCACACCTTGTTTTCACTCCACGGATATGAAGTGCTTTGCCACGGTGCCCTCACCAGGTACTACCTGCTTTGGAGCCACCGTCTACGCGGGCCGTTCCGGGGAACGATTACCGCACTGGCCTCTTCAGGCCGGCGCGACCCGCGGTCTTTGACGCCTGCCGGACACGTACCCGGCAACCCAAAGTTCTGTTCTGCGTCAGCCCGCTTCCACTGAAGCGCGATCCACTGTGATCCCCGGACCCATGGTCGAGGACACGCTGATCTGGCGCAGATAAATGCCTTTTGAAGTGCTCGGCTTGGCCTTGCGGAGATCTGCCAGTACCGCTTCGCAGTTGGCTTTCAGCGAAGCCACGTCAAAAGATGCTTTGCCGATCGAGCAATGAATGATGCCGGCCTTGTCCGTGCGATAACGGACCTGACCCGCCTTCGCGTTGCGCACCGCGGTCGTCACATCGGTGGTGACAGTACCGACCTTGGGGTTGGGCATCAGGCCGCGGGGACCGAGTATCTGGCCCAGCTGGCCGACCACGCGCATGGTGGCCGGAGTGGCGATGGCCACGTCGAAATTAAGGTTGCCTGCCTTGACCTGTTCGGCCAGGTCATCGAGTCCCACGATGTCCGCACCAGCGGCCCGACCCTTTTCGGCATCCGCACCTTCGGCGAAGAGCGCCACGCGCACCTGGCTGCCGGTTCCGTGCGGCAGCACAGTGGCGCCGCGCACGACCTGATCCGACTTGCGGGGGTCGACACCGAGATTCACCGCGATATCCACGGATTCATCAAACTTCGCCGAGGCGATTTCCTTCACCAGCCCCAGGGCCTCCTCGAGGGTGCGCGGGCGGTTGCTGTCACCCACCTTGGCCATGATGGCGGTCCAACGCTTGCTCTGCTTTGCCATGGCTCAGCCCTCCACTTCCAGGCCCATGCTGCGGGCCGTGCCTGCGATCGTACGGAAGGCTGCTTCCTCACCGGCGGCGGTGAGATCAGGCGCCTTGGTCTTGGCGATTTCGAGCACTTGGGCGCGCGTGACCTTGCCCACCTTGTCCTTGTTGGGAACGCTGCTGCCCTTGGGCACGCCTGCGGCCTTGCGCAACAGCACGGACGCCGGGGGCGTCTTGGTCACGAAGGTGAATGAGCGGTCCGAGAACACCGTGATCACCACGGGAATCGGCAGTCCCGGTTCGAGTTCTTGCGTGCGTGCGTTGAACTGCTTGCAGAACTCCATGATGTTGACGCCGCGTTGACCCAAC
>VGUA01000040.1 GCA_016874535.1 Gammaproteobacteria bacterium
ACGAAGCAGGCAAGCCCTGCGGGACGGAGGCAAACATCTCCAAGCTGCTCGCCTCGGAATCCGCCTGGCATGCCGGTGAGGCTTGCATGCAGACCTATGGGGGCTTTGCGGTGGCCGAGGAGTACGACATCGAACGCAAGTTCCGTGAGTGCCGGCTCTACCAGATAGCGCCCATCTCCACCAACCTCATCCTCTCCTATGTGGGAGAGCATCAGCTCGGCATGCCGCGCTCCTACTGAGGCCAGAACATGAGCACCCTACCCCGCTTCAATGCCCATATCGCAGGCGAGTGGGTGGAGCCCGCTTCCGGCCAGTATTTCGAAACCGTCAATCCCTGGACGTCGAAGGCGTGGGCGGAGGTGGCACGCTGTGGGGCGCTGGAAGTGGACCGTGCCGTGGAAGCTGCGTGGAAGGCTTTCACCACCGGCCCCTGGCCAGCCTTGAACGCCACCCAGCGTGGCGCGATGGTGCACAAGCTTGGGGACCTGCTGCGCGATCATGCGCGCGAGCTCGCGGAATACGAAGTTCGCGACAACGGCAAACTCATCAACGAGATGCTCGCCCAGTGCAATTACCTGCCCAACTGGTATTGGTATTACGGGGGGCTCGCCGACAAGATTGAAGGCGCGGTCATCCCCATCGACAAGCCGGAGGTGTTGAACTACACGCGGCACGAGCCGCTGGGGGTGATCGCCTGCATCACGCCTTGGAATTCACCGCTGCTGCTGCTCTCCTTCAAGCTGGCGCCTGCGCTCGCTGCCGGCAATACCGTGGTGATCAAGCCGTCGGAATTCACCTCCACCTCCACCCTCAAGTTGATGGAGTTGATCGCCGAGGCGGGTATTCCACCTGGCGTGGTGAATGTGGTGACGGGTTTCGGCAACGAAGTGGGCTCGGCGCTCGTGGAGCATCCGCGCGTCGCCAAGGTGTGCTTTACCGGCGGCACCGAGAGCGGGGCCAGGGTCTACCAAGCCGCCGCCGCAGGCTTGAAAGGCTGCACCCTCGAACTCGGGGGCAAGTCGCCCAATATCGTGTTTGATGATGCGGATCTCGATGATGCGGTGAAGGGAGCGATCAGCGGCATCTTTGCCGCCACGGGCCAGACCTGCATCGCGGGCTCGCGCCTGCTGGTCCAGGACAGCATCTACGACGCCTTCGTGGACAGGCTGGTGGCCTTCGCCCGCACCGCCCGCATGGGCGATCCCATGGATCCCGGCACCCAAGTTGGCCCGGTCACCACGCCGCCGCAATATGCCAAGGTTCTCGAGTACATCGCGATCGCCAAGGCCGAGGGTGCGACCTGCCTGCTGGGTGGTGGCCCTGCCGAGGGCGCTGCCTGCGGGGAATCGAAGCTCTTCGTGCAGCCCACCATCTTTGGTGACGTGACCAACGACATGCGCATCGCGCAGGAGGAAGTCTTCGGCCCGGTGCTGTCCATTCTCCGCTTCAAGACGGAAGAGGAAGCCATCGCGATCGCCAACGACATCGCCTTCGGCCTTGCTGCCGGGGTGTGGACACAATCGATCAAGCGTGTGATCAAGGTTTCCAACGCCATTCGCGCCGGCACCATCTGGGTCAACACCTACCGCGCGGTGAGTTACCTGTCGCCGTTCGGCGGCTACAAGAAATCCGGCCTCGGTCGGGAGAACGGCCTCGAAGGCATGCGGGAGTTCCTGCAGACCAAGAGTGTGTGGATCTCCACCGCGGCCGATGTCCCCAACCCTTTTGTTCTGCGGTGATTCATGGCTGCTTTGACTGACGTACTGGTTGTTTCCCTGGAGCAGGCCGTGGCGGCCCCTTACGCCGCGAGGCTGCTGGCCGAAGCGGGCGCCCGGGTCATCAAGATAGAACGCGAGGAAGGGGACTTCGCCCGCGCTTATGACACCGTGGTCAACGGCGAGTCCACGTTCTTCGTGTGGCTCAATGCGGGCAAGGAATCGCTGGTGCTGGATGTGAAATCAGCTGACGACCTCGCGCTGCTGCGCCGGCTGCTGGCTCGGGCCGATGTATTCATCCAGAACATCCGTCCCGGTGCGGTGGACCGGCTGGGCCTCGGTTATGAAGACCTCGCGCGCGACAACCCCGGCCTCATCATGTGCAGCATCTCTGGCTACGGCAACGAAGGTCCCTTGGCCGAGATGAAAGCCTATGACTTCCTGGTGCAGGCGGAAGCCGGGCTCTGCTCGGTCACCGGCACCGACGGCGTACCCACACGCTGCGGCATCTCCATCTGCGATATCTCCACCGGGCTCACCGCCTACAGCGAAATCCTCCGCGCCCTGCTCGAACGCGGACGCACGGGACGTGGGCAGTTCCTCGATATCTCGCTGTTCGATGTACTGAGCGAATGGATGAGTGTGCCCATGGCGCTCTACAAGTATGGTGGACGGCTCGTCCGGGGTACTGGCCTCGACCATCCCCAGATTGCGCCCTATGGCGCCTATGCTACCTCGGATGGGCAAATCATCATCGCCGTGCAGAACCATCGCGAATGGCTGGATCTGTGCCGGATTCTGAACGTGCAGGAACTTGCGAGTGATCCGCGCTTCAACAGCATTCCCGACCGCGTGACCCACCGCGCGGCGCTGAAGGTGGAGCTCGAGAAGCACTTCGCTGCGCACACCCGCGAATCCCTTGCCAAACTGCTGGATGAGGGCAACATAGCTTGGGGCCGGCTCAACACCGTGGAAGACGTGTGGTCGCATCCGGCACTGAAAACCAAGGACGTGCTGAGCGGTGACCGCCGGGCCACCTTCGTGCGACGGGTCTGCGACCATGAGGAGACGCCACGCCAGGTGCCTGCCGTTGGCGAGCACAGCGCGGCCATCCGCCGCGAGTTCTCATAAGATGGGTCCCACGACGGTGGGTTCCGATTACAACAACGGAGGGGAGCAAACATGACACTGAAAACATTCTGCGCCTTGGCACTGGCCGCATGCGTGTCTCACGCCATGGCCGATGAGCATCACTGGTACCCCTCCAAATGGGGCAAGGACGACACCCTGGGCTCTGCCAACCTGAACAGTCCGGATCTTGCGCTGGAAGCGGCCAAGCTGGTGAAGACCGGCAAGACCTATCGTCTCGCCATCGAATCCAATCCCCAGACGCCAGCCTATCCGCCGCGCAATCTGCATGTGATCGTGCTCGCGCCCGGGCAACTCTCCGGCAAGTCGCTGGGTGCCAACAAGATGACTTACGCCGATGACATTATCAACGGTTGGGTGGGTGTGGGCTCGCAGATCGACGGTCTGGGGCACGCGGGCATCGACCAGCTTTATTACAACGGTGTGCATGGCAATGACTTCATGAAACCCGATGGGCTTACCCGTTACGGTACCCATGCCCTGCCCCCCTTCGTCACCCGTGGCGTGATGCTGGATATGGCCAAGTGCGCCGGCAAGACCCGACTGGACGTGGGTGAGGTCTTCAATCAGACGGAAATCGAAGCCTGCGCCACCAAGCAGAACACGCCCCTGAAGCGCGGTGATGTGGTGCTGTTCAACACCGGCTGGATGGATCTCATGACCACTGACCTGCCGCTCTACAACAAGGGTGAGCCGGGTCTCGGCAAGGGCGGCGCGGAATATCTCGCAAGCAAGGAAGTGATGGCGGTGGGCGGCGACACCTGGGCGCTGGAAGTACTGCCCTCTGAAGATGCGAGCGAAGCCTTCCCCGTGCATCAGGTCCTGTTGACCAAGAACGGCATCTACATTCTGGAGAACATGGACACGCGCGAGCTTGCCAAGGACAGCGCTTACGAATTCATGTTCGTGCTCGGTGCCGCCCGCATGACCGGCGCGGTGCAGATGATCATCAACCCCGTGGCGATCCGCTGATCGTTGCCTGCCAACCTGAGAGTTCGAGTCCCGTGGCAACCCACCTGATAGACGGCCCCTATTTCGAGGAATTCTTCCTCGGCCAGACCTTCGTCGCCCCTTCCATCACCGTGACCGAAGGTCACGCCGCGATGTATGGCGCACTGTTCGGGGATCGCATGCGCCTGCCGCTCGATCGCCATCTGGCGCAGAAGGTCACGGGGGACGCGCGCGGCGTGTGTCATCCCTACCTCGCCATGCACCTTGCCGCAGGGCAGACGACCTACGCCTCGCAGCACGTGAAAGGCAATCTCTTTTATCGGGGTGTGTTGCTGCGGCGGCCGGTGTTCATCGGCGATTCGCTCTACACCACCACCCGCGTGATAGGCCTGAAGCAGAACGCGATCAAGCCTGGCCGCGCAGCGACCGGTATGGTGGTGCTGGAGATGACCACCGTCAACCAGCACGACGAGGTGGTGTTGCATTTCTGGCGTTGCCCGATGATCGCCTGCAAGGATACGGAGGCGAACACCGGCCACAACGACAGCTTCGACAGCATTCCCAACAGCTTCGCACTGGAGGAATTGCTGGGCGCGCTGCCAACTGGCTGGAATCTCGCGCCGCTGGCCTGCGACATCACGGGTCTCAAGTCACCCGTGGTGGCGAAGGGCGATGTGTTTGAAATCGGCCCCAAGGACACGGTGACCTGCGCGCCAGAGCTGGTGCGCATGTCGCTCAATATCGCCTACACGCATACGGATGCCACCCGCAGCTACCTTGGGCAACGGCTGGTGTATGGCGGTCATACCATTTCTTTCGCACTGGCCCAAGTGCAGCGGGCGCTGCCCAATGTGCTGCACATGGTGGCGTGGCGGCACTGCAATCACGTGGGGCCGGTGCTGGAAGGCGACATCATCAGCACGCGATTCACCGTGGTGGACTGCACTGCCGTGCCTCAGGGCGGCGCGCTGCTCGATCTCGCGGTGGAAGCGTTTGCCCATCGCGCCGACAAGGAAGGCGCGATGAAGCAGGAGAAGGTGCTCGACTGGGGCTTGGTGATGTGGAGCGCCTGAGACCTCAGAGACTGGCGGTATGCCCACCATCCACGGTGATGAGGTTTCCGTTCATGTAGCGCGAGGCATCCGAAGCGAGATAGATCAGCGCACCATCCAGCTCTGAAGGATCTCCGAACCGCTTGGCGGGAATGCGGTTGCGCAGGCGGTCGCCCGCAGGTGTCTGCAGCCATTCATCGTTCATCTCGGTCGTGAAGTAACCCGGCGCCAGCGCATTCACGCGAATGCCGGTGGTGGCGAGATCCACGCACAAGTCCCGTCCCAGATTGATGAGGCCCGCCTTGGCCGCCGAATACGGCGCAAGATGGCCGATGGCGCGGATGCCAAGCACAGAAGCGATGTTGATGATGCTCGCCCCGCGACCATCCGCCAGGCGATGCTTGATCACTTCCTGCGCCAGCACCCAAGGCCCTCGAAGATTGGTTTCATACACCGTATCCCACTGCTCATCCGTGAGCTTCTGCGGGGCCTTGGGAATGGCGATACCGGCGTTGTTCACCAGCACGTCGATTGGCGCGACCGCCTCTGCTGCCGCCACGCAGGCCCGAATGTCATCGCGGTTGCGCACATCGAGCGCATAGACCTCACAACGCCCACCCTCGGCGCGGATTTCCGCCGCCAGCGCTTCGAGCTTGTCTGTGCTACGGGCGCACAGCGCCACGCGAGCGCCTGCGCGGGTGAGGGTGCGTGCGAAATGGCGGCCAAGGCCACTGGAAGCGCCGGTCAGCAGCACGTGCCGCGTGGAAAGATCAAACAACTGGCCGAGAAAGGCTTGCGGATTCATGGGTGCGGGTGCTCCCTCAAGTGTGCGTAGAAAAGTGCGCGCTCAGCGTGCGCCGGTGTTCAGCGCACTGGGCTCGAAATCCTTGGGGCTCAGCTTGCCCGGATTGGTCACCGTCACCATCTGCAAGGTGGTGCAGTGCTTGTTCTGGAGATCGATCGCAGCCGAGGAATCCAGCAGCGGCGCGCCGCTACCCTTGTTTTCCGCCAGGTGGTAATCCGGATGCGCGAGGCCCGCCATCAGCATCTTCCACAAGGTGCCTGCACGGTCATAGACCTTGCCGAGAATCGGCGACATGGTCTGCGCATCCACATAGAAATAGCGCTTGGAAAGCGGGTGATCATCCCGTCGCGGCTTGCCCTCCAGCACGTAGGCCTTGCGCAATTGCCAGCTCACCTGCGGAAAGCAGCCCGAGTGCCCCGTGAATTCCACAAACTGGTAGTCGTATTTGCGTGCCTTCTGTGCCGCGTGCTGCTGCAGATCGTGGCGGTACATGGGGAGCAGGATCCAGGTAGATCCACCGAACTTCCACTCCATGTCCTTGATGCGCCCGGTGTAGCCCAGAAAGTCCTCGATCATGATGTCGCTGCCGAGAAAGGAATCCGTACGCGTGGTCGTGGCGACGCGCCGCACGCGCCGGAGGTTAGGCACATACATCCAACCCTGCTCCTCGGCGTTGTCATCACTGTTGTAGTAGATGAGGAGCTTGGTGCCTTCCACGTCCGTCGGGTCTTCGGCTTCCAGCGTGATGGCGCTGTACACCGCATAGGGATTCTTCGGCAGCGCCGGCACCGGATCATTCACATGGCGATACATGTAGCGCATGCCCTGGGCGTTGAAGGTGAGCGTGCGCTCGATGGACTGGCTGCGCATATCGCGGTAGCCCCAGTACATCTCCGGGATGATGGTATTGTCTGCGGCAAAGGCGTAGCGCATGTTCCAGGCGAGCTTTTCGCCGGCCCTGGGGTCTTCATTGCTCAGTTCACCCGGGAAAGGTCGGCCTGCCGTGTAGTTCAGGATCTGGCTGTCTGCGTCGCCGAGCTGCGCCTGCCCACCATATTGCTGGGTGGCGGCCACAAAGTTGGGGTGCGGGTCGAAAGACACCGGCTCGCCGACGGTAATCGCATACCAGTCCTGAGCAATCAGATCCGCGAGATCCGGATCCAGCACCTGACGATATTCCGCAACATTGGCGGAGGAGATCACCGTGCCTGGCTCCGGCGAAAGCTCTTGTACCTGAGCGAGGTCCAGGTCGAAGTCGCCCGCGAGAGCCGCAGTCGTCCAGAGGGCCAGACCCGTGGTGGCGGCGAGCCAGCCGGCGCTGCGGCGAATATCAAAACCTTGCATGCGTGATGTCCTCAGATAGTTGGAGCCGGGCATAAATTAGTGACAGTTACCCTATTTCCGGGAATTGGTGCCGCGGAATTGGTGACAGTTACCCTATTTCCCACGGTAGTGATGACTGTTGGCAGGAGTCCATCTCAGCCGGATTGGGGCCGCAGAATTGGTGACAGTTACCCTATTTCCTCCGCCGCGGAATTGGTGACAGTTACCCTATTTCCGCCAGCCACGTAATCACCGTCAATTGTGCATTCTCGCGGAAATAGGGTAACTGTCACTAATTTCAGAGGAGGGTGCCTTGTGCGCCTACGCACTGCACCACCGACCAGGCTGCCATGGTGCGGATGCCGGCATCCTCGTCTTTGAGCAGAGGTGCGAGCATGGCGAGGGCTGCGGCATCGCGGCGATGTCCGATGAGCCAGGTGGTCTGGAGGCGGACATCCGCTTCCTCATGCGCGAGTCCCCAGACATAGACCGGCGCGGGATCGGACTCAATGGCGCTCCACGACTCCAGTACCCTCGTCGCGGCGTCCGCACTGAGTTTGCAGCAGGTCATGAGAACTTCCGTGATCTGCGCTGCAGTCTTGGGCGGCAGGCGCTTCAGCGCACCCGCCAGGATGGAGGATTCCATGGGCTGGCCGTAGGCCACGCCCTTGATGAGGCGGCCGATGGCTTCATCATCCCCCTGCCCTGCGGCACTCGCCATGGCGGCGAGCGACACGCGTTCATCGGAGCGGTCTGCCATCAATGTCTTCAGGCGCTTTCCGGTCTCGCTGGCGGAGTAGAGCCCCATGGCGATGGCGGCCACTTCGCGCTCTTCCACCTGTTCGGATTTCACCAGCGCGAACAGCCGATCGGAGACGTCCTTGCCATCGCCCAGAGAGACCAGCGCGTAATAGGCGTAGGCCCGTACCGTCTCGTGGGTGCTGTCGTCGGCGATCAAATCACGCAGTTGATCATTCAGGCCTTCCACCCGTCCGCGGGCAATGGCCTGCACGGCATTCTTACGCACGAAGGAGCTGCCTTCGCGGAGGGCTTCGGCTATGAGGTCTTCCATGTCCGCCCGTGGCGTGGCGGCCAGAGACTCCATCATCAGTCCGAGGGTCGCAGGGTCACGCTCGGCCGCGCGGAAAAGCAAGTCAAGCTCAAGAGGATGTGTGCTGGCGAGCAAGGTATCGATGGTGGCCCGCTTGAAGACCAGGTCGTCGCTCGCGAGATACGTCTTCAGGAATTCTAGCGCCGGGCCGTGGCCGGTCTCCGCCAAGGTACCGGCGGCGAGCAGGCGGTCGTAGATGTCCCCCGCCTTGAAACTGGCCTCGGCCACCTGCACTGCGCTGCCGAAGAGGGCGTCTGCCGAGGGGTTCTCTGTCTTGGTGGCAGGAGAAGGCAGGCCGCCCGCCGTCGTCTGTTGGGGAGCCAGCGCTACAAGCATCAGGAGACACACGGCTGCGGCACGCATGCCAGCCCCCCGGATGGAACGCTCAACAAGTGCAGGAGTGGCGCCATGGGTGGCCCAGATCAAAGCGTAACAGTGCACAAAAATAACGCCTGCCCCGCGACGGAAAAGCTCGATGATTGCAGGAAAGGAACTACGAGCGCTCCGACGGCAAGCTCCCAAAGGAGTGCGGCCGAAAAACGCGAGCATCGGTCCACGGGCGGCCCGAGGATCAGCCCCGCGATGGGGACGGACTGGTGATGTCTGCAGCATGGGGATTCCCGTGAAACGCATTGGAGCGGCCGAAAAAAAACGGGCTGCCGAGGCAGCCCGCCTATTAGACACCCCGGCAACGCCGGGGTGCAACGTGAGTCCGAACGGGAGTCTTAGCGACCCTCGGTCAGATAGTTCACGTCGTGGGTCTTCTTGACATCAGACAGCTCGACCGTAGGGAAGCTGTTGCCACGGCAGGGCACCAGGGTTCCACGCTTGTTCTGCAGGTCGATCACGTTGATGCTCTGGAAGGCCAGCATGCGGGTGCCCTCAGGGGTGGGATCCTGCTTGATGACCGGGCTTTCCTTGAAGTGCGGATCTTCCGTCCACACCTTCTGGATCTGCCACACCTTCCACAGTTCGCCGGCCTTGTCGAAGGCATTGGCGTAGAAGGATTCACCCGACTCGCGATCCGAGTAGATGAACTTCGTGGAGTACGGGTGCCCGGTACGCTGCGGGAACATCTGCACCACGTCCATGGTGCGCAGTGCCCAGTCGTCCAGCGGCGCCCAGCCATTGGGGCCGTAGTAGATGGTGTCGCGGGTGCGGGAACGGGCCACGGCCAGAATGCGGGCGGTGCCCACGTACTGCCACTTGTGCTCCAGCGGACGACCATTGAAGCCGTAAAAATCTTCCAGGGTGTGATCCGTACCCAGCAGGGAGTCGGACTTCACTTCCACGGAGATACGGCGCACACGACGGAGGCTGGGGATATAGGCCCAAGAATCGTCCGGCTTGCGCGGATCGTCGTAGCGAAGAATCAGGAACGCCGTGCCCGCGATGTCAAACGGCGAGGTGAAGCCGGTGTATTCGCGGAAATTGGTGTTCTTGGCAAAGCCTTCGCCGTTGTTCATACGGTAGTTGGTGTCCGGCAGATCAGCGCGGCCGGACATCAGCACACGCTGGTAGGGGCCGGCGAGCACGCGCTCGAAGTTGCCACCACCGGTGTAGTACTGCTTGTACTGGCCGCCATCGGCCGTCATGATGTCATGGCCGCTGTGCTCACCACCTTCGCGCACCCATACCCAGTGCACTTCGTTGACCTTGAGGCCCGCGGACTGCCAGCGATACATCCAGTTCCACACCCACTTCCAGCCGTCTTCTTCGCTGCCCGGCGTGAAGGTAGCCGGGTCGAAAGGACGACCGGAGGTGTAGTTTTCAATGGCGCCGTCAGCCGCGATGGTGGCCTGGCCGGCGAATTTCTCAGTGGCCGCCTTGTAGGAATCTGTCGGGGAGACGTCCCCGGCGTCCTTGATCTTCATGTCCATGCCTTCGAACAGCACAGTTTCCTGCTGTTCGGCAGGAATGAAGGGGCGCACGAGGTCAGCCTTATCGTAAGTGATGGTGTCGCCATCAACGAACTGGGGCTGGGCTTCCTGGTTGGCCTTGATCCAGGCCATGTGGTCTTCCGGGCTGAACGCGCTGCCGACGAGCGGCTGGGCGGCCAGCGCGGCGAGCACTGCCAAACGCAAAGATGTCTTTATCATGTAGTTGTCCTCATCCTCTTCTTGAGCTTTGAGTGCCCCGACGGCGGGAACAGGTTCACGCTGCCGGGGACCTGGGTCTGTTGACCTGTTATCAGAACTGGTACTTCACCTGGAAGAACAGCTCGTCGTTGGCACGCAGGGCGCCGATACCTTCATGCGCTGCGCCGAAGACCGAGTGTTGCGCGTAGTTGTTACCCACGCCATTGGCACCGAAGGGCACCACGAAGGTGCTGAACGGACCGGAATCATGGCGGAAGTTCTCGTTGCCACCCCAGATGGTGTGCAGGCCGCCCTTGACGGACCAGTGGTTGTCGATCTTCCACTCGGTGTTGAAACCGGCCACCCAGGAGTTGCTGGCTTCTTCCCAAACCAGGAAGCCCAAGGGCGTCACGCGGTCGCGCATGTAGTTGCCGATGAAGAAGAAGGTCCAGATGAAGTTGTGCTCATCGGTGTAGTAACCGGTGTGCTTGTCACCTTCATGGTCCAAATACCAGGTATCAAACAGCTGGGTGGACAGGAAGAAAGTCCGGTCCTTGTTCAGCCACTTAATCCAGGTTGGACGGTCGATACCGATAGACCAGCGCATGACTTCGCTCTCGTCCACCCAGTTGGCCTTGCGGGTGTTGTTGACGAGCTCATCGATGGTGACCGAGGACTCCACGCGGAACACCGTACCCGTGAAGGACTCGAAGTAGTCGAACGACAGACCAAGAGTCTGCGAACGCTGGTACTGAATGTCGGTCTGGCCACCGAGAACGGCGAGCCCACTGGCACTACCCGTATAGAACAAGGCAGCGTTGTCCTCATCAAGGGCTTGTTGAGCCAGCGCGGCATTGGGGCCGCCGCCGGCTGCGATGGCTTGAATTGCCTGGTTGGGATCCATCACCGTGATAGGGACAACACCGGCTCCGCCATCGGTGGCCAAGTACTCTGCGTACGCGAAGATCAATTCATCGTTGCAGGCGGTTCCGTTATAGACCGCTCCATTTTGAAGGAAGCTTTCGCCGCAGGGATTTGCTGCTGCAACAAGGCCCGGATCCAACTGGCCCTGGGCAACGTTCACGCTATGGAAGCGGAACACCGGGACGTCATTAAACGCACTGTAGGCGGACAAGGCCAAATGCAGTTCGCCGAGACGGAATTCCCAACGGGCGCCGCCTTCGGTGTTACCCAACTCGTATTCCGGGCGGTCCTCATAGCTCAGGCCGACCGGCTGGCCGAAACCGGACGGCGCGCGCTGGTCACCGGGGCCCCGCGACCCGCAGAAAGCGTCAGGAGTGACGTTAGATGCGGGATCCTGAAGCAATGCCAAAGAATTTGGTCCAAGGCACGGCTCAACGCTGAAGTAATGGTTGAACGCGGCAAAGGTACCCTTTTCCTTGGCGAAGGGATGTGCCCAGCCACCGGACGGATTGCCAAGGCCGATGCCCTGGAATTCATCGAAGTTCCACACGAACTGAATGGCGTTATCCGTGGTCGGACCCCAGTCACCAAATTTCCACTGTGCGGAAGCGATCCACTGCGGAATGCGGATGTCTTCGAAGGAATCGAAGAAGAAGTGCTGGCCAAAATCCACAGGATTGATGATGTCCTGCAGACGGAAGAAGTCCGTCTTGCCCCATACGATCTGCTGCTTGCCCACGCGGAACCACCAGTCACCCACCGTCGCATCCACGTAGAGTTCGCGGAAGGGATAGAGACGGGTGGAATCATTGTTGTTCATGGCGATATCGAGCAGATCGTTATCGACATTGGTACAACGGCGGCAAGCCAGCTCGCGGCCGTCCAGAGGCACAAACAACGGGAAGCCGGAGAGCTGCGCATCACCCGACAGCGCGCTCGCAGCGCCGAATTGGGTGCCGTTCGCTGCGCGGTTGAGGATGACTTCGAAGTTGTTTAACTCTGCCGGATTCCACAGGCCTTGCTGCACGAACTTATTGATACCACCTGTGGAAAAACACCCAGAGCCGTTCTCCAAGCCGGGAACTCCATTACACAGATAGTCGAAGCCGCCAAATCCTACTGGGTCTGTCTGGAAATTAAACGGGCTTCCCATGTATGACGGCTTGTCGCCCCCCCGATGCCGGCCACTGGCGATGTCATCACCGTAGTAGTACGCCGCATCAAACTCCGGACGGACAACGGTCACGAAAGACAAAGTGTCGAACACACCCACGTCTTCGTAGTTGGCCGAAGCTTCAATCTGCAGCCTCTGTATCCACTGGTTGAGGTAGGACTCGCCACCGCCGACGCGCGCACGCGCTTCGGACGACAGGAAGCCGTTGATTTCTACTTCACCACCCAGCGCATCGATCTGGATGCGGGCTTCTGCCGGTGCGCTCACAAGGAACGACGACGACAGGGCGACTGCACCGATCGAGAACGCGCGTAAAGTGCGTTTCATCGCGTTATCTCCCATTTGTTTTCCCCTTCCAATCAAACGGGCGGCAGGTTGCCCCGCCGCCATACTCCAAAACTCAGGTGGCCTTGCCCGCCACCCACCTGCCCTGTCCGGCAGTCTGTGCGGTGACGTGAGTGTCCACTTGTCCCTTCATCACGAAGCCCGGCTTGAGTACGCGCACGAGCAGCGGAATCACGGTCACGGCGCCCACCATGTTGCTCATCATCAGCAGGCAGAGCAGCAGTGACATTTCACTGTTGAAGCGCAGTGAAGAACCTGGGATCCAGTAGATGATGCCGGCGATCACCATGACGGCGGTGAAGAGCACCGCAGCGCCCGTGGTGCGCATGGACACCACAATGGCGTCGTCCAGCTCGCGGTGCTTCACCTCTTCCTTGATGCGGTCCAGCATGTAGAGCGCATAGTCGACACCCAGGCCCACGCCCACCGCCGTCACCGGCATGGTGTTCACATTGAGCCCGATATCGCGGATGGTCATGAACGCACGGTTCATCATCACGGCGAGGCCCAGCACGATGAGCACCAGGATGCCGGACAGGAAAGACCGGTAGGTCAGCATGACCGCAAGCATCACAAGTGTGATGATGAGGCCGGTCATCTTAAGATCCGAGGCCTTGGTTTCCTCATTGGCGGCAGCGGTGGTGCCGATGATGCCACCCGCAAAGCGCGGCGTGACACCTTCCACCTTGTGCTCTGCGAGCCACGCCTTGGCGGCATCCACCGCCGTGTGCACGGTCTTGCCGGTGGCGTCCTTGTAGAACACCACAAAGTTTGCGGTCTTGCCCTCCAGATCCATGTACTCGAGGATCACGCCCGGCATCGCCGCACCCGCCTCATACATGAACAGCGTGTTGCCGATGTCCTTCTGGTCCTTCGGAATCACGGACCAGCGCGGATCGTCATAGTGGTAGAGGCGATTGATGGAGCGCACAAGGTGCGGAATCTCGCGGGTGCCGCCGTAGTTGAAGGTATCGGCCATGTAGCGCCCGAATTCCTCCATCATGGCCACCACTTCCGGATCCTTCATCTTGTGGGCCTCATCGCCCTCGAAATAGATGCTGAACTGGTTGGCACCGGCGAAGCGATCTGCAATGTGCGCGGCCGCGATGTTGTATTCGGAATCTGCAAAGAGAATCGGCGAGCCGGGCTTGCTTTCGCCCAGCGGCGGCGCCCAGCCGTAGTACACGGACCACACCATCAGCACGGCCGTCGCGCCGAAGATGCTGACGGTGGCTTTCTTGCCGATCAGAAACACGCCTACGGCGTTCATGATGCGGGACGGCAGGTGCTTGTGCTCCTCGTCCTTGTTCACGCCCGGCACAGGAAGCAGGGACAGGATCAGCGGCACGAACACGGCCACGGTGATGATATTGCTGGCGGACCACACCGCACAGAAATAGCCGAGCTTGGCGATGATGGGCATCGAGGACACCGCGAGCACCAACAGGCCCGCCGCATCCGTGAAGATGGCGATGGAGCCGGGCACGATGAGTTCGCCCATGGACACACGCACTGCGGCGTCCTTGTCGCGACCGACGCGGATTTCGTCGTAGTAGCGCTCCATGAACTGCACGCAGTGGCTGGCGGTACGCGCCGAGATGAGGATGGGCACCACGAGCACCAGCGGATCGAGGTTGTAGCCCATCCAGCCGACGAAGCCCAAGCCCCACACGGCGGACAGCAAGGTGCCGATCATGGGCACCACCACGCCGGAGATGGAGCGGAAGTGGATGAAGAGCAAGAACACCATCACGGCGCCGGTGATGCCGAAGATGGTGGCGAGCTCCTTGGAGTGGTAGTAAATCCAGCCTTTCAGCATGGGCTCGCCCGCCACATAGAGCGAGGTCTTGCCATCGGCCTCCACTTCGGCCTTCAGTTCCTGCAGGCGGGTATGAATTTCGGTGTAGTTCAGGCGCTCTTCGTCGAAGCCCGCCAAGATTAGCGCGGCGCGCCCATCCTGCGAGATGTAGGTGCCGTAGACGATGTCATTGTTGAAGGATTCCTCGCGGAGCTTCTTCATGGCTTCCGGATCTGTCGGCAGATCCTTGGGCAGCACTGACTCGGACTTGATGAGGCCACCCGCGGTGGTGCGGATGCGGCGAATCTTGGGGTGCGCGATGCTGGCCACCTGGTAGTGGTTCACGCCTTTGATCATGTCCACCTGCTCGGTGAGCATCTTCACCTTTTGCAGGGTGTCGACCGTGAAAATGTCGGCCTTGGGATCATTGACCTCCAGCGCCATGGTGACCACGTTGGCACCGCCGAAGGTCTGCTTCATGCGGTTGTAATCCTGGATGTATTCGTGCTTGGCGGGGAGCAGGTCTGCGAAGCGGGAGTAGACCTCGATGCTGGGGATTGCCCAGCCCATCAGCGCGGTGGGCAGCACCACAATGAGGAAGGTGATCCACTTCTTGTCCATCATCCAGTTGGCCAGCCGCATGCCCCTGGAATTCTTGATCGGTGGTAATGCCACTGCCTCTCCCCTCAAAACAACGCTCAAGCAAATACTCGAAGATCCGTGCACGGGAAGCACGCGTCCTCCCCGGACGGAGCCCAGCACGCCCGGAGTCTGCCATACACTGTGGTATTGGGTAAACAGTTTCCAGCGTAAATTTGAGGCGGAAATGCACTCAGTGTTGCTTCGATGCAACATCACGACTCGATTTGCACCTGAGTTGAAAGTCAGAGGTCGTAAATATGGTCACAGCGTTAGGAAAAGTCCGGGCTGGCGGGCGCTGGTCCGGCGCACCACAATACGCCCCCTCCGGAACACCCAGCAGGAAAGAACCGCGCATGACCGAACTCACGTCCGACAACTTCCGCAAGGCTTGTGGCTACTGGGCCACGGGCGTCTCCGTGATCACCGCCTGCGACACGGACGGCAAGGCCTACGGCCTGACCATGAACGGAATCACCTCCCTGTCGCTGGATCCGGCCCTGTTCATCATCTGCGTGGACAACAAGTCCGAGACCTTGGAGCCCATCTGCCGCAGCGGCGCCTTCGCCATCAATGTGCTCAGCTCGGGCCAGCAGGACCTCTCCAACCGGTTCGCCAAGAAGGGGCCGGACAAGTTTGAAGGGGTGCCGCATGCCAAGGGCGCGACGGGCAGCCCGTTGCTCGACGGCCGATTGATGGCCATCGAATGCACGGTGCATGAAATCCATGCCGGAGGGGATCATCAGATCATCGTCGGGCATGTGAAGGCGCTCAGCCTGCCGGCATCAGACGAACTGCAAGCCCTCCTCTATTACCGTGGCAAATACGCCGCGCTCGACGCCTGAGCGCCCAGCGTGCAGTCTCCGGATCTCGGCTTCGATACCGCCCTGTCGCGGCTTGTGAGGCCGCCATCCTTGTTGGTATGGTATGGCGCTGATTCCGGGGGGATTTCGTAAATCATGTTTTCCACGCTCGGTACCACGCCAGGCACCCGCTCGGGGTGCCTGAATCAAGATTCACTTCTCAGGGCTTCCACGCATGAATAAAGACCGCATCCACCGCGTACAGGGCCGCACGCTGGGCTCGATGATCCTGCTCGCCTCGCTGGGCACTGGCGCCACCGCCATGGCGGCCGAGGATGAGCAGGTTGACCATCGAGCTCCGCTGGTCGTCGATTTCGTCGATGGCGCTTACCTGCCCTCCCAGGAAGGCATCGTCGTTGCCGGCACCCACGGGCTGCTCGGGCTGCTCAAGATGACCGCCGAGGGTGCAGAGCTCACCCGCTATGCCGACGTGCCCAACGAGGACTTCACGGCGCTTGAGAGGTGGTCGGACAACGAAGTCCTGCTCGGCAGCTCGTCCGGCAAGGTGTACCTCTTTGATGGCAAGACGGTGACGGAAGTCGGCTCGCTCTCCGAATACAACGAGCCGGTGCTCGACATCGCGGCAGCGAATGGCAAGGCTTGGGCGGTGGGTGGCCGCGGCATGCTGGCCAAGACCTCGGACGGCAGGACTTGGGAAAACGTCACCATCGAGGAAGTGACCCAGCCGCAGCTGACCATTCCGGCCGGTGATCCGGGCGACTGGTACTTCGGGGTCAGCAACCTGAACATGGATACCGTGGAATTCAGTGGCACGGTGAACGGCAAGCCTGCGGTGGTGGACACGGACTATGCGCTCTATCCGGATGAAGGCTTCGTGCAGTTCGTCAACACGCTGGACTCCGCTCCTGCGCCTACCATTTCCTTCAAGTTCGCGCCGGGACCGGCCTTCCGTGCCGGCGACGTGAGCTGGAATGTGGTGCTCTTCGATGGAACCAATCTCACCTTGGGGGGAGAGTTCGGCATGGTTCTGCAGAGCGGTGACGACGGCCAGACCTGGGTGCGTCGCGATGCGCTCGTCACCCCCAAGGAGCCGGAACCCCCGTACTGGATCGCTGGCGTGCAAGACGGCGACAGGCTCTACCTCACCGGCGCCGCGGGCGTGGTGCGTGCCAGCCAGGATGGCGGCGTGACCTGGAGCCAGATGACGCCTCCGAGCACTGAAGGCGTGTTCGGCGTGACCCTGACCGCCGATGGCAAGCCGGTGGTGGCCGGCGCTGTGGGCTTGGTGGGTGTGATGGAAGGCGACAAGTGGAAGGTGGCCGACCGCTCCGAGCTGCAGCTGCTCTCCTGGCTGCGCACGCCGGTGGAAATGCCGGACGGCTCACTGGTGCTGCTGGGTGGCCGCTCCACCACCATCGCGATCAAGGACGGCAAGTTCACTCGCGTCGCCGTCGCCCAGAAGTGAGTTTCGACGCCAACGGAGTGGCCGCCAGCCGGTCACTCCGTTTTTCTCGCCCCGCAGATTTCACTCAGTCCCTGTGTCGCCGCGCCCTTCTCTCCTGTCGGGGACGCAAACCCCAGACTGCAACCTCCACCCTGTTTCGCGACCTTCACGGCTCCCGCTGGGGATGTCTGAAGCAGGACACCAGATGGTCGTTCACCATGCCCGTGGCCTGCATGAAGGCGTACATGACAGTGGGCCCAAGGAACTTGAAGCCACGCTGCTTCAGCGCCTTGGCGAATGCTTCCGATTCCGGTGTGACAGCGGGCACATAACTCACCTGGACTGGGTGGTTCAAGCGGGGCGCTCCGCCCACGAATGACCAGGCAAATTCCGCAAAGCTCCCCTCCTCCGCCTGCAGTTTGAGGAAACACTGTGCGTTGGAGATAGTGGCCGCGATTTTTGCGCGGTTGCGCACGATTCCCGGGTCGAGGAGCAGACGTGCCACGTCCTTCTCGCTGAAGGCGGCCACGCGTGAGGCATCAAAGCCGGCAAAGGCCGCCCGATACCCCTCACGCTTGGCGAGGATGGTGCTCCAGCTCAAGCCGGCCTGGGCCGATTCAAGAATCAGGAACTCAAAGAGCTTGGAATCGTCCCGCACGGGGACGCCCCACTCTTTGTCATGGTAGACGGTTTCTGCCGCGGTCTTGAGTGACCATGGACATCGCAGCAGTCCATCGGATGGCGTGTTCAGGAGCGGTACCCCCGTGCACGAGACTCCATCCGATGGGTGCTCCTGGCTTCTGCCGGCCTCAGCGCGGCGGCAGTCGGCTCGCGGCGTCGAGACGGATGGTTTCCCCGTTGAGATAGGGATTCTCGACGATGTGCGAAGCAAGCTTGGCGTATTCCGCCGGCAGGCCAAAGCGCTTGGGATATTCGAGCTGGGCTTCTATGCCGGCGCGAATCTTGTCCGACAGGCCCTTCACCATGGGCGTTTCGAACAAGCCGGGCGCAATGGTGACGCAGCGAATGCCCTCACGGGAGAGATCGCGCGCAATGGGCAGGGTCATGCCCACTACACCAGCCTTGCTCGCGGCATAGGCAGCCTGGCCCGTCTGCCCGTCATAAGCTGCGATGGAGGCGGTGTTGATGATGACGCCGCGCTCGCCACTCATGCCTTCCGGCGCGTTCTTCACCATCTCCGCCGCGGCGAGCCGCAGCACATTGAATGTGCCGAGCAGGTTCACGTTCACGATGCGCGTGAAGAGCTCCATGGGATGGGGCTCCCCTCGGCTCACCGTCTTGGTGGCGGAGCCGATACCGGCGCAGTTCACGCACACATGCACGGCACCGAAGTGCGCAACCACCTCAGCCACCGCAGCCTTGACTTCGTTCTCGTCGGTCACGTTGACACGCCAGTAGCGCGCCTTACCTGCGAGTGATTCCGCCGTTGCCTTGCCACCTTCGTCGTTCAAATCAAACAGTGCGACGTGCGCACCGGCGGCCGCCAGAGCCTCCGCGGTGGCCTGCCCGAGACCGGAAGCGCCACCGGTGACGATGGCAACCTTGCCTTTGATTTCCATGCTGGACTCCCCTGTGCTGTTGTTCGCGATTCGCGGTCAGATGAGTTCGATGGCCACGGCCGTGGCTTCACCACCACCGATGCAGAGGCTGGCCACGCCACGCTTGCCGCCCATGTCACGCAAGGCGTGAATGAGGGTGACGATGATGCGCGCACCGGAAGCGCCTACCGGATGCCCCAGTGCGCAGGCACCCCCACGCACGTTGATCTTCTCGTGCGCGATGCCGAGATCATGCATGGCCGCCATGGCGACCACGGCGAAGGCTTCGTTCACTTCGTAGAGATCCACGTCCTGGTCTTTCCAGCCCACGCGCTGCATGAGTTTCTGGATGGCGGACACCGGCGCGGTGGTGAACCAGCCCGGCTCGTGTGCGTGCGAGGAGTGGGCAAGAATACGGGCGAGCGGCTTCTGTCCGCTTGCGGCGGCATGGGCTTCGGAACTCAGGATGAGGGCGGCGGCGCCATCGGAGATGGAGCTCGAATTGGCGGCGGTCACCGTTCCGTCCTTGGCGAAGGCCGGACGCAGCTGCGGGATCTTGTCGAGCTTGGCCTTGCCGGGTTGTTCATCGATGGACATCAGGCGCGTGCCCTTGCCGTCGGCGATTTCCACGGCGGTGATCTCCGTGGCAAACGCGCCGGAGGTGATGGCGGCCTGCGCACGCTTCAGGGAGGCAATGGCGTAGGCATCCTGGGCTTCGCGGGTGAAGCCGTATTTGCGGGCGCAGTCTTCCGCAAAGGTGCCCATGAGGCGACCGCGCTGGTACACATCTTCCAGACCATCAAAGAACATGTGATCGAGCAACTCGCCATGGCCCAGCCGCATGCCTGCGCGCACTTTGGGCAGCAGATACGGCGCGTTGGTCATGCTCTCCATGCCGCCGGCGACGATGAGCTTGCTGTGGCCGGCCATGATGGCGTCCCAGCCGAACATCACGGCCTTCATGCCGGAGCCGCACATCTTGTTGATGGTGGTGGCGGGCACGCTTTTCGGGATCCCCGCGCCGATGGAAGCCTGGCGGGCCGGGGCCTGACCCAGACCTGCCGGCAGCACGCAGCCCATGATGGTCTCATCCACAGTGGCCGGGTCGACCTTGGCGCGTTCCAGCGCGGCCTTGATGGCGGTGGAACCCAGCACCGGGGCGGTCACCGCGGCCAGTTCGCCCTGCATGCCGCCCATGGGTGTGCGGGCTGCGCCGGTGATGACTACTGCGTTCTGCATGGGAAAAGTCTCCAGAGGATTTGAGGCAATCCCCAGTCTACCCCAGAGCGCGGATGGGTGGCAGTTGGCGCGGTCGATCGGCTTGCGCAGGGCCCTCAGTGCCGGAGCGCGAGGCGGGCGATTTCCGCGCCAATGGGTAGCGAGGCTGTGGCGGCCGGGGACGGCGCATTGCAGACAAACGTGGCATGCGCGGTTTCGCGGATGAGGAAATTATGCAGGAGTCGGCCATCGCGGCTCACGGCCTGGGCTCGAACGCCACTCGGATGCGGCAGCAGATCCTCGAGTTCCACCGAGGGGCAGTATTTCCTGATCTCGCGCAGATAGCGGGACTTGCTGAGAGCGCACCCGAGTTCGCGCAAGCCCGCTCCGGCATGGCGTCCGAGCACGCGCCACAGCCCGGGGAAGAGCACCATGTCGCGCAGATCCCGGGCATTGAAATGCGACAACCGGTAACCCTCGCGCGCGAAGGCCAGCATGGCACTGGGCCCGACCGAGATGCCGCCCTCGACAAGGCGGGTGAGATGAATGCCGAGGAAAGGCAGGGCGGGATCAGGCACCGGGTAGATGTGGTGCCGGATAAGTGAACTGCGGGCATCGTGCAAGCGAAAATAGTCGCCCCGGAAAGGAACAATCGCAAAATCGAGCGCAAGCCCTGCCTGACGCGCCAGGCGATCGCCCTGCAGGCCGGCGCAGACGATGAGATGGCGGGCCGAATACGCGGCACCTGGGGTTTGCACCTCCACGCCCTCACTGCGTTCCCGCACGGACTGCACGGTCTGACCCAGTTCAATGCGCGCGCCTGCATTCTGAACGAGTGTCGCAAGCGCGCGCGCCATCGCGGGATAGTCCGCCATGCCGGTGTCGTCCACCCGCAAGGCTGCGAGCCCTGTCACAGCGGGCTCCGTCTCCGACAAGGCCGCCTGATCCAGCCACTCCACGGCCGCAGCGTTGGTGCGGGCGCGTTCGGCCAACGCTTTCAGGCGCAGGACTTCCAGTGGACTGGTGGCGACGATCAGCTTGCCGCAGCGCGCGTGGGGAATGTCGTGCTCCGCGCAAAATGCATAAGTGGCTTGCAGGCCTTCCCGGCAGAAGCGGGCCTTGAGACTACCGGGCTCGTAGTAGACACCGGCATGAATGACACCGCTGTTGCGCCCACTTTGATGAGTGGCAACCGCGTGTTCCTTGTCGAGCACCAGAGCTCGAGCATTCGGGCGTGCACAGAGGAGCTTCCATGCGGTGGCGAGGCCCACCAACCCCGCGCCGATGATGAGGAAATCCGCGTCGAAGCGACGCGTCATCAAGCGACCTGGGAGACCTTCATTTGCACCACAAAGTCATCGCAGCGTTCAACGAAATTGCGGGCGGTCTTCGGCATGGGCACGCGTGCAAACGCCACCCATTCGATGATCTTCTTGCCTTCGCGGATGAGTTCGAGGCCGCGCGCGATAATCGGCGTGTGGATTTCCGGCGCACTCACGCGCGGCTCGAAGCCCTGGAGTTCATCGCCACAGGCCACGAATTCCGGCCAGACATCGAAGATGGCCGGATCGGTCTTCATGGTTTCGCTCTCGAGCTTGGCGGCACGGGCGTAGGCGGCCACGCGCTGATCCAGTCCCTTGAACTGCGGGAACTGGTTGAAGGTTGAGGTGAGCTTGTCCGCAATCTGGTCGATGGCGCACATCGAGAGCGCCACCTTGATGTAGCGGGATTCATAGAAATCAGCGATGGGCATGTAGAAGGCCTTCAAGGGTTCGCCCCAGAGTTCATCCAGCCCTTCTTCGCCGCTGTAATGCAGGACCTGCTTGCCGAGTTCGAAGGCTTCAAGGAAGCAGGCTTCGCATTCACGCAGGAGTTCGTTGTCGTAGGCGATTTCGATGCCGCGCTGCTTCAGCTCGAAGATGATGTTGAAGATGTCCGAACCGCGGTTAAGCAGCGCGCCGGCCAGCATGGCGGCATTGACGCGGCGGCGGCGCGGATCTGTCTGTCGCTCGTAGGCCGCGCGAGCAGACTGCAATTTGTAACCCGGTGTATTGATGCCCGGCTCGGTATGGTGGAAGACGCGCTTGGTGAGTTGATCGATCAATTCACGCCGCGCCGCCTCTTCATTCGCCGGCACATCGTAGTGCCGGATCCAGTAACCATCGAAGAACACCACGCGCTTGCCATCCACCTCGGCAATCGTGCCGTTGGCAGGAGGGGTAGCTGAGGTGGAGTGCGCTCGGGGGGAGGAGGATGTGCTCATACGTCACGCTCACTGACCTGGGCCACTGTGGACCCCGCGGGTGTATGGCGGGAGGAGTCCACCCTGGACTCCCCTCGTCCTGTCCGGGCAGGCCGGACGGCGCGAATCATAAAACCATCTGGCGCAAGATCGGTACCGCTTTTTTCATCTTTGCGAAGGCGTCGCGCAAAGCGCGACGAAACGCTGCTTGTGGCCGTTCGGGATGTGTTATGAGCCGCCGCCGTTCCTCAGGTCCCCGGGAAACGGTACTCCGCAAAACGCTTGCGCAGCTCGAGCTTGCTCAACTTGCCCGTGGCGGTGTGTGGCAACTCATTCACGAAAGCCACGTCTTCCGGGATCCACCACTTCGCCACCTTGCCATCAAAGTACTGCAGGAGATCGGTGGCACTCACTTCCACGCCGGGCTTGCGCACCACCACCAGCAGAGGCCGCTCCTGCCACTTCGGATGATTGACGCCAATCACGGCAGCTTCCGCCACCGCCGGGTGACCCATGGCGGTGTTCTCCAGATCAATGGAGCTGATCCATTCGCCGCCCGACTTGATCACATCCTTGGCGCGATCGGTGATGCGCATGAAACCGTTGGGATCGATGCTTGCCACATCGCCGGTCGCGAACCAGCCATCGGCATCATGTGCACCGCCGGTGCCATCCAGGCGGTAATAGTCGCGACACACCCAGTATCCGCGCACCTTGAGCGCACCGGAGGCCTTGCCATCCCAAGGCAATTCGCGATTGTCGTCATCGGTGATCTTGAGCTCGACGCCC
>VGUA01000041.1 GCA_016874535.1 Gammaproteobacteria bacterium
GTGGCGGGGATCGGTTTGCCACTGAATAGAAGTTCGAAGGCTCGATGGCGCCCAATTTGCCGCGGCAGATGCACGAAATGGATGGCCGGAATGAGGCCGATATCGATCTCCGGGTAGCCAACGTCGATGTCGTCTGCGGCGATGATCATGTCGCAGTTGATTGAAAGGGTCATGCCCGCACCGCGGGCGGGACCATTGATGGCGGCGATGGTCGGTTTGCGCAGCGCGTACTGGAGATTCATGGTGTCCATGTACAGCTTGTAGACGAAGTCGCGCAGAAAGCTGGTGTCGTTCGCTGCGATCATCTTGAGATCCATCCCGCCGCAGAACATGCCGCGGATGGCGCTGGTGAGCACGATGGCACCCACGCCGGAATCCGCATCTGCGCGCCTGAGCGCGGCGTGCAGTTGATCCAGCATGGGATGATCCAGCGCATTGACCGGTAGCCTGCAGAGGCTGATCACAGCTACGCGCTGTTGGACTTCGTACTGGATTCTGGATTCGTTCATGGAAGAGTCCCTCCTGCAGATAGGCGGGTCACGAACTCTCGATGAAAAGCGGAAGGTGGCTGGGGGACTAGGATTCGAACCTAGACTGGCGGAGTCAGAGTCCGCTGTCCTACCGTTAGACGATCCCCCAGGAGAACCGGATCAGCGCTTGCTGTACTGCGGACGCTTGCGGGCCTTGTGCAGGCCGACTTTCTTGCGTTCGACTTCGCGTGCATCGCGGGTGACGAAGCCGGCTGTGCGCAGCGGGCTGCGGAGCGTTTCGTCGTAGCAGATGAGCGCGCGCGAAATGCCGAGTCGCAATGCACCGGCCTGGCCGGTGGTGCCGCCGCCGGTGACGGTGGCGTTGATATCGAAGTTGCCGAGCGTGGAGGTGGTCTCCAACGGCTGACGCACCATCATCTGGGCGGTGACGCGGCCGAAGTAGTCTTCCAAGCTGCGACCGTTGATGGTGATCTTGCCGGTGCCACGGCCAAGAAAGACGCGGGCGGAAGAGCTCTTGCGCCGGCCGGTGCTGTAATAGGTGTTGGTCGCCATTTAGATTTCCAGCGGTTGCGGTTGCTGTGCGGCGTGATTGTGTTCTGCGCCGGCGTAGACCTTCATCTTCCTGAACATCGCGCGACCCAGCGGACCTTTGGGCAGCATGCCCTTGACCGCACGTTCCAGCGCTTCACCAGGATGACGGGCATTGAGCTTTTCGAAGCTCTGGGACTTCATGCCGCCCGGGTAGCCCGAGTGGTCATGATAGAACTTGTCTTTTTCCTTGTTGCCCGTGACCCGTACCTTGCCCGCGTTCAGGACGATGATGTAGTCACCGGTATCAAAGGACGGCGTGAATTCGGGCTTGTGCTTGCCGCGCAGACGGCGGGCAATTTCCGAAGCAAGGCGGCCGAGAACCTTGTCGGTGGCATCGACGATGTACCAGTCGCGTTTCACCGTCGATGGGGAAGCGGAAAAAGTCTTCATGGGATGGCCCTGCGAAAAGGACGGGCAATGTATCGGAGCCCGGCTGCGCTTGTCAATGAAACGCGACTCGGTATCCGCCTGTTTTCATGGTACTCTGCCGCGGATTTTCTCCTTGGTCCTGCTGCCCGGAGTCTGCCCGATGTCCCGTCCTGCCCACTCGCCTCTGGACACCCTCATCACAGGCCTCGATCAGGCCTTGCGCACCTTGGCCGGAGGGGCCGACCGGGCCCCGGCCCGGCCCTATCCTGCCGAAGAGTGCAATCCTGCCGCGTTGTCGCCCACCGAACGGGAGGCTTCGGCGGCCATGATGCGGGTGAACCACACGGGCGAGGTGTGCGCCCAGGCGCTCTATCTCGGACAGGCCCTGGCGGTACAGGACCCTGTGCGCAAGCGAGCCCTGGAGGCGGCGGCAGCGGAAGAAGAGGATCACCTGCTCTGGTGTGCCCGACGCCTGGAAGAGCTTGAATCCCGGCCCAGCCGACTCAACCTGCTGTGGTTCGGAGGCGCGTTCGCGCTCGGCGCCGTGGCCGGCCTTGCCGGCGATCGGGCCAGCATGGGCTTTCTGGAGGAGACCGAGGTCCAGGTCGGTGAGCATCTTGCGGGCCACCTCGCGCGACTCTCGCCCAAGGACGAAGCCAGTCGCCGGGTGGTCAAGCAGATGCGGCAGGACGAAGCCCGTCACGCGGCCACTGCCCGCCGCTTGGGGGCCGCCGAGCTGCCCCTGCCAGTGCGCTGGGCGATGCGCCTGCAGGCCAAGGTCATGACCACCGTGGCCGCCAGAATCTGAACCCGGCTGCCTCGCCCCAAATTCTTCGGAGATCCATGAACACACGTACCTGCATCCTGCTGCTGCTCCTGCTGGCGTTCACCGTGCCCGTCTTGGCACAACTGCCCGGCGCAGTCGGCGGTCAGCCCTTGCCCTCACTCGCGCCCATGCTGGAACGCGTGACACCCGCCGTGGTGAACATCTCCACCGAGGGGCATGTGAAGCTGCGTATGAATCCCCTGTTCGAAGACCCCTTCTTCCGGCGCTTCTTCAACATCCCGGACATGCCCAACCAGCGCAAGACGCAGAGCCTGGGTTCCGGCGTGATCGTGGATGCGTCCCGTGGTCTCGTGCTGACCAACCACCATGTAATCGCCAACGCGGATGCCATTACGGTCAAGCTCACGGACGGACGGGAATTCAAGGCCAAGCTGATTGGCGCGGACCCTGAAACCGATCTCGCCGTCATCCAGATCAAGGCCGACAAACTCATGGCCCTGGCCAGTGCGAACTCGGATGCCTTGCGGGTGGGCGATTTCGTGGTCGCCATCGGCAATCCGTTTGGTCTTGGACAGACCGTGACTTCGGGCATCGTGAGCGCGCTCGAACGCAGTGGGCTCGGCATCACCGGATACGAAGACCTGATCCAGACCGATGCCTCCATCAATCCCGGCAATTCCGGTGGGGCGCTGGTCAATCTGCGCGGTGAGCTGGTGGGAATCAACACCGCCATCTACTCGCAGAGCGGCGGCAACATCGGCATCGGCTTTGCCATCCCTATCAACATGGCGCAACGGGTGATGGAGCAACTGGTGCAATTTGGTGAGGTGAACCGGGGCTTCCTCGGTGCCGAGATGCAGAATCTCACACCGGATCTCGCGGCAGCCTTCGGCCTGCCGAATGCGAGTGGCGCAGTGCTCGTGAACATCGTGCCCGGCTCGCCGGCGGACAAGGCAGGTTTGCGGGCAGGGGACGTGGTGGTGACCGTCAACGACAAAGCCGTTCGCGATGCGACAGATCTGCGCAACACGGTCGGGCTCATGCGGGTGGGAGATGATCTGAGGCTCGATGTACTGCGCGATGGGAAACGGTTGCGCGTCTCGGCAAAGGTCGGCGCCAGAATGACCGCCAACGCGAGCCCGGAGTCACCGCGTAACGAGCGTCTGGCGGGCCTCTCCGTGCAGGATCTCGGCCCAGAACATCCGGCCTATGGCAATTTGTCCGGCGTGGTCGTGCAGGAAATCTCGCCGCGTTCGCCCGCCTTCCAGGCCGGGCTGCGGCCGGGAGATGTGATTGCCGCCGTCAATAATCAGGAGGTGAGCGGCGTCAACGAGTTCGTGGCTCTGGTAGGCGAACTCCAGGGCCAGCTGGTGCTGCGCGTCCACCGGGGCAATCAGGCGGCTTTCCTGGTCATCAAGTAGAAACGCGAATCCCGATTCAGCCGTAGCTCAGTCGCCCCTGGACTGGTCCGGGGATGGATTCTTCCCCGCGCGACATCAGTCCCACCAGATAGCGCAGATCCACGAAACCCTGCGCGCAGGGTGGACCGAAGATCACTTCGGTGGGCTGTTCCGCATCCCCGAGTCCATCGAGAACCGCCGCCGCCCCCTCAAAGCTGTGATGGCGCGTGAAGCGGTGCGCGGTGATGACGGTGGTGAGACCGGCCGCCCGCGCTGCCTTCAAACCGTTCTGGGTATCTTCCAGCGCCAAGGTGCGGCTCGGCTCGAACTGTGCGCGGCGGATCACTGCCTGATAGACAGCAGGAGAAGGCTTCTTCTCCGTCACCGAGTCCGCGGTTTCAATCGCGCTGAACCAGCTGGGCCATTCGGGGGGCAGGTTGTTGTCCAGCAGTGTCTTAAGGTTGGACCACGCAGAGCTGGTGGCAATACCCAGCTTCAAGCCCTCGCGGCGCGCCTCATGCAGCACCCGCTCCACGCCCGGCCGCAGACGCACGCCGCCCGAGCTTAGCAGGCCGGCATAGCACGCGGTCTTGGCTTCGTGCAGACGGCGGACAAAATCGGGAAATTGCGGATCGGCCGCGCGCGCCGGAGCCACTTCACGGGCGTGGATCAGCATGCGCTCGCGCCCTCCGGAGATACAGAGCAGCTGCTCGTAGAGCGTGGGCGTCCATTCCCAGTCCAGACCAAAGTCGGCGAAGGTGAGGTTGAAGGCCTGGCGATGTACCTCTTCCGTATCGGCGAGCGTACCGTCCACGTCGAAGATGATTCCTTGCAGAAGCCTGTTCATCGCTGTCCTTGTTCCATCCTCTCCAAGTGCATCGCCGTCATCTGACCGTTGGAATATTGCGTGCATTCAAGCGCAGATGACTTGAACGGCATCTGAATCACACCGCGGCCTCATCGGAGGGCAGGGGCTCTTCGAGCAGGCGTTCGGCCGGGCCCTGCACTTCCACCCGTTCGATGCGCTGGAAACGGTCCGTGATCCGGCGCGCGGAGATATTCACTTTCTGCACGTCTTCGTGGGCCTGTTCGATATGCCGCGCCAGCTGATCCATCCGTTCACGGAAGCGGTTGAAGTCCTTGCCGAGATGGCCGAGGTGCTCCCGGATGATGTCCACTTGCTCACGGGTGGCGGCATCCTTGAGTACCGCACAGGCCGTGTTGAGCACCGCCCAGAGCGTGGTCGGGGAGACCAGCCACACCCGTGCGGCATGCGCCTCATCCACCAGCTCCGCATGGTGGGCCTGGATCTCGGCAAAGACCGCCTCCGCCGGGATGAACATCATGGCGCCATCGGCGGTCTTGCCCGGGATGATGTAGCGGCTCGCGATGTCCTTGATGTGCTTGCGGATATCCTGCTTGAACTGCCTTTCCGCCTGTTTTCGCTCGGTTTCCGGAGCGGCGAAATCGGTCATGCGGCGATAGGCTTCCAGCGGGAACTTGGCGTCTATCGCTATCGAGCCGGTGGGTGGCGGCAGAAACAGCATGCAGTCGGCGATCCGGCCATTCTCCAGGGTGTGCTGCAGGCTGAAGGCGGATTCCGGCATCACGTTGCGGACCAGCGATGCAAGTTGAATCTCGCCAAACGCGCCGCGCGAGCGCTTGTCGGCGAGGATTTGCTGCAGGCTGATGACATCCCCGGACAATGCCGTGATCTTTTTCTGTGCTTCGTCGATGAGCGCCAGACGCTTGATCACGTCATGAAAGATCTGGGTGCTCTTCTCGAAGCCCTCGGTGAGGCGACGGTCCACTTGGCCACTGATCTCGCGCAACCGTTCGTCCGTGGAGCGGGTCAGCAGTTCGAACCGCTGGCCGAGTTCACCGGCATTGCGTTGCAGGGTTTCGCCCAGTTGTTGGTGCAGGGCCTGAAAGCCCTGCTGCAGGGTTTCGTGCAGGGTGCGCACGGCCTGCGTCTGGCGGGCCTCGAAGGCAACCTGGTATTCATTCATGGCGGCGCCAACCTGGGTTCTGCTGGCTGCGAGCTGATCATTCAGTTCCAGCTTCTGCCGGGCCAGATCCTGAGTGACCGCCAAGCGCACGGCCTCGGTGCGCTCGATGAGGCTCTCACGCAGGCGACTGGCCTCCGCGCTGCCCTGATGCTGGTGTTCGCGGGTGTGCTGTGCGAGCGATTCCACCACGCCGCGCAGGGTTTCGAGCGAGAGCAGTTGCTGCTCCTGGCGTGACTGCGATTCACGGAGTGCGCGCGTGCGCTGGAGCAGCAGGGCCAGCATCACGATCAGGGCGACGCCGGTCAGCACGAGCAGCAGGGAGACCGGGGAGGACGCGGCAATCGCCACATTCGACAGGCTGTTCATGCAGTTTCCGTGAGCTTCCTTGGCGGAATCCGTGGCCGTGAAAACGAGTGGCATGATAGCCACTGGCAGCGGTACCGTCGATCAGCGATACCGTTGGTTAAAGGCAAGCGGCGGGTGGCGGGGGAGGGTGTGATGAACGACAACGAGCCAACAGACGAGCCGCTTCAAGGCACGCGCCCCACCGCCCGGGTGACCAAGGGGCGTGGTGCCGTGATTGCGCCCCAGCCCCGCTATCTGGCGACCGCGCGCGAGGATTTCGATGATGGCTGGGGCACCGGCGATGAAGCGCCGCCGAAGCTCAGCACCACGGTCACCGAGGAGCAGGCCCGTTCGCTCATCACGCGCAACGACTCGCCTGATGTGCCCTTCTCCCAGTCGGTGAATCCTTATCGGGGATGCGAGCACGGCTGTGTGTATTGCTATGCCCGTACCACCCATGCCTGGCTGGATCTCTCGCCGGGTCTCGACTTCGAGAGCCGGTTGTTTGCAAAGACCAATGCGGCCGAGGTGCTCCGACGCGAACTGGCGGCACCCGGATACCGATGTGCACCGCTGGCAATAGGCGTGAGCACGGATGCCTATCAGCCCATCGAGCGTTCATTCGGGATTACCCGTGCACTGCTGGCGCTGATGGTGGAGAGCAGGCACCCCTGCACGATCATCACCAAGGGTGGGTTGGTGGAGCGCGACATGGACCTGCTCGGCGAGCTGGCGGCCCACAAGCTGGTGGAGGTCTGGATCACCCTCACCACACTCGACCACGCCCTTGCACGACGCATCGAGCCCCGCGCGACGGCGCCGACGCGGCGCGTGGAAACCATCCGACGACTCACTGCAGCGGGGATTCCGGTCGGTGTGATGTTTGCGCCAGTCATTGCGGGTCTGAACGATCACGAACTCGAGGCCGTGATCGAGGCTGGTGCGGCAAGTGGCGCTGAAGCTGCGTCCTGGGTGTTGTTGCGTCTCCCGCAGGAGATCAACCCCATGTTCCAGGCCTGGCTCGCGCAACACTATCCCTTGAAGGCCGGGCGGGTGATGTCCCTGATGCGGGCACAGCGGGGAGGCAAGGATTACGACAGTGATTTCAGCCAGCGCATGCGTGGCTCGGGTCCGGTGGCCGAGCTTCTCGCCCAGCGTTTCTCGCGCGTGTGCAGGCAAGCCGGCTTGAACACGGTGCGGCGCACGCTGGATTGCGCGCTGTTCCGGCCTCCTGCACGGAATGCCGCCCAACTTTCCCTCTTTTGAGCCCATCCGGTCCGGCGTCTCCTGGCTTTCTTGTGCAGGGCGTGGCGCAAATGCCTCGTCCTCTTTAGGATTCGGCCCCTGCCATGAAGCCACCTTCTTCCCACATGACTCCGCTTGCGCGCTATCGCGCCGAGAGCGCCAGACCCGATTTTCAGGCGGATCCGGATCAGATCTCAGCCCTCACCAGACTGGAGCAGCTGCATCAGGAGTTGCTCTCTGCCGGGACGCAACAGAATTCGGGATTCGCGTGGCTCACGCGCCGTATTCGGTCACGCATGGCCGCGCCGCCCGGCTTGTATCTATGGGGAGGCGTGGGCCGCGGCAAGACCTTCGTCGTGGATACTTTCTGTGCATGCCTGCCGGACGCCTTGAAGGTACGTGTGCACTTTCACAGCTTCATGCGCGACGTTCATGCCCAGTTGCGTCACCTGCGGGGCATGCAGGATCCGCTGCGGCAGGTGGCGGACCGTTGGTCCCGCGAGATGCGCGTGCTGTGTCTGGATGAATTCCATGTGGTGGACATCACCGATGCCATGCTGCTCGCCCAGTTGCTGGCGGCGCTGTTCGAACGCGGGGTGGCGTTGGTGACCACCTCGAATGAGGCGCCGGATGATCTCTACCGCGGCGGCTTGCAACGCGATCGTTTCCTGCCCGCCATCGCGCTCATCAAGCAGCATCTCGATGTCTTTCATTTCAGCGGTGCAGTGGACTATCGCTGGCGCACCTTGACCCAGGCCGCCACCTATTACACACCGGCCGATGAAAGCGCCGAGTCCGCCTTGGCGCAGCGTTTCGCGGCGCTCACCCAGGGTGCCGCACAGGAACCCGCCGAGATCGATCTCGAGGGGCGGGTGATTCCTCTGCGTGCCCGGGCCGATGGCGTGGCCTGGGCCGACTTCGCCGAGCTTTGCGATCGGCCCCGCGGCACCGGGGATTACATCGAGATTGCGTGCTGCTTCCACACTGTCCTCATCTCGGGCGTTCCCCGCTTCACCGACGAGCAGAGTGACGCTGCCCGCCGCTTCATCAACCTGGTGGACGAGTTCTACGACCGGGGCGTGAATCTGCTTCTTTCCGCCGACACGGCCCCGGATGCCCTCTACCAAGGCACCCGGCTTGCCCCCTCCTTTCGCCGCACCGCCAGCCGTCTCACCGAGATGCAAAGCGAGGAATACCTCGCCAAACCCCACCTCAGCGGCACTTCAAATCCATCTAAATCAAAAACTTGAAAAGTATTCTTGACAAAAAGAATTACGTTGGTAGGCTGCACGCCACTGAACTAAAGCTTTGACACCTTTGGCCGATAGCTCCGGTCAGAGGCACTTGAACGAATATGAACGTGAATCAGGCACCGCAGGAACTCGAAGGTCGACTGGCAGGGCTTCTGGCCCACCGCTACGGGGACGGAACCGTCTATCTGCCCCGCACCGGTACCGATGGCCTGTTCGACATTGCAGTGCGCTCCGGTCTGGTGAGCGATGAAGGATTTGTGACCCGAAAGGGCCGTGCGCTGCTGGCACGGCATGGGCACTGACGATCTCCGTGGGTGAGTAAGACGGGCTTGTCCCGTCACCAGCGTATTGGGGCTGCTCATGCAGCCCTTTTTTTTGGGTTCTTCGCAGACCTCAGCCGTGGATGGTCGACATCTTCAGCTTGATGCGCAGGGTCATCCCGCCCACCGGCGAGCGTCCTTCAGCAGCAGCAAGAGCTGTTGCTCGCGCAGCGGCGACCCGATGAAGCCAAACTGGGTGTAGAACCGCGCCGCCTCTTCATCAATCGGGTGGGTCAGCATCGCCCGTATTCCAGCCTGGTCGGCGATCAACAGAGTGCGGCGGATGGCGTCCTGCAACAGCCCGATGCCGATCCCTCGACCTTGATCCTGCAGGCAGACGGCGAGACGGGCCAGAATCACCACGGGAATCGGATATTGCCCCATGCCCTTGCGAATGCGCTCCGGCGCATCCAGCGAATCGATCTGTCCGACAGTGAGGCTGAAATAGCCGGCCACTCGACCGTCTTCACTGACGACGAAGGTCTTGGCGGAGCCGCTGCCCTGCGCCTGCCGGGCATGGCGAACCAGCCAATCATGGAGCGTCTGCTTGCCGCAATCGACGCCCTCGAGTCCATGGTGCGGCCCAAGGGGTTCCGGGCCAGTCAAGCTCATCCCGCATTCCAAGGGGACTTGCGCGAAAACAGGTCGCGCAGCCCGTCATTGGCTCGCTCAGGCTGCTCCAGCAGATCCATCAGGGCCTGATATTGGCTTCCCGAGACCATGAACAAGCGTTGGTCGAGCAGGGTCTGCTCGGCTGCCCGGCAGGCACTGTCAAGAATGAAGTCCGTCAGTGACTTGTGCGCGACATCGGCGGCGCGGCGCAGTACGGCTTCCTGCTCGGGAGTGGCGCGCAGCCCGAGGCGGGCGGAACGTGTGACCGAAGATTCGGAGCCGGCCATGATGACCCTCCGTGTTTGAGTCCAACAGGAATATTGTTAGTACGTATGACGCACACTGTCCAGTTCCAAAGGCTGACCCGCGGTCCGCCCGAATGCAGCAAGGTCGCGCCAAGCTCTTGTAAACGCGTGGCTTTCGGAGAGATGCCGGTTACTTCTTCAGGAAGATTCAGGCAACATCCGCGTGTCTGCCGTGAAGAGCCTTTTTCCACCTCGACCACGGGGAGTGCTCCGCGGAGCGGGAGGAAGGTTTTTTGAAACTGATCATCGTGGACGGCTCGCGCGAGACCATGGCGCGGACTCGCCGCATCATCGCCAGCGCCATTCTTGACATCGAAGTCACGGAATACGATCCCGAGCAGCAGGGCGAGCCCGGCGACGAGTTCGACTGGTCGCTCTATGACGCCTTGATCCTCGGCAACCGGCTCGGCACGCCCGATGACGGTCTGGCCTGGCTGGAACGCCATGGCAAGGCTGCCGGCTTCCCTCCCGTGTTACTGGTACTGGATGTGGATTCTCCGGTGACGGAAGTCCGCGCGCTCGAGCGCGGGGCCGCAGCCTGTGTCAATCGTGCCGAGTTGCCCACGCTGCGGACGGTTGCCGTGCTTCATCGCATGGTCAAGGCGCGGGGAACCGGATCTCCGCGCCAGGACGCTTCCATCTACCGGCAAGCCCTGCCAGCCCTCACCCGGCAGACCCCCGATGGCAAAGGGGTCGGCTACCGTTTCGTGCGCCTCATCGGTCAGGGCGAAGCCTCACGCGTCTATCTTGCCGAGCGCTTGGACAACCGCGCGACGCTGGTGCTCAAGATCATCGACACCTCACGCATCATAGATCCCCAGGTGGCGCAGCGTTTTGCGCGTGAAGCGAAAATTCTGGCGGGACTTGAGAGTCCGCACGTGGTGCGCCTGCGCGACCACGGCTTCACCCGCGACTATGGCTACATCGCGATGGAGTTCTTCACGCGCGGCGACCTCAAGCAACGGGTAGAACAGGGCGTGACCGCAGCGGATGCCTTGAACTACCTCCTGCATATCGCCGAGGGCCTCAAGGTGATTCACGCGGCCGGGGTGGTCCATAGGGACATCAAGCCCGGCAACATCATGTTTCGAGCGGATGACAGCCTCGCTCTTGCGGATTTTGGTATCTCACGTCGTATCGACGAAACCACGCGGCTTACGCGCCGTGGCAGCATTCTCGGCACGCCCAACTACCTCTCGCCGGAGCAGGCGTTGGGCCTGGAAGTCGATCATCGCGCGGATCTCTACTGCGCCGGCATCGTGTTCTTCGAAATGCTTACGGGCCACAAGCCCTTCCATGCCGAATCCGCCGCGGGCCTTATCTACCAGCTGGTGCATGCCCCCATTCCGCGTCTGCCACTCGACTGCGCGCGCTATCAGGGCGTCATCGATCGCCTGCTCGCCAAACGACCGGCTGATCGCCCCGCCTCTGCCGAAGCCCTGATTGCGCTGCTGTTGCCTTTGCTTGCGGACTTGAATTGAAAAGGGTCGCGCCCCATCTGGAATGAATCTCCATTGAGGTTCGGCCAGCCATGAGCGAAGAAAACCTGTCGGCAGCACCGGGCGTGGTGGTGGATCAGAACGGCGCAGCTGAAAGTGGCAGCATGCCAGCCCGGCTGGGCGATGCACTGCCGGGCAAGCTCTTGTTGCTGCCGCTTGCGGGTCGGCCGTTCTTTCCGGCCCAGACGATGCCGATCGTCATTCCCGAAGATCCGTGGCGCGAAACCATCGAGCGCGTGGGGAATACTCCGCACCATCTCGTCGGCCTCGTCTATGCATCCGCCGGTGACGGGGAGATTCCCAGTGCCGAGCAAATCAGTCGCATCGGCACGGTGGTGCGCATGCATCAGCCCATGCGGGGTGATGGTCGTATCCAGTTCATTGCAGAGGGCTTGCAGCGTTTCGAGATCAAGAGCTGGATCTCGCGCGAGCGCCCTTATGTCGCGCAGGTCGAATATCCCGTGGCGCCGGTGGAAGACAAGCAGAACGTGCGTGCCTATGCGCAGGCCATCATCGCCAAGATCAAGGAGCTGCTGCCGCTCAATCCGCTCTACAAGGAGGGACTGCGCGCCTATCTGGAGCGCTTCAACCCGGACGAAGCCTCGCCGCTCGCGGACTTTTCCGCCGCCATCACCAGCGGCAACGCAAAGGATCTGCAAGAGGTGCTGGAAACCCTTCCACTGCTGGCGCGCATGGAGAAGGTGCTCAATCTCGTGCAGCGTGAGATCGAAGTCGCCGGATTGCAGACTGAAATTCGCCAGAAGGTCGAAGAGCGCGTCAACGAGAAGCAGCGGGAGTTTTTTCTGCGCGAACAGTTGAAGGAGATCCAGCAGCAGCTCGGGATTTCCAAGGATGAGAAGGCCATCGAGCTGGATCGCTTCCGGCAGAGTCTGGAGGGCTGTACGGTTCCGCCGGACGCCCAGACCCGCATCGACGACGAGCTGCGCAAACTGTCATTGCTCGATACCGGATCCCCGGAATACGGCGTCACGCGCAACTATCTGGACCATCTGACCCACCTCCCCTGGGGCAAATACTCCACCGACCACATCGACATCGCACATGCCCGCCAGGTGCTCGATGCGGACCACGAGGGACTGGCCGATGTGAAGGAGCGCATCGTCGAGTTTCTTGGCGTGGGCGCGCTCAAGGGCGAGATCTCCGGCTCAATACTTTTGCTGGTGGGGCCGCCAGGTGTTGGCAAGACTTCCATCGGGCGTTCGATTGCCTCCGCGCTTGGCCGGGAGTTCTATCGCTTCAGTGTCGGCGGCATGCGCGACGAGGCTGAGATCAAGGGACATAGACGCACCTACATCGGTGCCATGCCGGGCAAGTTCATTCAGGCCTTGAGGGAAACGAAGACCGCCAATCCCGTGATCCTGCTCGATGAAATCGACAAGATCGGCAGCTCCTATCAGGGGGATCCGGCCTCGGCTCTGCTCGAAGTGCTCGATCCGGAGCAGAACAACAGCTTCCTGGACCACTATCTCGATGTGCGCTTCGATCTGTCCCGGGTGCTGTTTGTCTGCACTGCCAACCAGCTCGACACCATCCCGCGTCCGCTGCTGGACCGCATGGAGGTGATCCGGCTGTCCGGCTATCTGGGGGAGGAAAAGCTCGCCATTGCCAAACGCCATCTCTGGCCCAAGCAGCGTGAACGTGCAGGCCTCAAGCCCTCGCAGCTCGGCATCAGCAACGCTGCCTTGCGCAAGGTGATCGATGAATATGCCCGTGAAGCGGGTGTCCGCAACCTCGAGAAGCAATTGGGCCGGATTGCCCGCAAGTCGGTGTTGCGCGTGCTGGAAGGCAAGACTGGCAAGGTTCAGGTGACCGGTGACAACCTGAAGGAGTTTCTCGGCAATCCGGTGTTCCGGCAGGAAGCACCCCAGCGCGGCGTGGGCGTGGTGACCGGACTCGCCTGGACTGCGATGGGCGGCGCAACCCTGGACGTCGAAGCGAGCCTCGTCCATACGCTCAACCGCGGCTTCAAGCTGACCGGACAGCTGGGTGAGGTGATGAAGGAATCGGCGGAGATTGCCTACAGCTACGTGGCTGCCCACCTGCGGGAACATGCAGGCGATCCGAAATACTTCGATGAATCCTTCGTGCACCTGCATGTGCCTGAGGGTGCCACGCCCAAGGACGGCCCCAGTGCCGGGATCACGATGGCGACGGCCTTGTTGTCTCTGGCCCGCGCGGAAGCGCCGGGCATCGTGTGCGCCATGACGGGAGAACTGACGCTGACCGGCCGGGTTCTGCCCGTGGGTGGTATCCGTGAGAAGCTCATTGCCGCCAAGCGCAGCGGCCTGAAGCGGGCCTTGCTGCCGGCCGCCAACCGGGGGGACTACGACGAACTGCCGGCGTATATCAAAGCCGGTATCCAGTTCGACTTCGTCTCGCACTTCAGCGAGGTGGTCAACCTGGTGTTTCCGCCTCCCAGGCGCCGAGCCGCGCCCGCAGGCGCTGCCAGAAAGCCGGCTCGGCGTGGGCGGCAGCAAGCATCACGAGCACGTTGAGTCCTGCAGTGATGAGGAAGATGGCGGGCAGGGACAGCTCGAACTGCAGCAGCAGGGCCGTGTAGAGCGCAGAGCCCACCATGAATAGCGCGTTCAGGATGTTGAGACCGCCGATGATCCGTGCCCGCTGGGTAGGTGCAGCAGCAGCCTGCAGGGCCGCTGTCAGGGGCACCACATAGATCGCGCCGCAGGCACCCAGCGCGACCAGTGTGAAAAATATTGCGCGCGCCGCTTCCCGCTGAAAAAAATTGGCGAGAGTGGTCGGATCTTCGGGCGCAAGCGGAAGGCCGAGCAGGAAAACACCTGCGCCACAGAGGCTGATTCCCAGCGCTGCAGGCAGCATCAGGGCGGGCTCAATGCGGCCCCGCGACAACCGCTCGCACGCCAGTGAACCCAAACCTATCCCGATGGTGAATGCAGCATTCAACAGGGTGACCGCCTGTTCATCCGCATTGAGCAGCGCCTTGCCATAACCGGGCACGAGGCTCAGGAACGTCGCGCCCAGGAACCAGAACCAGGAGATGGTGAGAAGCAGTACCCGGTTGGCGGGGGTTGCAAGCGCTTCGCGCAACACGGCCCATGTTGCGCGATGCAGCCGCCAGTCCACCTGCAGCGACTCATCGCTGGGGGCTGCGGAGGGCACCCGACAGGCACTCCAGTAGCCCAGCAGGGCCACGCCGAGCACACCAGTTACGGCCGGTAGCGGGCTCTCACCCGACCAGGCGGCCAGCAGGCCACCAATTGCCGCGCCGCCCAGGATGGCGATGTAGGTGGCCATCTGAATCAAGGCATTGCCGCCCGTCAACTCATTCGGCGTGAGATGCTGCGGCAGGATGCCGTACTTCAGCGGACCGAAGAATGCGGACTGGGTCCCCATCAGGAACAGTACTGCCAGAAGCAGCGGCATGCTCTGCAGGTAGAAGCCGAGCGCGCCCAGGCACATCACGCCGATTTCCAGCAGTTTGGTGCGCCGGATGAGCCAGGCCTTTTCATGCTTGTCTGCAAGCTGCCCGGCGAGTGCCGAGAAGAGGAAGAAGGGGAGGATGAAGATGCCTCCGCTCAACACCACCAGCAGGTTGGCCGGAAGCCCCGCCTGCATGGACACATGGAAGGTGATGAAGATGACGAGCGCGAAACGGAAGACGTTGTCGTTGAGGGCGCCCAGGAACTGGGTCAGGAAGAGCGGCCAGAAGCGCCGCGTGGCGAGCAAGCTGAACTGGCTCATGCGGCGGCCTCAGGCAGGGCAAGAGAGAGGGGAGGGTCGCCACGCCTCCGAAGGAGAGCCTGGCGACCTTCCATCAAGCGGGCCTTGCTGGCCTCAGAAGGGGATGTCGTCGTCGAAATCGCCGCCGCCGGGCGGAAAGTCCCGCGCAGGCTCTTCGCGACGTGCACCGCCGCCAGTGTCGCTGCGCCCGCCGCGCATTCCGCCCTCGCGGGGTGCGCTGCCGCCACCACCTTCACTCACGCCGCCGCGGCCGCCGAGCATCTGCATCTCGTTGGCCACGATCTCGGTGGTGTAACGCTCGGCGCCCTCCTTGTCCTGCCACTTGCGGGTACGGATGCTGCCCTCCACGTAAACCTGCGAGCCTTTCTTGAGGTACTCGCCGGCGATTTCCGCCAGTCTCCCGAAGAACACCACGCGGTGCCATTCGGTGCGCTCCTGCATGTCGCCGGTTTCCTTGTCACGCCAGGATTCCGCGGTGGCGAGCCGGATGTTGGTGATGGCACTGCCGCTGCCGCCGGTGGCGTAGCGTACCTCGGGATCCGCGCCGAGGTTGCCGATGAGCATTACTTTGTTGAGTCCGCGTGCCATGGGTGTGATCTCCTTGTGGGTGATTTGAATGCAGCCTCCTTGCTGCCGGGGGGATTCTAACTCAGCTTTCGGCCGGCGCCTCGAGCGCGAGCAGGCCCTGCTGGGAGAGCACAAGCCAAAGGATGGAGAGCAGGCCGGCCGCGCCGAACACCCCATGGGTGCCGAACAGGCTGGCGGCCACCCCACCGGTCAGGCCACCGAGGAAGGTCCCGGCGAACTGGCCCGTGGCGTAGGTTCCGAGTGCGACCCCCTTGCTGGAGGCCGGCGCCGCTCGGGAGATCATGCTGGGCAGGATGGCTTCCAGGAAATTGAAGCCCGCAAAGAAGAGGGTGAGGGCCAGCAGCACGCCGCCAAAGGTGGCGGGCATGAGCCATAACATCAGTTCCGCCACGACCATGCAGCCAATGGACACCGGAAAGAACCGGGCATCGATGCCTTTGCGATGGGAACGCCCCAGTAATGGACCGATGAGGACCAGTGACAGCAGCAGGGCGGGCAGATAGAGCGTGTAGTGCTCGGCCTTGGGCAGGGCAAGATCCTGCACCAGCACCAGCGGAATGGAAACGAAGCTGGACGCCAGCACCAGGTGCAGGAAGAGCACACCGAAATAGAGCGCACGGAGGTGGTGAGACGTTTCACCGGCTGGCGTGACGACAATCGCCAGCGGTGGCGGCGGTGTTGGCACTGCAAAGAGCACCAGCAGCATGGCTCCCACGCCTGCGGCGGCCGCCGTGAGGAAGACCCCCCGCAGGCCGAAAGCCGCGTCGATGACAGGGCCGAGGACGAAAGCCAGAGAGAAGGCGAAACCGATGCTGATGCCAATGATGGCCATGGTCTTGGTGCGCTGATCCGGCCGTGTGAGATCCGCGGCGAGCGCCAGGGTGGCACCGGAGACGGCGCCTGCACCCTGCAGGGTGCGCCCCAGAATGACGGTGAGGATGTGGCCTGCAAAGGCAGCAATCACGCCACCCAGCGAAAAGATGAGGAGACCGATGGCGATTACCGGTTTGCGCCCGGCGCGGTCCGACCAGCGTCCAAACGGAATCTGGAGCGCGGCCTGCGAAAAACCGTAGAGTCCCAAGGCCAATCCGACCAGCAGTGGAGTGGCGCCCGGCAGCTCGTCTGCGTACAGGGCCAGTACCGGCAGCACCATGAAGAGCCCCGTCATGCGCAGGAACAGAGCCGCGGCGAGCGCAATGGCGGTACGACGCTCCACGGGCGTCATGGCATCGGGAGAAGACACGGGGATTTTGACTTTGCCGCAGGGAACTGTGAGCCCGTATAGTACCCGTTTGCCGTTTCCCCCCGCCACTGCGGACCGGGCTCGATCGGTAAGCATCCCGGCTGAAGAAGCCGATTCCCTGGACGCTCTCTTGCACAGGACTTCATCGCAATGGATACCATCCACCTGCGTGGTGCACGCACCCACAGCCTGAAGAACATCGATCTCGATTTGCCGCGCGACAAGCTGATCGTGATTACCGGGTTGTCCGGCTCGGGCAAGAGCTCACTCGCCTTCGACACAATTTACGCGGAAGGCCAGCGGCGTTATGTGGAATCGCTGTCAGCCTACGCGCGGCAGTTTCTCTCCATGATGGAAAAGCCGGACATCGATCACATCGAGGGCCTGTCACCCGCCATCTCGATCGAGCAGAAGTCCACGTCCCACAATCCGCGTTCTACTGTCGGCACCATCACCGAGATCTACGACTACCTGCGCTTGTTGTTCGCGCGGGTGGGCGAGCCGCGCTGCCCCGATCACGACGAAGTGCTGGAGGCCCAGACGGTTTCCCAGATGGTTGACCAGGTGCTGGCGCTGCCTGCGGAGACGCGCCTGATGATCCTCGCGCCCGTGGTGAAGAGCCGTAAAGGTGAGCACCAGCAGATCCTCGAGCAGCTGGCCCGTCAGGGCTTCGTGCGGGCTCTGGTGGATGGACAACTGGTGATGCTCGATGATCCGCCGAAGCTGGCGCTCAACAAGAAGCACGACATCGATGTGGTGGTCGATCGCTTGAAGGTCGATCCCGAAAACCAGTCCCGCCTCGCCGAGTCGTTCGAGACAGCCTTGAAACTTGGCGAAGGGGTGGCGAAGGTCCAGTTCGTGGACGATCCCAAGGCCGCCGAGTTGCTGTTCTCGGCCAAATTTGCCTGCCCCCAGTGCGGCTACAGCATCAACGAGCTCGAGCCCCGGTTGTTCTCGTTCAATAACCCCCACGGCGCCTGCGCCAAGTGCGATGGCCTCGGCATCATCCAGTTCTTTGATGCGCAACGGGTGGTGGAGCGGCCGGAAGTCAGCCTGCCGGCGGGTGCCATTCATGGCTGGGATCGTCGCAACGCCTACTACTACCAGCTCATCTCGGCGCTTTCCGCGCACTATGAATTTGATCTGGATACACCATTCAAGGCCCTTGCGCCGGCCGTGCAGAAAGCCATCCTCCACGGCAGCGGCAAGGAGGAGATTGCATTCACCTACCTCACTTCCGGTGGGCGCAGCTACACGCGCAAGCACCCCTTCGAAGGCGTGCTGCCCAACATGGAGCGGCGCTACCGGGAGACCGAGTCCAATCTCGTGCGTGAAGATCTCGCACGCTTCCTCGGCTCCAAGCCCTGCCCGGAATGCGAGGGCACGCGCCTGAATCGCGCGGCGCGGCATGTGCTGATTGCCGGCCACGCCATTGCCGCCCTGACCGCCATGCCCATTGGTGATGGACTTGCGTTCTTCGCGCAGCTGGAGCTACCGGGCAAGCGGGGGGAAATTGCCGGCAAGATCCTGAAGGAAGTGACGCTCCGCCTGCAGTTCCTGGTCAATGTGGGACTCGACTATCTCACGCTGGACCGCAGTGCGGACACACTCTCCGGCGGGGAGGCCCAGCGCATTCGTCTGGCCAGCCAGATTGGCGCCGGACTGGTGGGCGTGATGTACATCCTGGACGAGCCTTCCATCGGGCTGCACCAGCGCGACAACGAGCGCTTGCTGGACACCCTGCGTCACCTGCGGGACATCGGCAACACCGTGATTGTGGTCGAGCACGACGAGGATGCCATACGGCTCGCGGATCATGTGGTCGACATGGGCCCGGGAGCAGGCGTGCATGGCGGGCAGGTGGTGGCCGCGGGAACGCCGGCCGACATCGAGGCCTCCGCCACCTCATTGACCGGGCAATACCTCTCGGGCCGACGGAAGATTGCCGTGCCTACACGGCGCAATTCACCGGATCCGGCACGCACGCTGAAACTGCTGGGGGCTACGGGCAACAACCTGCGAGGTGTGGATCTGGAAATCCCTTGCGGCCTGATGACCTGCGTGACCGGAGTCTCGGGTTCGGGCAAATCCACGCTCATCAACGACACGCTCTATCACCTGTGCGCGCGTGAGCTGAATGGCGCAAGTCTCGAACCGGCACCACTCGAACGTCACGAGGGCCTGCAGCACTTCGACAAGGTGGTGGACATAGACCAGAGCCCCATCGGCCGCACGCCCCGCTCCAATCCTGCAACCTATACCGGTCTGTTCACGCCGATACGCGACCTGTTCGCGGCCGTGCCCGAGGCCCGCACCCGGGGTTACCAGCCAGGACGTTTCAGCTTCAACGTCAAGGGCGGGCGTTGCGAAGCCTGCCAGGGTGACGGCGTCATCAAGGTGGAAATGCATTTCCTGCCGGATGTCTACGTGGCCTGCGATGTGTGCAAGGGCAAACGTTACAACCGGGAAACCCTGGAGATTCTCTACAAGGGCAAGAACATCAACGAAGTGCTGGACATGACGGTGGAGGAAGCATGCAGCTTCTTTGCGGCCGTGCCGAGCATTGCACCCAAACTGCAGACCTTGATGGATGTGGGGCTGTCCTACATCACGCTCGGCCAGAATGCGACGACGCTTTCCGGCGGAGAGGCGCAACGCGTGAAGCTTGCCCGCGAGCTCTCGAAGCGTGACACGGGCAAGACACTCTACATCCTGGATGAGCCCACCACCGGCCTCCATTTTTACGACATCGAACAACTGCTGAAGGTGCTGCATCGATTGCGCGATCATGGCAACACGGTGGTGGTCATTGAGCACAATCTGGATGTGATCAAGACAGCGGACTGGTTGGTGGATCTGGGGCCGGAGGGCGGATCCCGCGGGGGGCGGATCATCGCGACCGGCACACCGGAGGCGATTGCACAGCATCCAGACAGCCATACCGGGCACTTCCTGGCCCCGCTGCTGGGCCTGTCTTCCAGTCGCCGGCAGGATGTGGCCTGAGGCGACTGCGTCAGGGGCCGAGCTGCAGGCCGGCGAAGCCGGCATACAGGAGCACGACCAGCACCTGCATCTGCAGGGTGAGCACCGAGAACGCCGCCGTGCCCCGGGCGGCGTGAATCCGCCCGAGTCTTTCGCCCAACCATACGCTCAGCAGCACTACCAACACCAGCGATGGGCCCGGCACCAGTATCACACGTGACATGCAGAGATACTCGCGCAACGCGGAGAAGAGCAGCACGGAGCAGCTGAGCGTCCACAGGGACAGCAAAGGCCCCGCATGGCGGTTGCGCAGCGCGGGGACGAGCATCGCCAACAGGCACAGGAGAGACACCACGGCCCAGCGCGGGTCCATCCGGGCCGCGGTCAGCAGAGTGGGGAGATCCGGTGCAAAGCGCAGGCCGAGGGCTGCGGGGTAAGTGACGACCACGAGACCTGCAGAGAGCACGAGGCAATACAGCGCGCCCCTTCTGGTGATGCCGTCGTCGCCCAGCGCCGCGCGATGGATCGGGATGGAGGCCAGCAGGTGGACGATCACCCACGGCCACAGCCTCGCATCGAGCAGATTATCGAGCAGTGGCATGGGTGTTCCGTTGCACAGGACTGTTGGCACTTTACCGCGGGATCGCCGAATCCATCATCCCCATCCGTGACCCCACCCGTGCCCCCTCCCGCGAAGGCGGGTAAGATTCAAGCGCCCCGCAACCCGAGCTTCATGGAGCAAGCACGCATGTCCGCCCTCATCTGTGGTTCCTTTGCCTACGACAACATCATGGTGTTCCAGGATCATTTCCGGAATCACATCCTCCCGGACAAGATTCACATTCTCAATGTCTCCTTCCTGGTGCCACGACTGCGCCGCGAGTTCGGGGGTTGCGCAGGCAATATCGCCTACAACCTGAAGCTCCTCGGTGATGAGCCGATCCCGATGGGGACGGTAGGCATCGACTTTGCGTCCTATTCCGAGTGGATGGATCGCTGCGGGATCAACCGCGCCCATGTGCGCGTGGTGCCGGGCACCCTCACGGCGCAGGCTTTCATCACCACCGACCTCGATGACAACCAGATCACCGCCTTTCACCCCGGGGCCATGGAGCACTCGGCCGACAATCGCGTGGCCGATGCGAGTGGTGTCTCCATCGGCATCATTGCCCCGGACGGGCGCCAGGGCATGATCGATCATGCCGCGCAGTTCAGTGCGGCCGGAATTCCCTTCATCTTCGACCCCGGCCAGGGCATGCCCATGTTCAACGGGGATGACCTGAAGGCATTCATCGCCCAAGCCACCTGGGTCACGGTGAACGATTACGAGTCGCAGCTCATGCAGGAACGCACAGGCTGGTCCTTGGAAGAAATCAGCAGCCACGTGGAAGCGCTCATCGTCACCCGCGGCGGGGAAGGCTCGCACATCTACACCCGCGGTGGCCGCATCGAAATCCCGGCGGCCAAGCCCGCCGCCGTGACCGACCCCACCGGCTGCGGCGACGCCTATCGGGCCGGCCTGCTGTACGGCCTGACACGCAAGTTGGATTGGGAAGTGACGGGGCGCATTGCATCCCTGATGGGCTCCATCAAGATTGCCCAGGCGGGCACGCAGAACCATCGCTTCACACGCGCGGAATTCGCGCAGCACTATGAGACAGCCTTTGGGACCGCGCTGAAGTGGTGAGCGTATTCGACAAAGGCTGAGGCGCCTGCGGGAGTAGTTCCCGTTAGTGTGCTTGGTGGCCTCGCAGGCGCTGCAGAGCGCACGAGCGGGTGACCAGTCCGTGCAAGCTGGTTGGCAAGGGGTGGGCAAAGCCACCCTTTCGCCAAGGGACCCTGCATGGACACCACACTCGATTCCGGCCTGCATGCCCTGGTGCTGCTGGCCCGCCTGCACGGGATGTCCGTGTCCGCGGCCTTTGTGCAGCACCGGTTGGCGCGTGACCCGGCGAACTGTTCTCCGACAGACCTGCTCCGGGCCGCGCGCGGCCTGGGGCTCAAGGCCTCACTGCGTACAAGGCACTGGAATGACCTTACCCGGATCCCTTTGCCGGCGCTGGTTGAACTGCGCGGCGAAGGCTACCTGCTGTTGGCAGGTATCGGGGACGACGAAGTTCTCCTGAGACGCGCATCGGGTGCGCTGACCCGGATGCCGCGTGCCGCATTCACCGCAGCCTGGACCGGCTGGGTGCTGAGCGCCGCACCATCTCGTGATGGCGAGACCCTGCCCACCGGTTTCACGTGGTTCTGGCAACACCTGCGTCCCTTTAGCAGCGTCCTGGTCGAGATACTGGTGCTTTCCCTGTGCCTGAATCTGCTGGGTCTGGTGCCACCGCTGGTCTTCCAGACCGTGATCGACAAGGTGCTCGTCCATCAGGCCTGGACCACTCTGGACGTACTCTGCGCCGGCCTTGTCCTCGTCACCCTGTTTGAAACCGTCGCGGCAATCCTGCGGCCGCGACTGCTTGCGCAGGTGACCAGCAGACTCGATCTCCGTCTCGGCGTGGCACTTTTCGAGCATCTCATGCGAGTGCCTCTGGCTTACTTCGAGGCACGACGAGTAGGGGACACGCTCGCTCGCGTGCGTGAGCTCGAGCACATCCGCGGCTTTCTCGCCGGCACCGCCCCCACCCTTGTGCTCGATCTGCTTTTCGTCGTCTTCTTCTGCAGCATGCTGGTCGCCTGGAGCCC
>VGUA01000042.1 GCA_016874535.1 Gammaproteobacteria bacterium
ATGGTGCTGGCGGCGCGGGATTACAGCTGTCTTTCTGAAGTGCTCGTGATTGTCAGCGCGCTCAGTGCCGGTGACCCCCACGAACGGCCCGACGATGCGCGCCAAGCGGCTGATCTGGCCCATGCGGCTTTCGTCGACCACAGATCCGATTTTCTCTGGTTCGTGAACGCCTGGCAGGCCCTGCAGCAGGAGATGGTGCCGCTGTCGCGGCGCCAGCAGCAGGTCTGGTGTCGGGCCCGCTTCTGGTCGTGGCGGCGGGTTCGCGAGTGGATGGACATCCAGGCCGAACTCGTCTCGCGCCTCAAGCCCAAGCCACAGGCGGAGCCCGCCCCCTATCGCGCCATTCACCAGGCACTGCTGGCAGGGCTTGTCACCCGCGTGGCGCGATGGGAGAACAAGAGTGAATACCTAGGCTGTCGCCAGCAACGCATGCGGCTGCACCCCTCTTCCGCAGTTCGCGGCAGGCCCCCCAAGTGGATCATGGCCGGGGAGATCGTCGAAACCACTCTCACCTATGCAAGGCAGGTGGCGAAGATTGATCCGAAGTGGGTTTCCCAAGTGGGAGGTGCCCTCATCCGACGCACCTACAGCCCTCCGATCTGGGACCAGACGCGAGGCGAGGCCTATGTGCTGGAAGAGCAGGCGCTGCATGGCTTGATTCTCGCCTCGGGGCGCCGGGTGGCGTTGCAGGATCTCGACCCTGCAGAGGCGTACGAAACCTTCATTCGACATGCGCTGTTGCTGGGTGAGCTCGGCGCGAGCCCGTCCTTTCTCACACGCAATCTGGCCCTGGTGGCGCGGGTGCAGGCCGCCGAGGCGCGCGCCCGGCGACGCGATCTGCTGGCGGAGGAGGCCAACCTGCTCGACTTCTACCGCGCGCGTGTGCCTTCTGCAGTGGCGACTCGGCGCCAGCTGCTGGTGTGGTTGCGCGAAGATCCGGAGCGTGAGACCAAGCTCGTCATGAGCGAGACGGTCGCCACGCGAACCGGTATCGAACACATCACGACCTACCTTTTTCCCGACATGCTGGAGGCACACGGTCGGCGCTTTCCCCTGCAGTACCGCTATGCGCCGGGCGAGGAAGACGATGGCATCACGGTGGGGATCCCGCTTGCGGTGCTGGCACAGATGCCGCCGCCACCACTGGACCGGCTGGTCCCGGGGCTGCTCACCGAAAAAATCACGCATCTCATTCGCCGGTTGCCTAAGGAACGCCGACGGTTCCTGTCGCCGGTCAACGAATTCGCACCTGCGCTCACGGCGGCAATCGAAGGTCTGCCCGGCAGCCTGACCGAGGCGCTGCAACTGGCTGTCCAGCGCATCACAGGGCTTGCGATACAGCCGCAGGAATGGAACCTGGACGATCTCCCGCCTCATCTCTGCATGCGGGTGAAGCTGCTGGATGCCGAAGGCCGGACGCTCGCCAGCACGCGCGATCTGACGGGCTATCTGGAGTCCCAGCGGACCCGGCTGTCGGAGGCTTTCGGGGAGTTGCCCTGGCAGCTGCCAGCGGCCCGTGCGCGACAGTGGCTGTTCGGGGACTTGCCGGGGGAGATCGTCCACGACGTCGGAGGGGTGGCCATCCACGGGTATCCCGCGCTGGAAGATATAGGGGATGAGGTCAGGGTTCAGATTGCGAGCTCACGCGAGGCCGCTGCAACTGCCCACCGGCAAGGCGTACTGAGACTGCTTCGTCATGCCCTGCCTGCGGAGTGCAAGCGTCTGCGCAAGGAAATAGCCAGTCTTTCGCGACTCGAGCTCGAGGCGTTCCGCGCCGGTCTGGGCGCGAGAATGGGCGAAGAACTCTTCGACGCGAGCTTCGAATGCGCGCTGGGCGAGGGGAACTTGCCGCGCAATGCGGAGGATTTCGCGAGGACCTCGGCAGCGGTCGCGACAGCCCTTTTCCCGGCTCTGCGTGAACAGGCCTCGAGGCTCGAAGGATTTCTTCCCCGGGTGGTCGTTATTGCCACAGAAACACTGCCGCGCATCGAGGCGCGCTGGCCTGAGGTGGCTATCGAGATCCGGCAGCAGCTGGGGGGGCTGTTCGCTGCCGGGTTCCTGATTCGGCACCGGAGGTTGCTCGATCACTATCCGCGCTATCTGGACGCGCTGCGGATTCGACTTGCGCGGCTGGAGGAAAACCCCGCATTCGATCGGCAACAGCGGGCCAGCTTGAGCGAGGTCGAGCACCAGACGGAGGCCTGTGCAGATGAACTGTCACTTGCCGCACAACAGCGCCTCGAATTCCTGCTCCAGGAACTTCGTGTTGCGCTTTTCGCGCCCACCCTCAAGACTGCGGAGAAAGTTTCTCCACAACGCATCCAGGCTTTTCTCGCATCAGCGCCTCGGGAGGCATGAGGTCGCATGGAACACGGGTCGGCGATTTTTTCGATTTTCGTGATTTTCGTGGGCGCAGCCGTGCTCGCGACAATTGCGCTCTGGGCCCGGCAGGCGATCATCGTGGCTTATATCGCCGTGGGCGTGCTGCTGGGTCCTTCCGGCCTGGGACTGGTGGGTGATGCCGAATGGCTGCAGGAAGTCTCCGAGATCGGCATCGTGTTCCTGCTCTACCTTCTGGGGCTCAACATGGTGCCGCGGCAGCTCTGGCAGATGTTTCGGGCAGCCACGCGCGTGACCCTGCTGAGCTCGCTGATCTTCATGGCACTCGGTGCGGGTGCTGCTCTCGCCTTCGATTTTCCGATGAGAGACGCAGTGGTGATCGGCGCGGCCATGATGTTTTCCAGCACCATTATCGGCCTCAAGTTGCTGCCGACCACCGCACTTCATCACCAGCACACCGGTCAGATCATGATCAGCGTGCTCCTGCTCCAGGATCTGGTCGCCATCGTGGTACTGCTACTGCTGCAGGGTACGGAGGGTGACCGTGGCGCAGGCGGCTTCGTGCGCGAGCTGATTGCCCTGCCCCTGCTCGGGCTCGTGGCCTACGCCTGTGAGCGCTGGCTGCTCGAGCCCTTGATGCTGCGCTTCGATCGCATCCAGGAATATCTGTTCCTGCTGGTCATCGCCTGGTGCCTCGCGATGGCCGAACTTGCCCGTGCCGCGGGACTGTCCCTCGAAATCGGGGCTTTTGTGGCCGGTGTGGCGCTGGCCAACTGTCCGGCGGGCCAGTTCATCGCCGACAGCCTGCGGGCCCTGCGCGATTTCTTTCTCATCCTGTTCTTTTTCTCGGTGGGCGCGGCGCTCGATCCGACCCAGCTGGGTGGCATCCTCCTGCCGGCCGCCGTGTTGGCGGCACTCATGCTGGTGGTGAAGCCCTGGATCTTCCGTCTCCTGCTGCGTTGGCAGGGGGAGCCGGAGAAAATCGCGCGGGAAGCGGGCGCCCGTCTCGGCCAGATCAGTGAATTCAGCTTGCTCGTGGCCGTGCTTGCAGCCCAGGTGGGGGCACTCAGCGTGCGTGGTTCAAATCTGGTCCAGCTGGCGACAGTGATCACCTTCGTGATCTCGAGCTACTACATCGTGATGTACCTGCCGAGCCCGATGGCGATCAGCGACAAACTCCGGCAGGATTGAGCGCAATGTTGCAAACCTTTGAAAGCCTGATCAGAGCCAGCGGCGAAACGCTGGTGGAAATCTTCCTGCCCTTGCGTGAACGCGTGCAGGGCCAGGGCGCGGCCCGCCGGACCCAGTTGGCGCAGCTGCTCGGGGTGAACGAGGCCCAGCTCGTCTGCGGCGTGGGCTTCAATCCCAATTTCCTGCGGGTGCGGGACCTCGGGCGATTCCTCGGCTATCCCACCTCGGAAGGTGTGATCAACGACCGCAATTTCCTGTTCATCCATGATCGGTACCGCGAACTTTCCGTGAACGATGTGGTGGAGGTGTATGCGGCGCTGGGATCGTTGATGGAAATTCCGGAAGGCGCGGCGGATCTGGTGATCTCGCGCCTCGCGAGTCTTGAAGCCCAGGTCGAGGAAACCATCAACCCGGTGCTCATCAATGGCTACAAGCTAGAGGTGCTGCGCATCTACCAGAACCGTCTGGCAACCCCCGCCTTGGTGAACACACGTCTCGGTGCGGAATACGCCGTGATGCGCTCCATGACCGGCGAGGCGCTGGTCATGCTGGAGCAGGGCGTGGTCTCGGTGGCGCGGTTCCTGCGGCATGCCGGGATCAGCGCAGAAGAGAAAACCAGGGCGGCGACCGCAGGCCTGTTGCCCGTGGAAGAAATCAACCGCTATTTGTCGGAGCGTCCCGAGGCGCCCGAAGCCGAAGCCCTGCGTCGAACTGCCAGCGCGGCCTGAGCCGGGATCCGCCATGTTCGGTCCAATGGCCGATTCCGGATTCAATCCTCGCTGCCGACCCCGCGTTTGAAGGCAGCGATCTCCCGCCTGTCGCGACGGTCGGGCCGGCCGACACCCGCCCGCTCGCCCGCCGAAGTCATGCGCAATTGTTCTACCAGCGCCTCTCGCGCGGTGAGGCTCTCGGCGCTTTCCCGATACAGCGTCTGCGCCACGGGTGCGCCCACTCGCTGAGGCACCAGCCCCGTCACCTCGAGATGGAACTCATAGGGTGGCTTGCGCAGGCTGATGTGCATGCCGGCGCTGATGGTGCGTGCCGGCTTCGCGCGCCGCCCGTCCACCAGAACATGCCCGGCGTTGATGGCTTCCTGGGCCAGGCTGCGCGTCTTGTACAGGCGAGCACACCACAGCCATTTGTCGAGTCGCTGGTCGTGCAGGGGGGCATTCATGGCTATGCTAGGGTTCTGGTGGCACCCGTGCCGGTGCCAAGGTGATGCAGGGTATTTCCAAGGAATTCCGAGATGGCCGAGCAACGACAGTTTATCCCGCTTCCAATCGCCGTGCTGACGGTCTCGGACTCACGCACCGAGGACAATGACACCTCCGGACGCGCGCTCGTCGAGCGACTGCAGGCGGCAGGTCACACGCTGCATGAAAAAGCCATCGTGCGCGACGACATCTATGCGATTCGTGCCATTGTCTCGCGCTGGATTGCCGACCCGGCGGTGTCCGTGGTCCTCACCACCGGTGGCACCGGGGTCACCGGTCGGGACGGCACTCCCGAGGCAATCTCCGTGTTGCTCGACAAACAGCTGGATGGTTTCGGCGAGATGTTCCGGGTGCTTTCCTACGACCAGATCAAGACGTCCACCCTGCAATCGAGAGCGCTTGCGGGGGTGGCCAACGCGACCTACCTCTTCTGCATGCCCGGCTCGACCGGCGCGTGCACCCTGGCCTGGGATGCGCTGATCAACCAGCAGCTCGACTACCGCAACAGACCCTGCAATCTCGTGGAGCTGATGCCAAGGCTCTTGGAGAAGTGATGACGGCGCTTGTTCAGCGCAGCGGCAACTGCAGGTAGACCAGCAATGTTTTTTGAGCGGGATTCGCGTTGTCGTCGCTGAGCATGAAGACGCGATCATCGCGATGCCAGGCGAGGGCTTCGAAATTGTCGACCGGCCAGCCCTCGGCGGAACTGAAGCGCGCGAGGATGGGCGAGGGCAGGGTGGGCGCATCGGGGTTGAGCAGACGCAGGGTGATGATCAGCGGTTTCCAAGGGGCGATGAATCGACGCTCCAGCGCCAGCAGGCGGCCGTCGGGCAGCGTATCCAGCGCCACCAGAGCGCCCTCGGGGCTGGCCACCGGATAGCTCCAGCCTTCCGCGGGCTCCGCGTAACCCAGGATCTGCCCGGGCAGGGCGAGCGCAGGTCGCTCGATGCCCACGAGCACGCCATGCCCCGGGTGCACAGCCAAAGCTTCCATGCCGTCGTTGGACGGCAGGGCCCTGATGCCTGCCGCCAGCGGTGCCGTCGCGGGGATTTCTTCCAGCCACCGACCCTCCAGATCGTGACGCGCCACCCTGTGCCTGTGCTCGAAGCTCACCAGCAGGGTCTCCTGTCCGGCTGCTCCGTCCAAGGCCAGGCCCTCGGCGTCTCGATCCAGTCCCTCCAGCGCCTTTCCGGCAGCGTCGCGCAGGGGATGGCGTGCAATGAATTCGAGTGCCACGAGCTGGTCATGCGTAAACCGGGGGCGCAGCGTGAGCAGGTATCCCTGATCGGACACCGCATGGAGCAGGCCCTTGGTCTCCTGCCAGACAAGGCCCGACAGGCCGTGGACAGGCCCACCGTCCGGGGCTGTTCTGGCCAGGCGCAGGGCGCTGCGCACGGGCGAGGCTTGAGGTTGGGTGTTCTGTGTGTTCGGTTCGAAACGGAAAGGGCTGGCAAAGTCGTCACCCCGGGCCCCCGCGCAGATGCCCGGAAGGAGGATGAGTACGGACAACAGGGATCGCACACGGCGCATGGGGGGCTCGATCACGTCTGACGCATTGCAGTAACACGCCTATAATACGCCGCATGATTAGAATGCTATGTGCCGTTGGAGCCTTGGCGGGCATGGTCGGTGTCGCTGCGGATGCACTGGGCGCACATCTGCTGCCAGCGACGCTCCCTGAATCCGCCCTGGAAAGTTACGCCACGGGTGTGCGCTACCTGCTGCTGCACGCGGTGGTGCTGCTGGCCTGTGGGCTCCAGATCACGCCTTCCCGCGCCAGCTGGCCGTGGCAGATCAGCCTGTCTGGCCTGGCGGTGGGGATGTGCCTGTTCAGCGGTGGCTTGATGCTCTGGACCACGCAGGGCTGGGCTTGGGCCCGGGCCTGCGCCCCGTTAGGCGGCTCTTTGTTGATTCTTTCCTGGCTGGGCCTCGCCCTCAGCGCGCTGCTCGCCTGGAACCATCGTCCACAGGGAGCGGTCGGAAGCCCCGAGCACCGCACTGACGGTTTGTCCCGCAGGAGTACCGAATCGTGATGAAAATTTTCGCAACCCTCGCCCTGGTCGCCGGCGGCCTGCTCCAGGCTGGCCAGAGTCACGCACGCACCTTCGCCCTCGAAGGAGATGTGGTCGGTGAACTGGTGCTGATCTCGACCGTGCGCAAGGACACGATTGCCGACATCGCGCGCACCTACAGCCAAGGCTACCGCGAGATGCGCATGGCGAATCCGGATGTGGATCCATGGCTGACCGGCGAAGACACGGAGGTCATCATCCCCAGCCTTTATGTCCTGCCGGCCGCTCCTCGGGAAGGCGTGGTGATCAACGTGCCCGAGATGCGCCTGTACTACTTCCCCAGGGTGGGCAAGGGTGAGAAGCCGGTGGTGGCAAGCTATCCCATCAGCATTGGGCGTCAGGACTGGTCCACCCCGAAGGGCACGACCAAGGTGGTTTCCAAGGTCAAGGATCCCAGCTGGACGCCGCCTGCCTCCATTCGCAAGGAACATGCGGCAGAGGGCGACATCCTGCCGGCCGTGGTGCCGCCGGGACCGAACAATCCGCTGGGAGCTTTTGCGCTGCGACTGGGTTTTGACGGCTATCTGATTCACGGCACCGACAAGCCCTATGGCATCGGCATGCGCGTCACGCATGGCTGCATGCGCCTCTACCCCCAGGATATCGAACGCGTGTTCCATTCCGTGCCGGTGGGCACCACCGTGCGGCTGGTCAACGAACCGTTCAAGGTCGGTTTGAGCCATGGTCGCGTGATGCTCGAGGTTCACCCTCCGCTGGAGGAGGACCACAAGCGCTTCGAGGATCGCTTCACGCATGTGATGACAATGCTCACCGCCCGCTACCGGCAGCATGAACTGCGACTGGACTGGGAATCGGTGCGGGCTGCGGTGTATCGGGCGGATGGTGTGCCGCGCGACATCGGGGCGGCCTATCCAAGGCGTACAGTGGCGACGCAATGAATCCGGCCGGGAAACCGGCTAGGGCGCGGGGTCATCAACCGCTGACGACAGTCAAAAAAAACCCCGCCGAAGCGGGGTTTCTTATGTTCAGCGACTGGAATCGCTTACTTGCGCATCGCCTTCTCGAACATGCTGTCGAGGCGGGACTTATTGTCGTTGCAGCAAGCCTGTGCCGCGTCGGCGGCAGCCTGAGCAGCCTGGGCAGCAGCGGCGGCGTCAGCAGCGGCCTTCATCGCCTTGTCGGCGTTGGCGCTGGCGGCACCGGCCTTGGACAGGGCTTCGCTGGCCTTGGCTTCCACGGCGGACAGCTGTTCCGGGGTGACGTTCGAGCAGCCAGCCATCAGGCCGACAACACCGGCAACCAGGGCAGCGCGCATGGCAAGGGAAAGGGTCTTGGTCATCTGAGGTCTCCTATCAACGTGAGCCGACATTCCTAGTGAGGAATTGATTGAATTAACGGTTGAATGTTGAACTAGTTTCGACTTTATCGCAAATACTTCGTCGCCCTGCAAACTGATCTGTAGCAAATTGACCACTTATTGACCGCAGTCTTCCGTGTTTGCCACCGGCATCACGGCCCGTTTGTGGTGATAACGCCCTCGCCGCAAAAGCGAGCCCATGGACGCACCTACTGTGGAGAGGGCGGCCGACCCCAAGTGGCATCAGGCGCGCTCTTGCTCCCGGCCCCCGCTTCTCCCTCTGTGCGCAACACGGCCTGGAGGGCGCGTTCGAAGCTGTCCATCCGGTGGTCGACGCAATACTTCTGCAGGGTTGCGAGCCCGTCCTTGGTCGATTGGCCCTCTCCGATGCGGTGCACGCCCGCCGTGACGGTGTTGATGGCCGTGAGATAGCCCGCGAGGTAGTGCCCGAAATCTTCCGTCGCGTCGCTTTCCGCCGCTTTCACGAACTGGTTGCAGGAGGCCTGACCGATACCCCAGACCGCGTAATTGCCGGCCTCGTCGGTGGCGTGCAGGGGTGGCGGGCAGACCACGGTCGCACAGAGGAGGGACAGAATCACGGAGCGGGGGGCGTGGGCGCGAGGCATGGCGGTCAATCCGGCAGTGGTGGAGTTCGAGAAAAGCCGCAGGTCGAGGCTGGACGATCCGGGCACCTCATGCGGACAATCGCGCCGGGCGATGGCGCTTGAAGCGGGTGCTCAGGAACTCCATCTGATCGGCGAGGATACGCCGGTTGGAGAGCGCGAGAAACTCCGCCCAGTTGGGCACATAGGGCACGGCCAGCAGCGGCATGCGGGCTTGCTCAGGCGTCTTGCAGCCCTTGCGGGTATTGCACGAGCGGCAGGCGGACACCACGTTGGACCAGACATCCAGACCGCCTCGCGACAGGGGGATGACATGGTCGCGAGTCAGCTGGCCGTCGCTGAACGGATCCCCGCAGTACATGCAGAGGAATGCGTCCCGGCGGAACAGCTCGTGATTGGAGAGCGGAGGCAGGGTCCGGGGCAGGGGCGCGCCGCGGCCCGAGCGCTTGATCGCAACAATGCTGTGGATGGTCAGGCAGGAACGCTCGCCGGTGGCGCGCGCATGACCACCCCGCACCACGAATTCGTGCTCGCCGGCGGTCCACGCCACCATCCCACGGGTGTAGAGGCAGACCGCGTCTTCCCACGGAATCCACCGTACCGGAGTGCCCGTGACATCGAGTCGCAAGATGAGAGGTGCGCCAGTCATTTTCCCTGAATTCGAGTGAATGAACGACCCGAGCCCAACGGGATGCACGAGCATCCCGACACCACCAAACCCGGTCGATTGTTCCCCGAATGCCGCATCTCGATCAAGTAAACTCGCGTCCTTCCGGCAACCCAGGAGATTCATGTCCCATGACCCGGTCCATCGATGACCTGCTGGCCCTGATGCGCAGGCTGCGTGATCCGGAGCGGGGCTGCCCCTGGGATCGTGAACAGACCTTCCACAGTCTGGTGAAACACACGCTGGAGGAGGCTTACGAAGTGGCGGACGCCATCGAGCGCGAGGCGTTGCCCGAGCTGCCGGATGAACTGGGCGATCTGCTGTTCCAGGTCGTGTTCCACGCCCAGGTGGGGGAGGAAGCCGGTCAGTTCAGTTTTGGCGAAATCGTGAGCCGCCTGCACGACAAACTGGTGCGCCGGCATCCGCATCTCTTCGCGGAAGCGGAAATCCAGGATGCTGCCGCGCAAGCCCTCGCGTGGGAGCGCATCAAGGCGGAGGAGCGCGCAACGAAACATGCCCGGCACGCGGTGCCGAGTGAACTGGATGATCTGCCGGTCGCCCTACCGGCTTTGACCCGCGCAGCGAAACTTCAGAAACGGGCTTCACGGGTGGGTTTCGACTGGTCGGCTCCGGGACCCGTCCTTGAAAAAATTCAGGAGGAACTGGAAGAACTGCGCGAAGTGGTTGCCGATTCCACGGCGCACGCGGCGCAGGAAGAGGAGCTCGGCGATTTGATCTTTGCGGTGGTGAATCTTGCGCGCCACCTGGGCATCGACCCGGAGGCGGCGACCCGCGCCGCCAACCGCAAGTTCGAACGTCGCTTCCGCTATGTGGAAGAGGAACTGCTACGCGGCGGCAAGACGCCGGCCGAGAGCGATTTGCAGGAAATGGACGCGCTCTGGGACCGCGCCAAGTCCCAGGGACTTTAGCGCCTGGACGGCGCGGTTCAACGATCGCGCTTGACGATGTATTCCGCTATCTGGCGCAGCGTGTCAGCCCGCGCATCGAAGCAGGAGAGGGCATCGATGGCCTCGTCGCACAGGCGACGGGCGGTGGCCTTGGCCTCGGTCATGCCCAGCAGATTGGGATAGGTCGGCTTGTCGCGATCCTGATCCGAGCCCTGCGGCTTGCCGATGACCTCGGTCTCACCTTCGACATCGAGGATGTCATCCTGCACCTGGAAGGCTAGTCCGATGGCGCGGGCGTAGATGTCGAGGCGTTCGGCATGGGAGGCATCGGTCTGGCCCGAGGCCATGAAGCCCAGACGCACGCTGGCCCGGATGAGCGCGCCCGTCTTGTAGAGGTGCATGTTCTCCAGCGCGTCGAGGCTGAGTCGCTTGCCCACGGCGGCGAGATCGATCGCCTGACCGCCCGCCATGCCGCGCGAGCCACTCGCCACTGCGAGTTCCCGCAGCATGGCTACCCGCAGGCCGGTGTCCACTGCCAGCGCGGGGTCACTCGCCAGTACGTCGAAGGCCAACGCCTGCAACGCATCCCCCACCAGTATGGCGGTGGCTTCGTCGTAGGCTTTGTGGCAGGTCGGCCGGCCGCGTCGCAGGTCGTCGTTGTCCATGGCCGGCAGGTCGTCATGTACCAGTGAGTAAGCATGAATGAGTTCCACCGCCACGGCCGATGAATCGAGCACGGCGTCCGGGGTGGCGAAGACCTCCCCGGTGGCATAGACCAGTACTGGACGGATGCGCTTGCCCGGGCCGAGCACCGCGTAGCGCATGGCTTCGTGCAGGGTGACGGGTGGCAGGTCGCTGCGCGGCAACCATTGATTCAGGGCGGCGTCGGCGCGCGCCTGATGGCGCGCCAAGGTTTGGGCAAGAGTTTGGGCAAGAGTTTGGGTTGAGGACATGGATTCAGGACTCTTCGTCTTCGGCCTCATCGGCCGGTTGGTCGTCAGGGTCGGCAGACGCGAAGTCCTCCAGCGTTTCTCCTTGACCGCCCGCGGTCAGGATTTTCACCCGCTGCTCCGCGGCTTCCAGCGCCTGTTGGCAGCTTCGGAGCAAAGCCACCCCCCGCTCGAACTGCTGCAGGGACTCCTCCAGGCTCAGGTCGCCGCGCTCGAGACTCTCGACGAGCTGTTCGAGGCTGTTCAGATTGGCTTCGAAGTCGGGACCGGTCTTGCGTTTCACGCTGCGCTTCCTGATGAGGCCGCGCACTGTAGCGAGGGGGAGCTCGGATGGTCAACGCGCGGCGCAGGCCGGATGCAGACGCCTGTTGCTTTACAGCATGGGCGTCCTTACACTTCTGCCCGGTTTAGACTCAGTCTAAATCCATGGCCCCTGACGGTGCCGAATCACAGATTTCAAAACCATAAACGGAGGGTGTTATGCCGTCACTCAAAGGTTCGAAGACCCAGGACAACCTGAAGGCCGCGTTCGCAGGCGAGTCGCAGGCCAATCGTCGCTATCTGTACTTCGCACAGAAGGCCGACGTGGAGGGTTTCAACGACATCTCCGCCGTGTTCCGCTCCACCGCTGAAGGTGAGACCGGTCACGCCCACGGCCACCTCGAGTATCTCGAAGAAGTGGGCGACCCGGCCACCGGTGAGCCGATTGGCACCACCAACCTGAACCTCAAGGCATCCATTGCCGGTGAAACCCACGAGTACACCGACATGTATCCGGGCATGGCAAAGACCGCCCGTGAGGAAGGCTTCGACGAAATCGCCGACTGGTTCGAGACGCTGGCCAAGGCCGAGCGCTCGCACGCCAACCGCTTCCAGAAGGCGCTGGACTCGATGGGCTGAAACGGACGCTGATCGCGACCGTAACCGGAAGCCGGGATTCGTCCCGGCTTCCTGCGTTTGAGAGACATACAACGAGGTGGGCGGCATGAGCGAAGTCAAAGAGGGACGCAGAGAGGGCAGTCTCGAGGCGCCCACCCGGCACCCGCTGGGCTGGAAGGAGCCCGAGTTCTACCAGGAAGCGCCGCTCTTCGAAGAACTCGAGCGCGTCTATGACATCTGTCATGGCTGCCGCCGTTGCGTGAGCCTGTGCAACAGCTTTCCCGTGCTGTTCGACCTCGTCGACGAATCACCGACCATGGAAGTCGACGGCATCGAGAAGAAGGACTACTGGAAGGTCGTGGACCAGTGCTATCTCTGCGATCTCTGTTACATGACCAAGTGCCCCTATGTGCCGCCCCATGAGTGGAATGTGGACTATCCGCATCTCATGCTGCGCGCCAAGGCGGTGAAATTCGAGAAGGGCGAGACGCCCCTGCGGGACAAGATTCTTTCCTCCACCGATGTGGTCGGGCGCATTGCCTCCATCCCGGTGGTCGCGCAGACCATGAATGCGGTCAACCGCATGAAGCCGGCGCGCTCGCTGCTGGAAAAGACCCTCGGCGTGCATGCCGAGGCGCCGCTACCGAAGTTCGAAAGCAACACCGCCCGCAAGCGCCTTGCCCGCCGGGCCGACGGCAAGCCCGCGACGGCACCTGTCGCCACCGCCGAGACCACCGGCAAGGTGGCCATCTTCGTCACCTGCTACGGCGACAAGAATTCGCCGGAAATCGTCGAGGACCTCCACGAAATCCTCGTGCACAACGGTCTCGAAGTCCTGGTCGCCCCGGCCAACCAGTGCTGCGGCATGCGCAAACTCGAACTTGGGGATCTCAAGGGTGTCGAGAAACTGAAGGACGGCAACGTCGCGCAACTCTCCGCGCTGGTGGACCAGGGCTACGACATCGTTGCGCCCATCCCGAGTTGCGTGTTGATGTTCAAGCAGGAACTGCCGCTCATGTTCCCCGAGGATGCGGGTGTGCAGAAGGTCAAGCAGGCGTTCTTCGATCCTTTCGAATACCTGATGCTCAGGCACAAGGCCGGCCTGCTCAAGACCGATTTCAAGCGCGGCTTGGGGACCGTGGCCTACCACGTGCCCTGCCACCAGCGGGTGCAGAACATCGGCCTGAAGACCAAGGAAATCCTGGAACTTGCCGGCGGCACCAAGGTGACACCCATCGAACGTTGTTCAGGACATGACGGCACCTATGCCGTGAAGGCCGAGAACTATGGTTTTGCCAAGAAAATCTGCCGGCCGGTCGTCAAGCGGGTGGGTGATGAGCCTTTCGATCACTACCTGAGTGACTGCCCCATGGCGGGTGAGCTCATCGAACAGGGTGTGGAGCGCGAAAGAGCCAGCTCTGCCTTCTCCCTCCTCAAACTAGCCTATGGAATGTGAAGCCATGACCTCTCGAGCACTTTCTCGCGCCGATCTCATGCCGCTGGAGCGTTACCACGCCGAGCGTCCGACATTCCGCGCGCGGGTCATTGCGCACAAGACCACTCGCCAGGTGGCTTTGGGGCCCCATGTCACGCTTCTGTTCGAAGACGCCCTTACCATCCAATACCAGGTGCAGGAAATGCTGCGCGTGGAGCGTATCTTCGAAGCCGAGGCCATCGACGAGGAGCTCGCGGCCTACAACCCGCTGATCCCCGATGGTGACAACTGGAAGGCGACCATGCTCATCGAGTACGAGGACGTGGAGGAACGTCGCGTGGCGCTGGAGAAGATGGTGGATATCGAGCACCGGATCTGGGCTCGGGTGGGGCAGCGTCCGCCGGTGTTTGCGGTGGCCGATGAAGATCTCGATCGCAGTCGCGACAACAAGACCGCAGCGGTCCATTTCCTGCGCTTCCCGCTGGATGCAGCCAGCATTGCGGACCTCAAGGCGGGCGCGGCACTCGGCTTTGGCGTCGATCATCCGGCCTACACCCACAGCATCGAGGCAGTCGGCAACGCCACGCGCGAATCGCTCGTGGCCGACCTTGCTTGACGGGGTGAGATGCTTCAACCAACATCCGCGCCGGTCGCGTGACCGGTGTCAGGATGGTGGGTTTTGAGCTCCAGATACGATGCTGCTGATATCGAGGTCCTCACCGGCCTCGAGCCCGTGCGCAAGCGCCCGGGCATGTATACCGACACCTCCCGGCCCAATCACCTGGTACAGGAAGTCGTCGACAACAGTGTCGACGAGGCGATTGCAGGCCACTGCAGCCGCATCGATGTCGTGCTGCAGGAAGACGGCTGGATTGACGTCACCGACGATGGCCGAGGAATGCCGGTGGACATCCATCCGGGCGAGCAGGTCTCGGGGGTGGAAGTCATCCTGACCCGACTGCATGCCGGTGGCAAATTTTCCGGCAAGAACTACAAATTTTCCGGCGGGTTGCACGGGGTGGGCGTCTCCGTGGTGAACGCACTCTCGCAGCGCCTGGAAGTGCGCGTGCGTCGCGGCGGCGCCGAGTACGCCATGGCGTTTGCCTCCGGCGAGCGCCAGGGCGACCTCCTTGAAAGCGGCAAGGTGGGCCGCAATAACACCGGCACCCAGATTCGCTTCCTGCCCGATCCCAAATACTTCGACACCGTGCGCATCGCGGCACCGCGCCTGAAACATCTGCTGCGCGCGAAGGCCATCCTCTGTCCTGGCCTCACCGTGAACTTCCATGAAGTGGCGACCGGCGATCGCGTGAGCTGGCAGTACCAGGACGGCCTGCGTGGCTACCTGTCAGCTGCCTTGCCCGATGCCGATCTGGTGCCAGCGGAGGCGGTTGCCGGCAGCTTTGAAAGTGCGCAGGAAGCGGTGGCCTGGGCACTGCACTGGCGCGCCGATGATGGCGAACTCATCACCGAAAGCTACGTGAACCTTGTGCCGACCCTGCAGGGGGGGACGCATGTGAACGGGCTGCGCCAAGGCTTGCTCGATGCGGTGCGTGAATTCTGCGAGTTCCGCAACCTGCTGCCACGCGGAGTGAAGCTGACCGCGGATGATGTGTTCGACCGCTGCACCTACATTCTTTCGGTGAAGCTCAGCGAGCCGCAGTTCTCCGGCCAGACCAAGGAGCGCCTGTCGTCACAGGCGTGTGCGCCGCTGGTGGCGACTGCCGTGCGGGATGCCCTGACCCTGTGGCTGCACCAGCATGTGGAGGCGGGTGAGCGTATCGCCGAACTCGCCATTGCGCGGGCCCAGACCCGCCTCAAGGCCAGCAAGACCGTGGTGCGCAAGAAAATTGCCGGCAACGGCCCCGCACTGCCGGGCAAGCTCGCCGACTGCACCTCGAATGACCTCGCGGAATCCGAACTCTTTCTGGTGGAGGGTGATTCGGCCGGGGGCTCCGCCAAGCAGGCCCGCAGCAAGGAAACCCAGGCCATCCTGCCGCTGCGCGGCAAGATCCTGAACACCTGGGAAGTGGAGTCCTCACAGGTCCTGGCCTCGCAGGAAGTCCATGACATCGCCGTGGCCTTGGGGGTGGATCCGGGCAACGAGGACATCACCGGCCTGCGCTACGGCAAGATCTGCATTCTTGCGGATGCCGATTCAGACGGCGCGCACATCGCAACCTTGCTGTGCGCGCTCTTTCTCAGGCACTTCCGCGCACTGGTGGCGGCCGGACATGTGTTCGTTGCCATGCCGCCGCTCTACCGTATCGATGCAGGCAAGGAAGTGCTGTATGCCCGGGACGAGGGTGAGAAAGAACGCCTGCTCGCCCGCATCACGGCGGATCGCATCAAGGGCAAGGTCAACATCCAGCGCTTCAAGGGTCTGGGCGAGATGAATCCACTGCAGCTCCGCGAGACGACCATGGCGCCGGAATCACGTCGCCTCGTCCAGCTCACGGTCGATGCGGAACATCCGGCCGACCCGCTGCTCGACATGCTGCTTGCGCGCAAGCGGGCGTCCGACCGCCGGGTGTGGCTCGAGCGCAAGGGCAATCTCGCGATCATCGACTGAGACCTTCCGGGAACACCCATGGGCGAAAAAGCCGCGATAGAACGCAAGCCGCTGCGCGAATTCACCGAGCAGGCGTACCTCGACTATTCGATGTACGTGATTCTCGATCGCGCGCTCCCGCATATCGGCGATGGCCTGAAGCCGGTGCAACGCCGGATCATCTACGCCATGTCGGAATTGGGCTTGGCCGCCAGCGCCAAGTACAAGAAATCGGCGCGGACCGTGGGCGATGTGATAGGCAAGTTCCACCCGCACGGGGACTCGGCCTGCTACGAAGCCATGGTGCTGATGGCCCAGCCGTTCAGTTATCGCTATCCACTGGTGGACGGGCAGGGCAACTGGGGTTCGCCGGATGATCCGAAATCCTTCGCCGCCATGCGCTATACCGAGGCCAAGCTCACGCCTTATGCCGAGGTGCTGCTGAGCGAACTCGAGCAGGGAACTGCTGACTGGGTGCCCAATTTCGACGGTACCCTGGAGGAGCCGCGCCTGCTACCGGCGCGCGTGCCGAATGTGCTGCTCAACGGCACCACCGGCATCGCGGTGGGCATGGCGACCGACATTCCGCCGCACAACCTGCGCGAGGTGGTGCAGGCCTGCATCCACCTGCTGGAAAACCCGGCCGCCACGGTGGCCGATCTCTGCAGCTTCGTGCTGGGGCCGGATTTTCCGTCCGGCGGCGAGATCATCAGCGCCCCGGAGGACCTTCGGCAGATTTACGAGACCGGTAACGGCAGCGTACGCATGCGCGCCTGTTACGAGGTCGAGAACGGCAACGTCGTGATCAATGCCTTGCCCTATCAAACCTCCGGTGCCCGCATCATCGAGCAAATCGCCGAGCAGATGCAGGCCAAGAAGCTGCCCATGCTTGAGGATGTGCGTGACGAATCGGATCACGAGACACCCATTCGCATCGTGCTGTTGCCGCGCTCCAACCGGGTGGATCTCGAGCCCCTCATGCAGCACCTCTTCGCCACCACGGATCTCGAACGCAGTTTCCGCGTGAACCTGAACGTCATCGGCTTGAACGGCCTGCCGGGCGTGAAGAATCTCAAGAGCCTGCTCGCCGAATGGCTGGAGTACCGCACCGAGACCGTGCGGCGCCGGCTTCAGTTCAGGCTGGAGAAGGTCACTGACCGACTGCATATCCTGGCGGGTTACCTCATCGCTTATCTCAACATCGAAGAGGTCATTCGCATCATCCGCTTCGAGGACGACCCCAAGGCGAGCCTCATGGCCCGTTTCGAACTTTCGGAACTGCAGGCCAATGCCATCCTCGATCTTCGCCTGCGCAATCTTGCACGCCTGGAAGTAACCCGCATCCGCGGGGAGCAGCGCGAGCTCGATGCCGAGCGCAAGCGTATCGAGCTGATCCTCGGTTCACCGCGACGATTGAAGACTCTCATCAAGGATGAGCTGGCGGCCGATGCGGAGGAATTCGGCGACTCGCGTCGCACGGCACTGGTGCGCCGCGCCGCCGCCCAGGCCCTCGCCGAGACCGATCTGATCCCTGCCGAACCCGTGACAGTGGTGCTGTCGGAAAAAGGCTGGGTGCGCGCGGCCAAGGGTCACGAAATCAATCCTGCGGAGCTCGGCTATCGCAGTGGTGATCAATATCTCGCCTCGGCGCGTGGACGCAGCAACCAGACCGTGGTGTTCCTCGGCGCGGACGGCCGCAGCTATTCGCTGCCGGCACACACTCTGCCCTCGGCCAGAGGCATGGGTGAACCGCTGGCCGGGCGTCTCACGCCTCCCGATGGGGTGCCGTTCGTGGGACTCGCGCTGGGCGCCGGAGAGCAGCGATTGATCATCTGCTCCGACGCCGGCTACGGTTTCACCGCGAGCCTGGAGACACTCAGCGTGCGCAACAAGGCCGGCAAATCCTTGCTCAGCCTGCCGGAAGGTGCGCGCGCCTTGCCGCTGGTGCCCGTCACGGACGCCGCACTGGATGACCTTGCCTGTGTCACCACCACCGGCCATCTGCTGGTATTCAAGGTGGCCGAACTGCCGGAGCTGGCGCGTGGCAAGGGCAACCGGCTCATCGGCATTCCTGCGCCAAAGGCAAAGAAGGGCGAGGAGCTGCTGCGTGGGGTGGCGGCGATTCCTGCCGGCTGGAGTCTCAAACTCTTTGCCGGTAACCGGCATGTCACCCTGAAGCCGCGCGACCTCGATGCTTACCGCGGCGAGCGGGGGCGGCGCGGCAACAAGCTGCCCCGAGGCCTGCAGCGCGTGGACGCCCTGGAGGCGGTGGAGTAGGGCGGGCGGATCACAGCAGGTTTTCCTGCGGCAGATCCGGCGGGAAATTGCTCATGCCGACACCCGCCAGCCGGTAGCGGGTAGCGGCCGGCAGGTCCACCCGTTCGAGCAGGGCCAGCGCCTGTTCGACGAGTTCGGCCGCACTTTGCACCGGCAGCGGCGGCGTGATGCTGCGTGACAGGATCTGGAATTCCGCCGTCTTCAGCTTCAGCACCACGGTGCGGCCAATACGCTGGCGCCGCTGGGCCGTCAGCCAGGTCTTGAGCGCACACTCGCGCACCACGGGCACGAGCCCGGCGAGAGCCAGATCCTCGGCCAGGGTCTGTTCCACGGAGATCTGCTGCAGCGGGCGGTCCGGTGCGACCGCGCTGTCGTCTTCGCCGAGCGCGAGGCGCGCGAGCCTGTCGCCCATGCGACCAAATCGGCGCACAAGCTCCTCCCGACTCATCCGGCGCAAATCAGCGACGCGCATGATGCCCAGCAACTGCAGTTGATGTTCCGTCGCGCGGCCCACGCCCGGCAGACGTCCCACCGGCAGAGGCGCCAGGAAATCCTTGACTTCATGCGGCTGAATCACGAACAGGCCATCGGGTTTGCGCCAATCGGAGGCAATCTTCGCGAGAAACTTGTTGGGCGCAACGCCCGCCGAGGCGGTGAGTCCCGTGACGGCCCTGATCTCCTGGCGAATCTGCCGTGCGACCAGAGTGGCCGTCGCCAGCCCCTGCTTGTTCGAGCTCACATCGAGGTAGGCCTCGTCCAGCGACAGGGGTTCGACGAGATCCGTGTGCTGATGGAAGATTTCACGAATCTGCCGGGAGACCTCGCGGTAGCGCGCAAAATCCGGGGGGACGAAGACCGCATCGGGGCACAGTCGCTCGGCGGTCACGGCCGGCATGGCCGAACGCACCCCGAATTTTCGCGCCTCGTAGGAGGCCGCGCAGACCACCGAGCGCGATCCCTTCCACGCCACCACCACCGGCTTGCCGCGCAAGGCCGGTGCATCACGCTGCTCCACCGAGGCGTAAAAGGCGTCCATGTCCACGTGGATGATTTTGCGTGACATCGCCAGAGGATAGCGCCGCGACAACGCTGACGCACCGGCGCAGATATGGCGTGCCTTTCGGTCGCCAGTGCGCACCGGCGCGGCGGCCGGCGTTGCATGCCTCGGGTGATTGTGCTCGGATGCCAGCTCGCCCTTCCGGAGTTCCGCGTGAACGACATCCCCTCGGCACCTGCCATCCATAACGCATCACGTCCTCTGCACCAGCGCATTTTCCTTGGCCTCGCGGTCGGCGCATTGGCCGGTCTCGCGGTGAACACCTGGTCTGAGGGTGCGCCCTGGGTCACCAAGGTCATCGACAACATCACCCAGCCGGTGGGACAGATTTTCCTGAGCCTGCTGTTGATGGTGGTGGTGCCGTTGGTGTTCTCGTCCCTGGCGCTTGGTGTCGCCGGGCTGGGCGACATGAAACGCCTGGGTAGGGTCGGCGTTCGATCCTTTCTTTACTGCTTCGTGATTTCCGCGATCTCGGTGCTCATCGGACTGGCACTCGCCAATACCTTCGAGCCCGGTCGCAAACTCGACCCCGAGGTGTCTTCCGCCCTGCAGGCGCGCTATGCACAGGACGCGGGTCAGCGGGTGGCCGCCGCAACCAGCACCCAATCGCAACAGAGTCCGCTCGCCCAGGTGGTGGCGACGATCATTCCGCGCAACCCGATCCAGTCGGTTGCCAGCGATCCCCCGAACATGCTGCACCTCATGTTTTTCGCCATGATGGTGGGCATCGCGATGGCGCTGCTGCCGCCGCAAGAGGTGGCGGGGCTCACGGCGGCGCTGGAAGGACTGTTCGCTATCTCGAGCAAGCTCATCAGCCTCATCATGGAATTCGCACCCTATGCGGTGGCATGCCTGCTGTTCGGCAATCTGGCCCTGTTCGGCATCGATCTTCTCGCTTCTCTCGGCTGGTTCCTGCTGACAGTCCTGCTCGGGCTCGGCCTGCACATGTTCGGTGTGTATTCAATTGCGGTACGTTGGCTGGGCAAGATGTCCCCGCGGGTGTTCTTCCGTGCGGTGCGCACCGCCGCGCTGACGGCATTCTCGACTTCTTCATCCAATGCCACCCTGCCGACCACGCTCGCGGTGGCCGAGCAGAATCTCGGAATCCCGAAGCAGATTTCGAGTTTCGTGCTCACCGTGGGCGCGACTGCCAACCAGAACGGAACAGCCCTCTACGAAGGTGTCACCGTGCTTTTCCTGGCCCAGCTGGCGGGTGTCGATCTCACCCTCGGTCAACAGCTCATGGTGGTCTATCTCGCCATCCTGGGTGGCATTGGCACGGCCGGTGTGCCGGCGGGTTCCATTCCTTTCATCATCGGCATCCTCGCCACCATCGGAGTCGATCCGGGGCTCATCGCGATAGTGCTGGGCGTGGACCGTGTGCTCGACATGTGCCGCACCACGCTCAATGTCACAGGCGATCTCACCGCAGCCGTCTATGTGGCGCGTGTGGAGTCCGAGCGGGAGGGTGCGCTCAGCACTCGTCCCGTCGCAGAAGACTCCTGATGCGCACGCGGCCTTTTCCAGCAAGGAGAATCAGATGAATGAACTCCGCACCCTGGACAGCCTGCCCGGCCCACGTGGATGGCCTGTGCTCGGCAATTTCCCCCAGGTCGACTTTCGCCGCTTCCATCTCCAGCTCGAGGAATGGGCGGAGCAGTACGGAGACCGCTATCGGATGTCCTTCGGACCGAAGAAATTCATGGTCACCTGCGAACCCGGGCTGGCGCAGGAACTGCTGAAGGACCGTCCTGACCGGTTTGGTCGCCAGCTCAGCATCGAGTCCGTGTTCGATGAACTGGGTTTCAACGGCGTCTTTTCGGCGGAGCGTGACAACTGGCGGCGTCAACGGCGGGTGGTGACGACAGCGCTCAATTCAGCTCATCTCAACCGTTCCTTCGAGGCCATGCGCGAAACGACCGGCAGGCTGGAACGTCGCTGGCGGCGCGCGGCGCGGCAGGGCGATGTGCTCGATCTGCCGCGGGAGCTGATGCGCTACACGGTGGATATCACCACCCAGCTTGCTTTCGGCATCGACTTCAACACGCTCGAGACCGAAGGCAACATCATCCAGGATGATCTCGACCGGGTCTTCCCCATACTGAGCGGGCGACTCGGTGCACCACTCCCGTGGTGGCGCTGGTTTCGCCTGCCCAAGGACCATGCCCTTGAGCGCTCCGTCCACTCGGTGCAGACCCGTATCGGCGAGATCATCCGCGAATGTCGGGCACGTCTCGCGGCCCGCCCCGAGCTGCGGGAGTCGCCTGAGAACTTTCTCGAAGCGATGATCGTGGCGCAGGAGGCGGAGCAACTCCCCTTCACCGACAGGGACATCATGGCGAACGTCTTCACGCTACTCCTCGCGGGGGAGGACACCACGGCCAACACGCTCGCCTGGGCCATCAAGATGTTCATGGATCACCC
>VGUA01000043.1 GCA_016874535.1 Gammaproteobacteria bacterium
GGAAGAAAATCTCCAGGCGCGCTGCCGGGGCGTATTGCTGATGGCAGTGTCCAACAAGCGTGGGCAGTTGGTGCTCACCACCGGCAACAAGAGCGAAATGTCCGTGGGTTACGCCACACTCTATGGCGACATGGCAGGCGGCTACGCTCCGCTGAAGGATTGCCCCAAGCTGCTGGTGTATCGCCTTTGCGCGTGGCGCAACCGGCACGAGGAAGTAATCCCCCGTCGCGTGCTGGAACGTCCGCCGAGCGCCGAGCTGCGCCCGGATCAGAAGGACTCGGACAGCCTGCCGCCCTACGAGATTCTTGATCCGATTCTGGAACTCTATGTGGAGCAGGATCTCACGCCGCAGGAAATTGCGGCGCGCGGCTTTGAGGCCGCCACCGTGCGGCGTGTGGCTGCCATGGTGGATCGCAACGAATACAAGCGGCGTCAGGCGGCCCCGGGGGTGCGATTGTCACAGCGCGCTTTCGGGCGGGACCGGCGTTTCCCGATCACCTCACGCTATTCCGAGCTCGAAGAGCCTGGTTATTGAACAAGGCCGCGCGGTTCGACGCGGCTCAAGCCAGTTCCATGCGCTGGCGCACTCACTCCACCTGGGTGCGCTTCACTTCCTCGATACCGGGGTGGTTGGGGTAATTGAGCTCCAGCACCCGCAGGGCGTCGGCCGACAGATCATCCAGCTCGAGCACCTTGTAAGACTTGGCCAGCAGCACGAGCGCCTCCGGCATGGCAGGCGTCTGCTGGAAATTCTCCACCACATACCGTGAGCGGTTGGCGGCTGCGATGAAGGCACCGCGTCGCATATAGAAGTTGGCGACGTTCACCTCGTGCTGGGCGAGGATGTTGCGCAGGTAACGCATGCGCAACTGGCTGTCGGTCACGTATTTGCTTTCCGGGAAGCGCCGGATGAGCTCGGAGAAATCGTTGAAAGCCTGCAGGGCCGCACCCGGATCACGCTGCGAGGGATCCCGCGGCAGATAGCGGGCGGTCATCCCCATGTCCAGATTGAAGTTGATGAGCCCGCGCAGGTAGAACGCGTAGTCCGTATGCGCATGGGTGGGGTTCAGCTTGAGGAAGCGATCGATGGTGGCCAGCGCCGCAGGGCCTTCTTCCGACTTGTACTGGCAGTAGGCAAGCTCGATTTGCGCCTGCGCGGCATACGGTCCAAAGGGATAACGGGCCTGCAGTTTCTCGTAATACTCGATGGCGCTCGCGCAGGAGCCGGATTCGAGCCGGTCCTTGGCGGCCATGTAGAGTTTCTCCTCCGGCCAGTTCTCGGGCAGTTCGCTGGGATCTTTTTCAGGCCAGAGGCCACAGGCCGCGAGCGTGGCGCACAAGCAAAGCATCACGACACTGCGGGTCCACCGGCGCAGTGGCCGGCCAAGCTGATTCAAACGCACGCGCACCTCACCAGCACATGACAGGATGGGCAGCCGCGCCGGGCGCGGTCCAAGCCCGGCTGGCATTCTAGCCGGTTGTGAGCCCGCCCACACGACGAACACGGCGGCCGCGCCTGCTAGACTGCGCACCATCATGACAAGCTCAACCCGGGAACAGTTCGAAGTCCCCACAGATCTCGCAGGCAAGCGCCTGGATGCGGCACTGGCAGCCCTCCACCCGGCGCAGTCCCGCACCGTGCTCAAGCAGTGGATAGAAGACGGGCATGTCTCACTGGAGGGTACGGTCTGCCGTAAGCCGCGGGAGACCGTGCGCACCGGCGACAGGATCGCGCTGGAATCCCCGGCGGCACCCCTTCTCGACCTCGCCGGTCAGGATGTGGCATTCCGGGTTGCCTGGGAGGATGAATCGGTGCTCGTGATCGACAAGCCCGCGGGGCTGGTCGTACATCCCGGCGCCGGCAATCCGGACCGGACTCTCGTCAATGGCTTGCTGCATCGCGAACCCGCCCTCGCCGCCCTGCCACGTGCCGGCGTGATTCACCGTCTGGACAAGGACACCTCCGGCCTGCTGCTCGTGGCCCGCACGTCGACGGCCTTCCATGCCCTGACACGCCAGATGGCGGCACGCGAGATCCATCGCGTCTATGCCGCCATCGTGCACGGTCTGCCGGTTTCCAGTGGCAGTGTGGATGCGCCGGTCGGCCGTGACCGCATGCATCGCACGCGGATGCGTGTGACCGGTGAGGGGCGTGAGGCGGTGACGCATTACCGCGTGGTGAAACGTTTCCGCTGTCATGCCCAGCTCGAACTGACCTTGGAAACCGGCCGCACTCACCAGATTCGCGTCCACATGCAGCATCTCGGCCACCCTCTGCTGGGCGACCCCACCTACACCCAGGGCCGGGTTCCGCCGAGCCGCGTGCCGGAAGCCCTGCAGAAACGGCTGGCGGGCCTCACGCGGCAGGCCCTGCATGCCTGCCGACTTGAATTCGAACACCCGGAATCGGGCGAGAGTATCGAGGTTCAGAGTCCCTTGCCGACAGACTTCAAGCGTGTGCTGACGGCACTTGCGGCAGATCTGAAAGCGTTCAAAGCCGAGGAGCCCGCGCCCTTTGCCTGAGATTCTCACACCTGACTGGCGTGCGCCGCCCAACGTGCGTGCGGCGATCACCACACGCCGGGGCGGAGTGAGCCGGGGCCCTCATGCCAGCCTCAATCTCGGCAGCCACGTGGAAGACGATCCGGAAGCCGTGCGCCGCAACCGGGCGTTGCTGCGCGCCCAGCTTGCCCTGCCTGCCGAGCCCTGCTGGCTCAACCAGACCCATGGCACGGAACTCGTGGAAGCCGCTTTTGCAGCCCAGCCACCGGCCGCGGATGCGGCTTTTTCCCGCACCCGCGGGCAGGTGTGCGCCATCCTGACCGCCGACTGCTTGCCCATTCTGCTCTGCAATCGAAGCGGTACCACGGTGCTTGCCATCCATGCCGGCTGGCGCGGCCTGCTTGATGGCATCATCGCGCGCTGTGTGCAGACGCTGGCCGAGGATCCTGCGCAGTGGATGGCCTGGATTGGGCCCGGCATCAGCGGCGACGCGTATGAGGTGGGGCCAGAGCTGGTTACACGTTTCACGACGCGCGAACCACGCTGGTCACGATATTTCGCACCCCTGCAGGACAAGATGCGCGCCGACCTGCCGGCGCTGGCCGCAGATCAGCTGGCGATGGCCGGCATCACCGATATCACTCGCTACGCGGGCTGCACGGCCAGCGAGCCCGAACGTTTCTTCAGCTATCGCCGCGACGGTCTCACCGGCCGCTTTGCCTCGCTCATCTGGCTGACCTGACGGAGATCATCTTCAGCGCACGCTGAGCCGTGCCGGCCTTGATTGCCTCTCCCCGCACCCCCATGTGGTGTTCCATCAAGCAAATACCGGAGCACCCGCATGCGTGCCGACAAGATGACCACGAAATTCCAGCAGGCGCTGGGCGATGCCCAGAATCGCGCACTCGGTCTGGACAACCAGTTCATAGAGCCCGTGCACCTGATGAGCGCCCTGCTCGAACAGGAAGGCAGCACCGTGCGCCAACTGCTGACGCGCGCCGGCGCGGACGGCAATGCCCTGCGCCTGCAACTGGCCGATGCCCTGAAGCGCCTGCCCAAGGTGGAGGGTGTGAGTGGCGATGTGCACCCCTCCAACGAGCTGCTCAGGCTGCTCAACCTGTCGGACAAGCTGGCGCAAAAGCGCGGGGATACCTTCATTTCCTCGGAACTCTTCGTGCTGGCCGCGTTGCAGGACGGTGGTGAACTCGGGCGTCTGTTGAAGAAAGCGGGCGTACAGGAGCAGACCATCGCACAGGCCATAGACGCGCTGCGCGGCGGTGAGAAGGTTGCGGATCCGAACGCCGAGGAGCAGCGTCAGGCGCTGGAAAAATACACCATCGATCTCACCCAGCGCGCGGCGCAGGGCAAGCTCGACCCGGTGATCGGGCGTGATGAGGAAATCCGCCGCACCATCCAGGTCCTGCAGCGCCGTACCAAGAACAACCCCGTGCTCATTGGTGAGCCCGGCGTCGGCAAGACGGCCATCGTCGAGGGGCTCGCCCAGCGCATCATCAACGGCGAAGTACCGGAGGGCCTGAAGAACAAGCGTGTGCTGTCGCTTGACCTCGGATCGCTCATCGCCGGCGCCAAATTCCGTGGCGAATTCGAGGAGCGCCTGAAGGCGGTGCTGAACGATCTCTCCAAGCAGGAAGGCCAGGTGGTGCTCTTCATCGATGAACTGCACACCATGGTCGGTGCGGGCAAGGCGGAAGGCGCAATGGATGCCGGCAACATGCTGAAGCCCGCGCTCGCGCGTGGTGAACTGCACTGCATAGGCGCCACCACGCTGGACGAGTATCGGCAGTATGTGGAAAAAGATGCAGCGCTCGAGCGGCGCTTTCAGAAGGTACTGGTGGATGAACCCTCACTGGAAGACACCATCGCCATCCTGCGCGGATTGAAGGAGAAATACGCCGTGCACCACGGCGTGGAAATCACCGACCCCGCCATCGTGGCCGCCGCACAGCTCTCGCATCGCTACATCACGGATCGCCAGCTGCCGGACAAGGCCATCGATCTCATCGACGAGGCGGCGAGCCGTATCAGCATCGAGATCGACTCCAAGCCCGAAGAGATGGACCGGCTGGATCGCCGCCTCATCCAGCTCAAGATCGAACGCGAAGCGCTACGCAAGGAAGCCGACGAGGCGTCCAAGCGGCGCTTGGGCGATCTCGAAACCCAACTCGCCCAGGTGGAGCGCGAATATTCCGATCTGGAGGAAATCTGGAAGTCCGAGAAGGCGGCGCTCAGCGGCACCAGTCAGATCAAGGCTGACTTGGAAAAGGCCCGCATCGAGTTCGACAACGCCAAGCGCAGCGGCGACCTCGCCCGCATGTCCGAACTGCAGTACGGCGTGATCCCCGGCCTTGAGAAAAAGCTCACTGAAGTGGGCGAGACGGAGCAGAAGCTGAAGCTACTGCGCAACAAGGTGACTGACGAGGAAATCGCTGAAGTGGTCTCCAAATGGACCGGGATTCCCGTGTCCCGGATGCTGGAGGGCGAGCGCGCGAAACTGTTGCGCATGGAAGCCGCGCTGCACCACCGGGTGGTGGGTCAAGCTGCGGCCGTCACGGCGGTCTCGAATGCCATCCGGCGGTCCCGCGCCGGCCTCTCGGACCCCAAACGCCCCAACGGCTCGTTCCTGTTCCTCGGCCCCACCGGCGTCGGCAAGACCGAACTCTGCAAGGCGCTGGCCGAATTCCTCTTCGATACCGAGGACGCCCTGGTGCGCATCGACATGTCGGAATACATGGAGAAACACGCGGTCGCCCGGCTCATCGGTGCTCCGCCCGGCTATGTGGGTTACGAAGAGGGCGGGTATCTGACAGAGACCGTGCGCCGCAAGCCTTATTCGGTGCTCCTGCTGGACGAAGTCGAGAAGGCCCACCCGGATGTGTTCAACATCCTCCTGCAGGTGCTGGATGACGGGCGCCTCACGGACGGCCAGGGCCGTACGGTGGATTTCCGCAACACGGTGATCGTGATGACCTCCAACCTGGGTTCGGAGCAAATCCAGGCGCAAGGCGAGCATCTCGACTACGAGGACATGCGCGCCATGGTCATGGAAGTGGTACGCGGCGCCTTCCGGCCGGAATTCATCAACCGTATCGACGAGGTGGTGGTCTTCCACGGGCTGCGGCGGGAGCAGATCAAGTCCATTGCGGATGTCCAGCTTGCCTTGCTCGGCAAGCGCTTGGGCGACTTGCAAATCGGCCTTCAGGTTTCCCCCGAGGCGGTCGATAAACTCGGTGAGATGGGATTCGACCCCATATACGGGGCACGGCCGCTCAAGCGGGTAATCCAGAACCAGTTGGAGACCCCCTTGGCGCAGGCGCTGCTCGAAGGCCGCTTCGGCAAAGGCGACACCATCACGGTGGACGTGGTCGAAGGCAGGCTCGAGTTCGCGAAGAAGGTCTGAGAGGGCCCAAGAGGGCCCGAGATGGCCTTGCTGGGCGCCGGGCGAGAGCCCGGTGTCCGGCCTCCTGTCTGGCGGGTCGGTTGGCTATTGACCCGGCTTTCCTCTACCATTTTCGTCGCGGTATCAGGGATTCATGGCAGAGGCCTCAACAGTGGCAGTTTCGAGCAGCAAGATGCCCTTGGGTGGCCTGGCACGGAAGCTGGTCACGGATGGTTTGCTCGACGAACAGAGCGCACAGCAAGCCTTCAAGGAAGCGCTCGATTCCCGCACCCCCTTCGTTCGCTACCTCATCGAACGCCGTCTGGTCGACAGCAAGACCGTGGCGCATGAGGCTTCCGTCGAATTCGGCATGCCGCTGCTCGATATCGAGGCCATCGAAATCGATCCGGATGTGGTGAAGCTCGTCAGTGAAGCGCTGATCACGCGCCATTCCGCCCTGCCCATCTCTCGACGCGGCAACCGGATTTTCATTGCGGTCTCCGACCCCACCAACCTGCGCGCGCTGGACGAAATCAAGTTCCATATCGGTGGTGCCTCCACCGAGGCCGTGCTGGTGGAGGATGCCAAGCTCACCAAGGCCATAGACAAGGCGCTGGACGTGGCCTTCGGCGGCTTCGACGATCTGGGTGGCCTGGACGAAGCGGCCGCCGACAGCCTGGTCGATCTGGAAGGGACTGCGCAGCCGGACTCGCTGGCGGACAACGCGGATATCGACGACGCACCGGTGGTGAAGTTCGTCAACCGCATCCTGCTCGACGCCATCAAGCGCGGCGCCTCCGATCTGCATTTCGAGCCCTACGAAAAATACTACCGCGTGCGCTTCCGCGTGGACGGCATGCTCACCGAGATCATCAAGCCACCACTGGCGCTGGCCTTCAAGATCGCGGCGCGCATCAAGGTGATGTCGCGGCTGGACGTGTCCGAACGCCGTGTGCCGCAGGACGGCCGCATCAAGCTTCGGCTGTCCAAGAACAAGGCCATCGATTTTCGCGTCAGCACCTGCCCCACCCTGTACGGTGAGAAGGTGGTGCTGCGTATCCTCGATTCCGATGTCGCCAAGCTCAACATCGAGCAGTTGGGCTACGAGGATTTCCAGCGGGATCTGTTCGTCAAGAATCTCACCAAGCCTTACGGCATGCTGCTGGTCACGGGCCCCACCGGCAGCGGCAAGACCGTTTCGCTCTATACCGGCATCAGCATGCTGAATCGGGAAGACATCAACATCTCGACGGTTGAGGACCCCATCAAAATCAACCTCGCCGGGGTCAACCAGGTGCAGGTGGACGAGCGCACCGGCATGACCTTCGCCAAGGCCTTGCGCGCTTTCCTGCGCCAGGATCCGGACGTCATCCTGGTGGGCGAGATTCGCGACCTGGAAACAGGCTCGATTGCCGTCAAAGCCGCGCAGACCGGCCACATGGTAATGTCCACCCTGCACACCAACGATGGTCCGCAGACCATCACCCGCTTGCAGGACATGGGCATTCCGCCTTTCGCGGTGACCACGTCCATCAACCTCATCACCGCGCAGCGTCTGGTGCGCAAGCTGCACCCCCAATTCAGGGTGCCCCTGACCCTGCCGCCCGAAGCCTTGCGCGAAGAAGGTTTCACCCAGACCGATATCGACGAAGGCATACGCCTGTTCAACCCCGGCAACGGCGGCTCTGAATGCCCCAGCGGCTACAAGGGTCGTACCGGTATCTATCAGGTGATGCCCATTTCGGATGCCATCAAGCGCCTCATCATGGATGGCGCGAATGCCGTACAGCTTGCCGACCAGGTCGCCGCGGAGGGAATTTGGGACGTGCGCCGTTCAGGACTGGAGAAAGCCAAACGCGGCATCACCAGTCTGGCCGAAATCAACCGCGTCACACTGGAGTAAGGCATGGCACAGGCTGCGGTGGCCCGCTCGGACATGTATGTCTGGGAGGGCATGGACAGGAATGGCAAGCGCGTCAAGTGCGAGATGTCCGGGCAGAGCGACATCTTCGTGCGCACGACACTGCGCCGCCAGGGCATCAATGCCACGCGGGTCAAGAAGAAGGCGAAGCCTCTCTTTGGCGCGAGCAGCGGCAAGATCATCACCAAGGACATCGCCGTGTTCAGCCGCCAGCTGGCCACGATGATTTCCTCCGGCGTGCCACTGGTGCAGGCCTTCGAAATCGTCGGCCGCGGCCACTCCAACAAGGCGATGCAAGAGCTCATCCTCTCCATAAAGGCGGATCTGGAGGCCGGTGGGCAGCTCGCGGACGCGCTCGGCAAGCACCCCAAGCAGTTCAACCAGTTGTTCGTGAACCTCGTCACCGCGGGCGAACATGCCGGTATTCTTGAAGACATCCTGCACAAGGTGGCGCTGTATCTGGAAAAGACCGAAGCGCTCAAATCCAAGGTCAAGGGCGCCCTGTTCTATCCTACGGCGGTGATCGTGGTGGCCTTCATCATCACTTCGATCCTCATGATCTACGTGATCCCGCAGTTCGAGGATCTGTTCAAGGGCTTTGGTGCCGACCTCCCCGCACTGACGCAGATGGTGATCGGGATGTCGAACTGGTTCCAGGCCTACTGGTACTACCTGATGGGCGGGATCGTCGTCGCTGTCGTGGGCACCCTGCAGGCCAAGAACCGCTACCCCGCCGTGGCACACTTCTTTGACCGCCTGTCCCTGCGCATTCCGGTCATCGGCGACATCCTGAACAAATCCGCCGTTGCGCGCTTTGCCCGCACCCTGTCCACGATGTTCGCGGCCGGCACGCCGCTGGTGGAAGCCATGGTGTCCGTGGCGGGCGCCACCGGCAACATCGTCTATCACGATGCCGTGATGAAGATGCGTGACGACATCGCCACCGGCACCCAGTTGCAGGTCAGCATGCGCGACACCGGTCTGTTCCCCAACATGGTGGTGCAGATGGTGGCCATCGGCGAAGAATCCGGTGCACTCGACACCATGCTCGACAAGGTCGCCGACTGGTACGAGCAGGAAGTCGATGATGCGGTGTCCTCGCTCACCAGCCTGCTCGAGCCCATCATCATGGCGGTGCTCGGCGTGATCATCGGTGGACTGGTGGTTGCGATGTACCTGCCCATCTTCAAGATGGGTCAGGTGGTCTGAACCCACTCGACGCCGCCTGCCCATGCAGGAAGTCTGGTCGATGCTTGCGGCCCAACCCTGGGCATTTCCCGCGCTGCTCGGCGTGCTGGGGCTGCTCGTCGGCAGCTTCCTCAACGTGGTCATCCACCGTCTGCCCATCATCATGACGCGCCAGTGGCAGGCCGAGTGCGCCGCCCTCGCTGCGCCGGACTCGGCTGCACCTGTCGTGCTCGAACCCTACAATCTAGTGATTCCCCGTTCGCGGTGCCCGCACTGCGAGCGTCTCATTGCCGCCCACGACAACATTCCGGTGCTGAGCTATCTGGTGCTGGGTGGACGGTGCCGCCACTGTCGGGCCGGAATCTCGCTGCGCTATCCCCTGGTGGAAGTTGCGAGTGCGGCGCTCGCCGGCATCGTGGCCTGGCATTTCGGTGCCGGCTGGCAGGGGCTCTGTGCCGCTTTGCTCACCTGGGCCCTGCTGGCGCTCGCCATGATCGACGCCCAGACCCAGCTCCTGCCGGACAGCATCACCCAGCCGTTCCTGTGGCTCGGCCTGCTGCTGAACAGCGCCGATGTATTCACCGATCTGCCCAATGCCCTGACCGGCGCGGTGACTGGCTATCTCCTGCTGTGGTCCGTGTATTGGGCCTTCAAACTCACGACCGGCAAGGAAGGCATGGGTTATGGCGACTTCAAGCTGCTCGCCATGCTTGGTGCGTGGCTGGGCTGGCAGGCCTTGCCGGTAATCCTGCTCGCCGCGTCGCTGGTGGGCGCCGTGGTCGGCATCGCACTCATTGCTTTCGCGGGCCATCAGCGTAACCAGCCACTTCCTTTCGGGCCATATCTCGCGGGCGCCGGTTGGATTGCCCTGCTCTGGGGTGAGCAGATCATGGACTTCTGGCTTGGCGGCGGAGGAAGCCTGTGAGCCGGCCGCTGGTGGTGGGCGTGACCGGTGGCATCGGTTCGGGCAAATCCACCGTCTGTGCGATGTTTGCCGAGTTCGGCATTCCCGTGATCGATACCGATCAGGTGGCGCGTGAAGTGGTTGTGCCGGGCAGTGAAGGCCTGACTGCGGTGGTCGCCGTCTTCGGCACCGACATACTGACTGCAGAGGGCGAGCTGGACCGTGCCGCCCTGCGCCGGATCGTGTTCCAGAACCCTGGGTTGCGTGTGCAGCTGGAGCAGATTCTGCACCCGCGAATCCGGGCCCGGGTTGCCGCGCACATCGCCGCAGTGGCGACACCCTATTGTCTCGTGGGTATCCCGCTGCTCGCCAACCGCAGCGGTCAGGGTTATCTGGACCGGGTACTGGTGGTGGATTGTCCGGAAGAAGTGCAGGAAGCCCGGGTGATGCAACGGGATGGAATTTCACGTGAGGAAGTGCTGGCCATCATGAAAACCCAGGTGAGTCGGGACCAACGCCTCGCGCTCGCCGATGAGGTGATTGTGAACGCGGGCGATCTGGATGCCATCCGCGCGGAAGTGGCGGCGCTCCACAAGCGTTATCTGGAACTGGCGGCGCACCATGTCCGCGGGTGATTCCAGGGCTGCGGACAACGCGCCCGCAAAGGGACAGGATTCCCTGTTTGCCCCGCACAGCCAGAAGGGACTCTACGAGCTTCCGCTGAGCGAACGGATGCGCACGATGATGCGCCTCGAGTCCGTCTTCCACGCCATCCACCTCGGGCTGGAGCGAGGGGGCACCTGGGATGCGCGCAATGTGCTCGTCAACATGATCGAACTCTGCGATCAGCTTGGCCGCATGGATATTCGCGGCGAACTCATCAAGGAGCTGGAGCGGCATGTGAACCTGCTGCAGCACCTGCGCCATAACTCGCAGGTCAACCAGGAGGCACTGGAACGCACCATGGCCAGGTTGCAGCCGTTGCTCATCCTGCTCAAATCGAATGCCTTCCAGCCGGGCGCGCGGCTGCGACAGAGCGAATTGCTGATGCAGTTCAAGCAACGCCTGGCCCTGCCGGGCGCGACCTGCAATTTCGACATCCCGGGACTGCATTTCTGGCTGCACCGGGAGCCCGCGCAACGGGATCGCCAACTGCATGACTGGATGCGGGATCTGAGAGTGATAGAGGATGCGGTCCAGCTGGTGCTGGAGCTGGTGCGCGTGAGTGCGCAACCGCGCCAGATCACCGTTGAGAACGGTTTTTACCAGCAGCAGATCGAGCCGGGTTCACAGTGCCAGATGGTGCGGGTGAGACTCAGGGAAAATGCGGATTACTATCCGGAAATCAGCGGTGGGCGGCATCGCTTTGCCATCCGGTTCTTCCGTCATATCGACCCCGACTCACGCCCGCAGGTAGTGCAGGAGCACCTGACCTTCGAACTCCACTGCTGCGCGATGTGAGGGATCAGGCCGACCGGCGCAGGCGTGCGTCAGGTAGCTCGTGCCGATTCCACAGCGCGCTGATCGCCGCCACGCCATGAAAGCCAGCCGAGAGTGCTGCCTCCACCGAGTGCGCTCCCTGTCCGCCCAGCGCATAGAGGGGAAAGTCCGCGTGCAGGGCGAGTTCCGCTGCGGCCTCCCAACCTAGTCCCGGCTCGCCCGGGTGGGATTGTGTGGGGAGCACAGATCCCAGCAATCCCAGATCCGCACCCAGACGTGACGCTTGCAGGATGTCCTCCACACTATGACACGCGGCGCTCAGCAGGTATTCGCGTGCAAGCGGACGCTCTCGATACCGGTGCAGCAGTGATGACGGCAGATGCACGCCATCCGCATCCAGTTCCGCGCGCAACGCGCCGGACGGATCGGCGCCCACATTGAGCAGCACACGCGCCCCATGCAGATGGCAAAGCGTGACGACCTGTCGCGCCAGCGGTAGCACCTCCGACGGGGCGTGTGCCTTGACCCGTAGCTGGATCAGGCGAATCCCGCCACGCAGGCTGGTCTCGAGACCCGCCAGAAACGCCGCGCCATTGGCGGGATCCGGTTCCGGTGTGACCAGGCACACCCGCGGCAGGGTCGCCGCGGCAAGAATGCGATAGTTGGCGGCGGGAAAGGCCAGTGAGGCAAGCTTGTGGGGCGCCACCCACGCAATCTCCTGGCCCTCACGGCCGGCCGGTTCCCCGGTCCAGGCGAAGACCTCCCAGACCGTGAGCCTGACCGACTTGTCGGGATAGTGATGGGTCAGCTGAACCAGCGGGCGCACTTGAGCAGGATCGAGACGGAGTCCGAGTTCCTCTTCCAGCTCTCGGGCCAGAGCGGTCAACGGCACTTCGTCCCGCCCGCGCTTGCCACCCGGAAATTCCCAGAGCCCGCCCTGATGTTGATCCGGGTGTCTCAGGCTGAGCAACACGGCGCCATCGGGACGCCGAATGACGGCGGCAACGACCTCGATGGGCTCAGCCCAGTCGCTCGCCTCGGGCCGGGAATCGGCCATCAGGTTCGTGGCCGGGGCAGCACCACGCTCAGCTGCGGTACTCCGCATTGATGCGGACGTAGTCATAGGAGAAGTCGCAGGTCAGCACTTCCACCGCGTGGGGGGCATCACCGAGCGTCACCTTTATGGCGAACTCCTTGCCGGCCATGATGCGGGCAGACACCGCTTCATCATAACCAGGCACCGGTTCGCCACGCTGGATGATGGGATAGTCATCGAGCGCGATTCCGATGTTCTCCATGCGCAAGCCAGCCACGCCGGAACGCCCCACTGCGGCGAGTATGCGGCCCCAGTTCGGATCGCTCGCGAAGAGCGCCGTCTTGACCAACGGAGACTCCGCCACGGCATAGGCTGCCTTAAGACACTCAGCCGTGGACTCTCCACCCGAGACCTGCACACTGACGAGTTTGGTGGCACCCTCGCCATCACGCACGATTGCCCGCGCGAGGGCCTTGAACACCACCTCCACGGCATCGCACGCCTGAGTCCAGCGCGCGTCACCCGGCTGAATTGCTCCCTCTTTCAATGCGCCAGTCGCAATGAGCATGCAGCTGTCGTTGGTGGAGGTATCGCCATCGATGGTGATGCGGTTGAAGGATCGATCGGCCACCTCGCGCACCATCGCCGTGACACCCGATGCACTGAGCGGCATATCGGTCGCGACGAAAGCGAGCATGGTGGCCATGTCCGGCTTGATCATGCCGGCCCCTTTGGCGATCCCGGTCACGGTATAGGTGACGCCCGCCAGCACGACCTGCGCGCTGTAGCACTTGGGGAAGGTATCGGTAGTCATGATCGCCGCAGCAGCAGCCGGCCAGCCTGCCGGCGAGAGACCGGAGAGCGCTGTCGGCAGGGCCGCGATTATTTTTTCCGACGGCAGTCGCTGGCCGATCACGCCCGTGGAGAACGGCAGCACGGCCTCGGCAGGACAACCCAGAAGACGCGCACCGGCTTCGCACACGGCATGCGCGTCCACGAAGCCCTGTTCGCCTGTGCCCGCGTTCGCATTGCCAGAGTTGATCACAAGCAGGCGCGGTGCGGTACGCGCCAGATGTTCCCGGCAGATCGTGACCGGTGCGGCACAGAACACATTGCGCGTGAACACACCGGCGCTGCGGGCACCCTCGGCGATTTCAATGGCGCAGAGATCTACCTTGCCGGCCTTGCGCACGCCGGCCGAGGCCGTGGCGAGGCGGACACCCGCGACCGGCAGGGCGTTTTCAGTAACCGCGATCTGTGTGGCCGGGATTGGTGTGGCCGGTATATGTGTCGTGTTCGTCATGCGTGGGTTCCGCGTTCGGCCTCAGCCCAGCTGGCCGTGGCAATGCTTGTACTTCTTGCCGGAGCCGCAGGGGCAGGGATCATTGCGCCCCACCTTCTCGCCCTGGCGCACCACGGGCGCCTGTGCCGGAGGTGCGCGTGGCGCGGCAGGTGCGGGCGGCGGCTCGCTGGCGAGCGCGCTGACCGCCGTCTCGTGGACTTCCTGCTGCTTGACCGTGGCTTCACGGCGCCGCTCTTCTTCCAGTGCGTCCACGTCCTCACGGGCGCGCACCTCTACCCGACACAGGATGGCCACCACTTCGCGCATCAGGCTCTGCAACATCTTGGCGAACATGTCGAAGGATTCGCGCTTGTATTCCTGCTTCGGATCCTTCTGGGCATATCCACGCAGGTGTATGCCCTGACGCAGATGGTCCATTGCGGCGAGATGTTCCTTCCAGTGGCCGTCGAGAACCTGCAGCATCACCGCCCGCTCAAACTGGCGCATGACCTCGGCCCCAACCTGTGCCTCCTTGGCCGCGTAATGGTCTTCTATCTCGCGCAAGATCCGGCTACGGATCTCGTCTTCGGAGAGGTCTTCCTCACCTTTCAGCCATTCATCCACCGCGATGTGCATGCCGAAGTCTTCACGCAGGGTGGCGACCAGGCCTTCGATGTTCCAGTTCTCATGGAAACTCTGCGGGGGAATGTAGCCGTCGATCACCTCGTTCACGACGTCGTGACGGATACCTTTGACGTTCTCCGAGATGTCATCGGCTTCCATCAGATCACGGCGCTGCTCATAGACATGCTTGCGCTGATCATTGGCGACGTTGTCAAACTCGAGCAGCTGCTTGCGGATGTCGAAGTTGCGGCCCTCGACCTTGCGCTGCGCGTTCTCGATGGCGCGAGTCACCCAAGGATGTTCGATGGCTTCGCCTTCCTGCATGCCCAGCTTCTGCATGAGGCCGGCCACACGGTCCGAGGCGAAGATCCGCATCAGGTTGTCTTCCAGAGACAGATAGAACCGGCTGGAGCCCGGATCCCCCTGGCGTCCAGAACGCCCGCGGAGCTGGTTGTCGATGCGCCGTGACTCATGGCGCTCGGTGCCGATGATGTGCAGGCCGCCGGCGGTGAGCACCTCGTCGTGACGCTTTTTCCAGCCCTCGACCACCGCCGCACGGGCCGCTTCATCGGCGGCCTCACCGAGGCCCTGCAGCTCCGCTTCCAGGCTGCCACCCAGCACGATGTCGGTACCACGCCCCGCCATGTTCGTCGCGACCGTCACCGTGCCAGGCCGACCCGCCTGCGTAATGATGTGCGCTTCCTTCTCGTGGAATTTGGCGTTCAGCACCTGGTGCTGGATTCCCGCCTTGGTGAGCAGTGAGGACAGCAGTTCGGAGCTCTCGATGGAAGCAGTGCCGACCAGTACCGGCTGATGCCGGGCCAGGCAATCGCGGATATCCTCCACAATCGCGGTGTACTTCTCCTTGGCGGTGAGGAACACGACATCACCCAGATCCTTGCGGACCATCGGCCGGTGGGTTGGGATGACGACGACCTCGAGGCCGTAAATCTGCTGGAATTCGTACGCCTCGGTATCCGCCGTTCCGGTCATGCCGGAGAGCTTCTCGAACAGACGGAAATAGTTTTGGTAGGTGATCGAGGCCAGGGTCTGGTTCTCGGTCTGGATGGGCACGCCTTCCTTGGCTTCCACTGCCTGGTGCAAACCTTCCGACCAGCGCCGCCCGGGCATGGTGCGGCCGGTGAATTCATCCACGATCACTACCTGTCGATCCTTGACCACGTAGTCCACGTCACGCGCGAACAGTGCGTGCGCGCGCAGGGCTGCGTTGATGTGATGCATCAGCTGGATGTTGTGCACGGAATAGAGGCTGTCACCTTCGGCCAGCATGTCGTGCTCGGCGAGCAGTTGTTCCACGTGCTCGTGACCTGCCTCGGTGAGATGCACCTGGCGGGCTTTCTCGTCCACGAAATAGTCGCCCGCACCTTCCTCTTCCTGCTGGCGCTGGAGGCGGGGAATCAGCTGGTTGATGCGCACATAAAGTTCGCTGCGGTCGTCCGTGGGACCGGAAATGATGAGCGGCGTGCGCGCCTCGTCGATGAGGATGGAATCCACCTCGTCCACGATGGCGTAGAAGAGATCGCGCTGAACGCGCTGCTCCTTGGCAAAAGCCATGTTGTCGCGCAGATAATCGAAGCCGAATTCGTTGTTGGTGCCATAGGTGATGTCTGCAGCATAGGCACGCTGGCGCTCCTCACCGGACATGCCGGATAGCACCACGCCCACGGAGAGGCCGAGAAAACGATAGATACGCCCGATCCACTCCGCGTCACGCCGGGCGAGATAGTCGTTGACGGTCACCACGTGCACCCCACGCCCGGCCAGCGCGTTGAGGTAGGCCGGCAAGGTGGCCACCAGGGTCTTGCCCTCACCCGTGCGCATTTCGGCAATCCGCCCCTCATGCAACACCATGCCGCCAATCAGCTGGACATCGAAGTGGCGCATGTTCAGCACGCGCTTGCCCGCCTCACGCACCACCGCGAAGGCCTCGGGCAGCAGGCTGTCGAGGCTGGCACCGTCAGTCAGTCGCTGCCGGAATTCCGCCGTGCGGCCCGTCAAAGCCTCGTCGCTCAAGGCCGAAACCGAGGGTTCCAGCGCGTTGATCGCCTCCACCGTCTTGCGCATCTTGCGAATGAGGCGCTCGTTGCGGCTGCCGAAGAAGAAGCGCAGCACACGCCGGCTGAGGGATAATGAACTGTCGGTCATGGAATCCTCTGAAGGTTGGAGGCTTCTTGGCTGAAGGAATGCACGGGGGCTGTCCGGTTGGGGCCGGCGACCCGAAGAACATCGCATAGTGTAGCAAAGAGGCCGGCTTGGCCGAGCCCATCGCTGGCTGGAACACCATGACCGAATCGGGAAAATCGCCGCGCAAACTCACCGAGGTGATGGCCAGGGACACCACCCTCAGCCAGTTGTTGCGCACGGCGCGCGAGCTCAAGGTCTTGCAGGCGCTGATGGACGCGAGGATGGGTGCCGGCTTTGCCGCCAACTGCAAGGTGGCCGCGCTGCGCGCGGACGGGACTCTGGTGCTGGTTGCGCGCTCGCCGGTATGGGCCAGCCGCCTGCGCTACCTCGGCACCGATCTGGTGGAATGGGCGAAACAGGTACCTGAGCTCGCCAGAGTCAGCAGCGTGCACGTTCAGGTGGGCAAGGATCCGGTGTAGCAGGTCTGGTGAGGATTTCAGGCGGTCCGCCCTGACCACCCGGTCGCCGCGACCCGCCGTCTCCCGGCCGCGGTAGCCGGAATCTTCAGAGCGCCGGAATGGGCTGCATATAGGAGATGGGCACGTCCTTGTCCGAGGAGAACGTCACCGATTCCCAGGCACCGCGGGTGGAAAGCAGCTTGCGCAGCAACTGGTTGTTCAGCTGATGCCCCGACTTGTAGCCATGGAAGGCGCCAATGAGGCTGTGGCCCAGCAGATACAGATCCCCGATGGCGTCGAGAATCTTGTGTTTGACGAACTCATCCTCGTAGCGCAGGCCGTCCTCATTGAGGATCCGGTAATCGTCCACCACCACCGCATTGTCCAGGCTTCCACCCAGTGCGAGGTTCTGTCCCCGCAGCCACTCAACATCACGCATGAAGCCGAAGGTGCGCGCGCGGCTCACCTCTTTCACGAAGGAAGTCGTCGAGAAATCTATCTCCGCCTCCTTGCGCGCGAGCTGGAAGAAGGGGTGATCGAATTCGATGGCGAAAGCCACCTTGAAGCCGTTGAAGGGTTCGAAGCGTGCCCACTTGTCACCATCACGCACCTCGATCGCCTTCTTGATCCGCACGAAGCGCTTGGGTGCGTCCTGCTCCTGATAGCCGGCAGACTGGATGAGGAAGACGAAAGGTCCCGCGCTGCCATCCATGATGGGCACCTCGGGCGCACTGAGATCAACGATGGCATTGTCGATGCCGAGGCCTGCAAAGGCGGAAAGCAGATGCTCCACCGTGGAAATTCTGGCTCCGTTGTGGACCAGACTGGTCGAGAGGCTGGTGTCACCTACAAATTCGGCCCGGGCGGGAATTTCCACGACCGGATCCATGTCCACCCTGCGGAAGGTGATGCCGGTGTCGGGACCCGAGGGCTTGAGCGTGACGAAAATCTTGCGACCGGTGTGCAAGCCCACGCCGGTGGCGCGGATGACGTTCTTCAGCGTTCTTTGTTTGAGCATTGATTCCCCACTTCCCCATCCCCCAGGCTAGGGCGGGACCGATGGTAACACACGGCCACGAGACCGGGTAAGCCAATGGCATCAAGGCCTTACCCACTGACGGGGGCTCGGCCAGATGCCGGGCCCCGGGTCATGCAGCCGGGCTGCGAGCGTGATTTCAGTCTGCCTGACGACGCAGGAAGGCCGGGATATCCAGATAATCGGTCTTCGGCAGCGGCTCGGGTGGGTCGATGCGGTTGCGCTTGGCGGCCGGTTTTTCGGGTTTTTCGGGTTTTTCGGGTTTTTCCGGCACCGCGACGTATTCGGCTTCGGGCTCGGCCTTGCGGCTGATGACCGTGATGTTCTCGGCGCGAGGTGCAGGTTCCCGCACCGGTTCGCGCACCGGCTCACGCTGGCGGCTCTCCTGGTAGGTGCTGCGGCTCTCGGGGATCTTGCCCTCGCCCGGCTTGCCGAGTTCACTGCCGATGCCAGTGGCCACCACAGTGACCCGGACTTCTCCTTCCATGTGGTCATCGATCACCGTGCCGACCACCACGGTGGCATTGTCCGACGCGAAGCGCCGGACGGTCTCGCCGACTTCCTCGAACTCACCCATGGTGATGTCCGAGCCGGAGGTGATGTTGACGAGTATTCCGCGAGCGCCGGCGAGGTTGATGTCTTCCAGCAGGGGACTGGAGACCGCTGCCTCGGCGGCATCGCGCGCACGCGACGGACCCTTGCCGCGGCCCGAACCCATCATGGCCATGCCCATTTCCGACATCACGGTGCGGACATCCGCGAAGTCCACGTTGATGAGACCGGGGCAGGTGATGAGTTCGGCGATACCCTGGACCGCGCCGAGCAGCACATCATTCGCCGCCTTGAAGGCATTGAGCAGACTGATGTCGCGACCGAGGACGCTCAGCAGCTTCTCGTTGGGGATGGTGATGAGCGAATCGACATACTGGGTGAGCTCACGGATGCCCTGGTTGGCTATCTCCATGCGCTTGCGGCCTTCAAACGGGAAAGGGCGGGTGACAACGGCCACCGTGAGCACGCCCATCTCCTTGGCGATTTGAGCGACGACCGGAGCCGCGCCCGTACCGGTGCCGCCACCCATGCCCGCGGTGATGAACACCATGTCCGCACCGTCGAGCACATCGCTGATGCGGTCGCGATCCTCAAGGGCCGCCTGGCGACCGATGTCGGGATTGGCACCCGCACCAAGACCCTTCGTGATGTCACCCCCCAGCTGCAGAACCGTCTTGACCGAGGAACTGCGCAGGGCCTGCGAATCGGTGTTGGCACACACGAATTCCACGCCCTCGATTTGCGCCGAGAGCATGTGCTGCACGGCATTGCCGCCACCACCACCTATTCCGATGACCTTGATGACCGCGCTCTGACCATAGGCATCCATCAACTCGAACATGAATCTAGCCCTCCGTACCGTTCCGGCGGCCCGACAGTGTCTGTCGCGCTTCCTGGACCGGACTTTGTAAGTTCGTTACCAGCGTTGCAATTCTTTGGGGAGACTCCGGCCAGGCCGCTTCTCCGCACCATCCATCACCCTTGTCCCGGGCTTGATTGTTTTTTTAAAAATGTCCCTGAAACCAGTTCTTCATGCGCTCCCACATTCCGGCCGAAGTATCGAGCCGTGCCTTGTGGCTGGTGCTACGCGCAGTCTCGCTGCCGAACAGGAGCAAGCCGACGCCAGTGGCGTAAATCGGATTGCGCACCACATCCACCAGGCCCGTCACATACTGGGGTACGCCCAGTCGCACCGGCATGTTGAACACTTCCTCCGCCAATTCGATGGCGCCATCCATCTTTGAGGCACCGCCCGTGAGCACGATGCCGGCGACAAGAAGATTGTCGAACCCGCTGCGCTTCAACTCCGCATGCACGAGATCGAACAGCTCCTCATAGCGCGGCTCGACGACCTCCGCTAAACGCTGGCGTTCCAGTCGTCGCGGTGGTCGTTCCCCCACACTGGGCACTTCTATCGTTTCTTCCGGATTCGCGAGCTGGGTGAGCGCGCAGGCGTATTTTATTTTGAGATCTTCGGCGTGGTGCGTGGGTGTTCGCAGCGTGACGGCGATATCGTTGGTGACCTGATCGCCTGCGACCGGGATCACCGCCGAGTAGTGGATCGCTCCATTCACGAAAACCGCGATGTCCGTGGTACCGCCCCCGATATCACACAGACACACCCCAAGGTCCTTCTCATCCTCCGTCAGCACGGCGTAGGACGACGCCAGTTGCTGAAGGATAACATCGTCCACCTCAAGTCCACACCGTCGAACGCATTTTACGATGTTCTGGGCGGCACTGACTGCCCCCGTGACCATGTGCACGCGTGCTTCGAGACGCACCCCGGACATGCCCACGGGCTCCCGGATCCCGTCCTCCCCGTCGATGATGAATTCCTGGGGCAGGATGTGGAGGATCTTGCGGTCGGCCGGGATGGCGACGGCGCGCGCCGCATCGATCACCCGTTCCACGTCCGCGTGATTGACCTCTTTTTCACGGATGGCGGCGCTCCCGTGGGAGTTGATGCACTCGATATGACCGCCGGAAATGCCGGCGTAGACCGAGCGGATCTCGCAACCGGCCATCAGTTCGGCTTCTTCCACCGCGCGCTGGATCGAATGCACGGTGGACTCGATGTTCACCACCACGCCTTTCTTCAGACCGCGTGAAGGGTGGGAACCGATACCGATGACCTCTATGCCGCCCTCGGGCGACACCTCGCCCACGATCGCCACCACCTTGGAGGTGCCGATGTCGAGCCCCACGATGAGGTTCTTTTCCTGTTTCTTCAGCATGTGTGGCCAGCCTGCCCTGTGTCCGGATGACGCCTGATGCCTCGCATGATCAACCACCTCTCTGAACCGGTACTTCACCGGTCTTCTCAACTTTGCGTCCCATGACCGCGAAGCCGTTGGTATATCTGAGATCCACGGATGCCACCGCAGACCATTCGTCGCGCAAACCGGCAATGTAGGCGCGCTCAAAGCGTGACAGACGCTCCTCCAGGCGTTCGCGCCCCAGCACCAGACGGGTGCCATCGGCCAGACCGAGCGTCCACGCCCCGCGATCGGACAGTCCAAGACGCGCGACCTTGAGTTCCAGGGCCTGCATCTGGCGTTCGATCCGATGATAGGCCGAGAGCACTTCTTCTTCACTCCCCTGCGGCCCGTGCAGGCGGACCAGCCCGGGCGGGAAGCTGTCCCGCTGGGGCTTGAAGACCTCGGCCTCCGTATTGAGGAGTGCGTCCCTGCCCCAGCGCGCGGCAGGTTGTTGCTCGGTGATCGCGACCCTCAGCACATCCGGCCAGACCCGCTCCACCGCGGCATCCTTGATCCAGGGCTCACCCTTGAGGCGCGCGCGCAGGGCCTGCACGTCAATCTGGAAATAGCCACCCTGCAAACCGCCCGCCACGAGGGTTTCGACATAAGCC
>VGUA01000044.1 GCA_016874535.1 Gammaproteobacteria bacterium
TCGAGGAGAAGGATGGCACCACGCGTCGCCTCGCCACCCTTACTGCCGGTATGGGCTTTGGCGAGACCGCCCTTATCCAGGCGGGCGTCCGTTCGGCCGATATCCGCGCGAATACCGAGGTGCAGAGTCTGGTCCTGTTCGCCTCTGCCTTTGCCGAGATGAAGAAGTCGGCTCCGGACATTGCCATCACCCTGCTCGGAAACCTGCTTGCCAGCAGCCATGAAATCGCCGCCCGCCTTACGCGGGAAATCGCCGCCGTTGGGGCCTGACGCCAGCCACGGCCGGCGAGAAATCCCGGTCCGGATGGCGCGTCGGACCTCAGCTCGGTAGACTCCGGCAGGTCATGTTTCGGGAGAGTGCTCCGATGCTTAAATCGATAGACATCAATTGCGACATGGGTGAGAGCTTCGGCAACTGGAAGATGGGGGACGATGAAGGGATGATGCCCTACATCACCACCGCCAATGTGGCCTGTGGCTTTCATGCCAGCGACCCGTTGACGATGATCGACACCTGTCGCAAGGCAAAGGATCACAAGATCGCCGTGGGTGCCCACCCGGGCCTGCCCGACCTTCTTGGCTTTGGCCGCCGCACCATGAATATCACGCCCGAGGACGCCTATGCCTACGTCGTGTACCAGGTAGGCGCCTTGCAGGCCTCGCTGGCCACTCAGGGCATGCGTCTGCACCACATCAAGCCACATGGGGCTTTCTATTCGGTGCTGAAGACCTCGCCTGAACTCGCCGAGGCCGTGGCCGAAGCCATCGAAAAGCTCTCGGACCATCCCATCCTTTACTGGCCCGCACCCACCAGCGCGGCACTCCCCACCGCGTGCAAGAAGCGCGGCATCCGGGTGGTGGGAGAAATCTACCCGGACCTGCACTACGCAGCCGATGGCTCACTCGTGATCCAGCGCCAGAAACACGAGACGGATGTGGCTTTTGCGTGCGCGCAAGTGAAGCGCTATGTCCAGACTGGCAAGGTCGAGGCGCTCGACGGTTCGCTGGTTGAACTGGATGCCGAGAGTCTCTGCATCCATGGCGATGGCCCGAACTCGGTCGAAGTGGCGCGCGCCATCCAGCGCACGCTGCAGGACATCGGCTGCGAGATCAAACCGGTCCTGCAGTAAGCAGGCCCGCCATTCAGGAGAGCTTACGCATGAAATTCGGCCTGCTGTTCACCTTCCAGCTTCCACCCGGCAGCGGCATTGCCTGGAGCGAACCGTACCAAGACATGCTGCAGTGCCTGCCGCGTGCAGAGGAATTGGGATACCACTCGATGTATCTCGCCACCCACCATGCCAAGACCGATGGCCTGTGCCCGGGTCCCGTGCCGACCTTGGGCGCCGCCGCAGCGGTGACGCGGAACATGAAGATCGGCACGGCAGTCATGCTCGTTCCTTTGTATGCACCGCTCAAGCTGGCCGAGGATCTCGCGGTGCTCGACAACATCTGCGAGGGCCGGCTCATCGTGGGCGTGGCCCCCGGCTATGTGGCCGAGGAATTTGCCGCCCATGGCATTCCGCGCGAAGAACGCGTGGGCCGCTTCGAAGAATCACTGGATCTCATGATCACTGCCTGGACGCAGGAACGCTTTGAATTCAATGGCAAGTACTTCAAGGTGCCGGAAACCGTGATGACACCGAAGCCGGTACAAAAGCCTTATCCGCAGCTGTGGTACGGGGTATCGGCCAAGTCCTCGCTGCGCCGAGCAGCGCATCGGCACGCCATCCAGATCATGTCTCCGCGCCATGGTATCGAGGAACTCAAGGCGCACTATGAGCCCTACGAGACGGCAGCCCGCGAGATTGGCTGGACGATTCCGGAACGTCCAATCATCCGCCAGGTCTTCGTGGCTTCCACCATGAAGGAAGCCGAGGCCATCGCCGCGCCCGCGATCGAGCATCTGTATCGCGAAGTCTATGGGCGGGCCTCCGCAGCCGGCGACAGGGTGCTGCGCAATGACGACGGCAGCGCGATCACCGACCACAATCAGGTCAGCTTCGATACCTTCAAGCAGCGCTACATCGTGGGCACACCGGAGTTTGCGATCCAGGAAATCACGCGCTATCGCGATGCCCTGGGCTGCACGGAGATGGTGTGCTGGATGCACATGCCTGGCATCCGCGGCGCAGACGTGATGCGCTCGGTGGACCTGTTTGCACGGGAAGTCATGCCTGTCTTCCGGCGTGGGTGAAGTCTCCGCTCGAATATCTGTGACGAAGCTACTCACACAATGATGAGCAAGTGCACTGCCACCTGCTGCCTGTTGGCCGTGTCGTTGCTGACCGGAGCGGAACCTTCACTGGCGGAGAATCCGCACTTCGTCCTTCCTTTTGGAGGCGAACCCGGCGCGCCATTGGCGCATTCCTATGACTACGGCGCGGCGCCCTTCAAGGAAGGGACCTATGCCATGCGCATTCCGGCAGTGGATGTGGAGGTTGCAAAAATCCTGCATGACACGGAGTTGACCGTGGAGGCGGCCACCAAGACGGTCCTGCGTGTGCATGCCAGTCGGGCGTTCAAGGCGGTGGCGGACTGCGAAGCCGCACGCACGCTTCTGAACGGCAAAATCCAGAAAGTGTTGAGCGTTCCTCGCACCGGCGATGGGCCTTGGCTCTACCAGTCGACGGATGGACGTGTGGTGGGCGGCGCCTGGTGCCAGACCGAGCGTTATCTGCCCTTCATCACCCTGTACCTTGATTTGAGCCTCGCTGAGGGCGCGGCCTCGCCCACACCCTGAACTCTCGCTGCTGCACGTCTCACGCGCAGCAGCCCTCCCCCGCCTTGCCTGACTCTAGTCCGGCAGACCGAGTACCGCCTTGGACACGATGTTCCGCTGGATCTCATTCGTGCCGCCGTAGATCGTTGCCGGCCGCGAGGTGTAGAAGAGACTCATCACATCCACCTTGTGCTCGCCCGCCTGCTGCTTGCCGATGCGCGCCCCGGCAGTGCCGCGAATCTCGATCAGTAGCTCCGTGAGTTTGGCGTAGGTCTCGGTTCCGAAGACTTTCAGCATGGAAACATCCGGGCCCAAGGTTTCACCCCGTTTGACCAGCGCTGCAAAGTGTCCGTAGTAGGTTTCCAGATCAAGCACGTCCGCCTTCAGGCGGGTGTAGCGGTCACGGAACGCACCGTCCTCGAACAGGCCTTGGTTCCGGGCGACTTCGGTCAGGCGCTGCAGCGCGTACTGTGATTGCTTGGGACTGCCGAGGAAGATGCGTTCGAACCCGAGCAGGGCCTTGGCGATCGTCCAGCCCTGGTTGAGTCCGCCCACCAGACTGTCGGCTGGCACGCGCACATTGTCCAGGAATACCTCGCAGAACTCTTCGTGACCCGCAATGTTGCGGATGGGACGCACGGTGATGCCCGGCGTTTTCATGTCGACCAGAATGAAACTGATGCCCGCCTGCTTCTTGACCGTCTTGTCGGTGCGCGCCAGCAGGAACATGTGTGTGGCGTCCTGCGCAAGCGTGGTCCAGGTCTTCTGCCCATTGATGACGAAGTGATCCCCATCCAGCACGGCCTCGGTCCGCAGGCTGGCGAGGTCGGATCCGGCATTGGGTTCGGAGTAGCCCTGGCACCAGATGTTTTCGCCGGCAAGAATGTCGGGCAGGTAGCGCGCGCGTTGTTCGGGCGTGCCATGTTTTATCAGCAGCGGCCCCACCATGACGAGCCCCATGTCCGGCGTACGGGCCACGCCATGACGCTCCTGTTCTTCAATGAAGATGAGCAGCTTGGTGGGATCGAGCCCCATGCCGCCGTGCTCACGCGGCCAAGCTGGCGCGAGCCAGCCGCGGGCACTGAGCGCCAGATACCACGACTTGACCTCGGCCCAGCGCGGGCGGCGAGGTGGATAACGCAGTTCGGCCGGATAGTTTGCTTCGAACCAACCGCGCACTGCGTGGCGGAAGTCTTCATCCGGGAGCGAATTCCAGTCGCCGTCAGCCGGATCAGCCACTTTGCGCGTGGCCTGCTCTTGCACGTCATTGGAGGCCAGCTCCGCGATACGCCGACTGTGCCAGGTACCGTTGCCGAGTGCGGTACCATACACCAGCGCCCGATTGACGAAGGTACCCACATCGCACTCGTCGGTGAAGCCGATGCCACCGTGGAGCTGGATGGCGTCGCGCGTAATCAAGAAAGCGGCCTCGGTGGCACGGTACTTGGCGCGATGAATCATCAGCGTGCGTTCACGGGGATCGGCATTGGTGACCGCCGCCGCGATGGCTTCGCTCAGGCAAGCGGCAATCAACTGCCGCTGCAGGTAGAGATTCGTCATGCGGTGCTGCAGCGCCTGGAAGGAGCCGATCACCTTGCCGAACTGCTGGCGGGTATTGAGATATTTCAGGGTGATCTCAAAACAGGCCCAGGCCAGGCCGAGCAGATAGGCAGACGTAAGCAGCATGCCTTCTTCCTGCGCCTGGGTCAGTGCCTCGGCAACACCATCACCCTGCGCGAGCAGCGCGTCAGCCGGAAGGGTCACCGCGGCGAGTTCCAGCGTGCCCTGAGTCGTGCCGTCTGCCAACGCGTGCAAGGCCAGAGAGACACCGGGGCTGGAAGGCTCCACCCAGAAGACAGCGGGTTTACCCTCCAGCTTTGCGTTGACGAGAAAGCCATGAGCCGCGTCGGCGAAAGGAACACAGTGCTTGCGGCCACTGAGCCGCCAACCTTCCGTGCTGCGCTCCGCGTGCGTGCCCGCATCGTCCACCGAGGGGTCGAACGCCTTCTCTTGCCAGGCCGGCAGGGCAAGACAGGTTCCGGCCGCGATGCCCTCCAGAAGTGCATTCACCCGCTCGCCGCTCGGCAACAGGGCGAGCAGGCGCGCGCTCATGCCGGCCACCGGCACCAACGGTTCGGGAGCGGCGGCGCGGCCCATCTCCTCAACCACGGCACACAGCGCAGCGACTCCCAGTTCGAGCCCGCCGGCACGCTCAGGCACCTGGATGGCGGTCCAACCCAGTTCAGCCATCTGCGCCCACAGCGCATGATCGAAACCGCCGTCCTTGCCGCGCAAGGCCCGCAGGCGCGAGAGGGGAGCATCCTTGTCACAGAAAGTGCGAGCACTGGATGCCAGCAGGGCGATGTCGTCGGAGTGAGCGATGTTCTCGGGTTTGTTCATGGGGGCATCACTGATTGGCGGCCGCCCGCAGACGCGCGGCCAGGGTTGCAAGTTCATCCAGTACAGGCAGCACTTCGTCCGGTCCACCGGAGGGCAAGCCGAAAATGAAATCGGTATAGCCCTCACGCAGGCGTTCAACACCTTCGTCCTCATCGCGTGGGGCGTAGAAAAGCGCGAGCGTCACATCCTTCATGCGGCGGCCATAACGTTGGCAGGCTTGTTTGAGGCGCTCCACATTGCCTTCGCCGGCTCGCCCCACGATGGGCATCCAGCCATCCCCATATTCCGCGACGCGGTCGGGGACGAAACGGGAATTGGAACCCAGCCAGATCGGCGGCCCTTGCGGCCGCACGGGTTTAGGCCATGACCAGAGACGATCAAAGGAAACGTAATTACCGTGGAATTCCGGCATTTCCTCGCGCCACAGGGTTCTCATGGCAAGGATGCGCTCGCGCAGGATGGGCCAGCGTTCCTTGTAGGGCGTGCCGTGATTTTCCATTTCCTCCGCATTCCAGCCCGCGCCTACACCGAGGATCACGCGCCCGCCCGAAAGATGGTCCAGGGTGGCAACGGTCTTGGCGAGCACCAGAGGATCGTGCTCCGTGACGAGACAGATTCCCGTGCCGAGTGCGATGCGCCGCGTGACTGCGGCGGCCATGGCAAGCGCGATGAAGGGGTCGCAGGTGCGCTTGTAAGGCTCAGGCACCTCGCCATTCACAAAGAAGGGCGAACGGGAAGAGACCGGCATGTGGGTGTGCTCCGGAAAGAACACGCCATCCAGACCGCGCGCTTCCACGGCGAGCGCGAGCTCGGCCGGGGCAATGGACCTGTCGGTCGCGAACATGCACACATGTGCACGGAACATGCTGGTCTCCGGAGGAGGCGAAAGACCCGGAAATCTTACCCCAAATGCCCGGGGGCGAATCGCATCACGCCATAGCCCGCAACCCAAACCGGGATTGCGCGGTACATGTCCACCTGAGCACCGCAACCGGCAATGCGGCTCATGGCAGCTGCGGTTGCGACCCAACTGCGAATTTCGTGTCCGCCACAGCCACCATCGCGCGAGATGTCCTCATCGCGTAAGGCAGCCAGGGTCCGGAAATCCCCTCGCGCCAACAGATCCAGCACATGCCGGTCCCACTCGGGATTGAGGGCGATCGCTGCGCTCTGTCCCTCGAGCTGCTTGCGTCCTTCCTCGATGACCCGGGCCTCGCGAGCCCGGCGCTCCTCGGGAGTGCGCCGTCCGCCCTCGATAATTCGGGTACGCACCGCAGGGTCGGCGGTGGCGAGGGACGGCATGGGCGGGTCATGGGAAAGACCCCCGCTGCCGATGACGAGCACCCGCGCCGGCCGGTCGGCCAGAAAATCCCCCACGGCCTCACCCAGCGCAATCACACGCGCCATCGGCGGCCGTGGCGGCGCTGCACAGTTGATGAACACCGGCAGGACAGGCGGCAAGCCTGCTTCGCCGAACAGCATCTGCAAGGCCTGGGTGTGGCCGTGGTCCAGCTCCATGCGATATGACACCGCGGTATCCACTCCCCGTTCATGCAGGTGGCTCACCAGTGCTTCGGCAGTAGCAGTGGCAACCGGCAACTCTCCCACCGGCGTGTTCCAGTCGCCGATGGCCTCGGCGAAAGTGCCCACGCAGAAACTCGGCATCAGCCGGTAGAAGAAGCTGTTGAAGTGATCCGGCCCGAAGACCACCACGAGCTCCGGCGCGAAGTCCGCAATCCAGGCACGCGCCCGGTCAAAGGCATCCGCGACTTCGCGTGTGGCCTCGGGCCCCGGGTCATGGAAATCCTTCAGGGGCGTGTGCGACGCGCAGAAACCGCGGACTGCCATGGCCTCACCCCTTGAGGAAACGAAGATGCAGGGCGTTGAAGGTTTCCGGGTCTTCAAACTGCGGCCAATGACCGCAACCCTTCATCAAGGCGAACTGGGCCTCGGGAATGAGGCCTGCGAGACGTTCACCCACTTCGGCTGCCGCGGTCGGATCCTTGTCGGTCCACAACACCAAAGTAGGTGCAGCTATTGCACGCCATTCGGCTTCGGTCAGATTGTTGCGCTGGCGGATTTCCGGTTCCTGCAGGCACAGGATATGAGGCATCGCCTCCGGCATGCCCGGAGCACGGTAAATGGCCTGACGACAGGCGATGAGATCGTCAGTGACGGTGGCGGGATTCGCCATCAACCATTCGAGCCTGGCTTTGACAGTATTCCATTCCGGCTCGGTGACCGCGGCCATGGTGAGAGTCTTGATCCGCTGCATCACCGCCGGGTCCATCGTCGCACCGCCGGTTGTGTTCAGGACCAGTCGTGCCACGCGTGCCGGATAGCGGAGCGCAAAGCGGGCTGCGACCCACCCGCCGAGGGATTCACCGGAGAGGTGGGCGCGCGCGAAGCCTCGTTCATCCATGAAAGCTCGCAGATGCTCCACATAGATGTCGATCTCGTAGGGTTGGGCCGGTTTGTCGGTGTAGCCATGCCCGATCATGTCGATGGCCCAGGTGTCGAAATGGGCGCCGTGCGCAATGAGATTCCGCGACCAGCACTCGGCGTGTCCGCCCGTCCCATGCAGGAAGATGAGGGGGGGTTGCCCGGCGCGTCCCGCATGCAGGTAGCGGGTGCGGATACCGTCCGCCACGACGTAACCCTGGCTGAATTCCCCGCCCCGCAGATCTGCCCAGAAAGTCGTGCTCATACAGTCTCCATGAAGCGATCGAGTTGATCCGTGTAGAACTGCTTGCGCCCGTACTCGCGCTGGAGACCGGCGAGCAGCGCGCCGCGCTCTCCCGCGTAGTTCATTTCGTAAAGCTCGTGCCGCGCACCAAATTCACTCCCGCAAACATCCCACGCCAATTTGAAGAGCCGCGCCTTGTCCTGTCCGGAGGTGCCTGCACCGCGCAGTGACTGTTCCAGCTCGAGGCCAATGGGGGATGAGAATTCGGAGAGACTGACAGGCAACTGGATGAGACCGCCACCGCCCACCTTGCGCAGCATGTTGACGAGCTTGGGGTAGTAAACCGGACCAAGTGCCCGACCCGCCTGCAGGGCGAAGAGGTCGGGATAGAGGACGTTGTTTTCGGGATCGACGGTCGCTTGTTCTTCGGCCGAACGCGTGGTGCTGCGGATAACCTCCAAGCAAGCGACCGCCTCTCCCAGCATCTCCATCATATCGCTCTTTTGTGCATAACCGGAAACTTCTGTCATGCGCTGGATCAGGGCGTACAGAAAACCCATCTTGGCTTCCAGTCGCGCATTGGTCTGGTGCGCCGTGAACTCACGCATTCTCGTCTCGCGATACATGCGATTGAGGAAGCGGATGTCTTCATGCAGGAACACCCGATCCCAGGGCACCAGCACGTGATCAAAGACCACCGTGGCATCCAGTTCATCGAATTGGGAAGACAGCGGGTGATCCGCCTTCAAGCCCTGGGTGGCGGCAAACGAAGGTCGACACAGTGTCTTCAGGCCCTTGGTGTTCATGGGGATGGCAAAGACATTCGCATAAGGCTCTTCGCCGGGCTGGAAAGTCGGGGGGAAGGGCCAGACCAGTATCTCGTCAGCATAGGGCGCGGCGGTGGCGATGCGTTTCACGCCGTGGACCACGAGGCCTTCACTGTTCCGATCGATAACCCGTAGGGGAATGTTTGGATCGTCCTGCTGGTGACGGGCCTTGCCCTTGTCGAGCTGCGGATCCAGCAAGGCGTGGGTGAGGAAGAGATCCTTCGAAGCCACATGGCGGTAGTACGCCGTCACGGCTTCGGCGCGTGCTGGGGAGAATTCCGCGAAGAAGGATTTCTTGGCGGCGAGCGACATCATCATCACGTTCAGGAAATCCGGGCTGCGTCCCATCATCCCGCAGGTGGCGCGCGCCCAGACGAGATAGGCCTCGCGCTTGGCCTTGAGTTGCTCGCGGGTGCGGGGGATCTCGAAGGGTCTTGCGATCCGTTCTCCAAACTCGGGACATTCCACCGTGAGTGTGTCGCGATGCGCCGGGTCGTGCTGCAGGTCGTAAAGGGCGGCCGTGGACCTGACTGCCGCCGCCATGGGGGCAAAGGTGGTGACATCCTCCGCCCGCTTGCCGTCATACCAGACCTCGCGCCCGTCCTTGAGCCCCGCCAGATATTCCTGGCCTGTTCTCGTTGCCATGTCATTCTTTCCTTCACCGAAGAGTGGGGTAGCGCCGGAGTCTGCCTACTAATATATTAGTACGTCAATACCGGACAGACTCTGGAGGCACTTTTGCCAAGACCCCGTACCACCAGCCCTGCGGCGGCACCCTCACGCCAGGCCTCGGGACCTGCGGCCCGTGCTCACGATGCCTACACCTATCTCCTGATGGAACTCCTGGAGGGCGAGCTGATGCCCGGTGACTGGCTCTCGGTGGTCGCGGTGGCGAATCGCCTGGAATGCAGCCGGGTTCCGATCATGGAAGCCGTGAAACGGCTGGCGGGTGAGGGCTTCCTCACCATCGTGCCGCAGGTCGGATGCCGCGTGGTCCGACCGCTCCCCGATGAAGTCCATGATTTCTTCACCCTGTTCGCGGCGGTGGAGGGTTGTGTGACCCGTCTGGCGGCAGAGCGGCGGACGGCAGAGGACCTCTTGCAGTTCAAGCAGGTGTGTCAACGCGTGGATGTCATGCTGAAGGCGGCCGGCGGACCCACCTCCCGTGATCCCGCTTACCGCAGGGCGAATCTGCTGTTCCACCAGGAGTTGCACCGATTGGCGCGCGCACCCAGCGCCTGCGCCATCGCCGCCAATCTCTGGGACCGCAGCGACTTCTACATCAAGGCGGCATTCGGCTCGCTGTATTTCTCGTCAGCCGTAAGGCGCGCACACGCTGCCATCCGTCGCGCCGTGACGCAGGGCGATCCGGAAGCCGCCGAAGTCGCCGTTGAACGTCACCTCAGGGCAGTTGGAGAGGGCGTGAGTGGCCGCCTGCGTGCGGACTCGCCGGGCACGCCCCGAGCGCCGGGGCGATAGCGCCAAGTAACACCGCCGAATGGCGAAATTGCTCAGGGCAAGCCCTTGCCCTGGAAGTTCAGGAAATCCGCAGCTGTCTCGCGAGGCCGTTCCAACATCGGGCAGTGGCCCATGCAAGGCATGATGCGCAACTCAGAATTCGGCAGCATGGCCTGCAGCTTGGCTGCGCCGGAGACGTGCAGCAGTCGATCATCATCGCCCCACACGATGAGCGCAGGCGTCGCAATCCCGGGCACGCGCTCATCCAGCAGCACCGGATTTTCGAACAGCTCACTGAAAATCTTGGCGCTGAACTCCCGGACGGCCATTGCCCGTTCGCGCCAGACCGCGGCAAAGCCTGCTGGCACGAAGGGTGGTTTGGTGAACAGCAGGTGGACCAGGCGTTTGGCTTTGTCCTCGGAGTCCAGGATGAGGAGGTTGTCACCCCGGTTGATGAGGCGCAGCAATTCGCTTTCCTCGGCTTCCGCCACACCCGCCGGCGCCAGCAGCCACAGCGACAGCACCTGCTCCGGCGCGCGGGCCGCGTACATCGCCGCGAGATATCCTCCCATGGAATTTCCGCCGAGATGGAAATTCGCAAGTCCCAAGGCGCGGGCGAATTCGGCAATGCGGTCGAGCTGGGCATCGAGGTTGTAACTTATCGAGTCCACTCGGCTGCTCTCACCGAAGCCGGGCAGATCGGGGGCAATGACGCGGTAGCCGGGGGTCAGGAATCGCGCAATCTGGGTCCAGTGATCCTTTTCCGCGCCAAAGCCGTGCAGCAGCAGCAGGGGTGTCCCGTGGCCACCTTCGAGATAGACGATGCGATGGTCGCCCACCTGCACCTCCTTGCGCGTGAGGCCCGACTGCCGGCGCTGCATGCGCACCGCAAAGTCGAAGACGCGGGCCGGGAACAGCCGATAGGCCAGATAAATGGCACCCAGGACGATTAGCAGTTTGATCATTTGCCGGCTCCTGATGGTCAATCACTTCGAGTATAGGTCGCACGCCCGTCGCGCGGCGAGCGCGCCACGCACGGGCACGGGACTTCCCACCGTTTACCTCAGTGCATGGGGATCTCGGGCAGGACGAGATGGGAGGCCTGATCTCCGGTGCAGAACACCTGCTGGACCACGGCCTCGAAACGCGTGGCCTCGTGGGCGAGCTCGAAGGTGTTGGGATTGCGGTCATAGCGCGGAAAGTCACTGGATGTGACCAGCACGCCGAGACGATGCCCGGCCAGGAAAACCATCGAGGTGGCCCACAGGTCGACTTCCACACGCAGCAGGGTTCCGGGCTCGACGGGCTTGCGGGTTTCGCCATTACGGAAGGAAAGACGCAGCACACCGTCACACACGTTGTAGCGCCGACCGTCTGGATACACATCGCAGAGCTTGACCATGAAGTCGGTATCGCGGCCACTGGTGGTCACGTAGAGCACCGCCTTCACCGGCCCCGTGATTTCCAGGGGCGACTCCAGCACTGCCGAAGTCCAGGACAGCACGTCGCGTCGCGCCAGCAACGCCGTCTGCTCCACCGGCCCCGGGGTGTATTGCGGGGGCAGGAGCAGCGTGCCACCCGCCGTCGGACATGGATCTTCCGGGTCATAGACATAGGCTCGGCTGGGCACGTCACCTTCCACTGCTCGGGCCAGATCGCCGTTGCCGTTCAGGAACCAGCGCGTAGCCCTCGCACGGGCGAGCGGCCAATCACTCTCATCGCGCCAGCGGTTGATCCCCTGTACGAAGATCTTCACTGGCGCCTCATCCTCCACGCCGTTCTGCTCATCGTTCAACCAGTGTCCGAACCAGCGCAGCTGGAGGCGGGTGAGATCTTCCTTGAGATCGAGAAACAGGCCATTCGCACGGAAACCGAAGTCGAGCTGGCCGACCACGTTCTGGAACATGCCATGCGACCAGGGCCCGACCACCAGTCTGCTGTGCTTGCGCGCGGCCTCCGAACCCGCCCCTTCGCGCATGGCCTGGTAGTGCTGGAGATCCGCCGCGAGCAACAGATCGTGCCAGCCCGCGATGGACAGGCTGGGCGCCGTGACTGCGGCATGCCGATTCGTCATCAGCAGGCCGTTGGTCCACTCATCCGGCACCGGGTGGCGCAGGAATTCTTCGAAGAAGGGCACGAAAGCCTCGTCGCCCGGCCGCGCCGGCCCGAAACCGGCCAAGGGTTTGGCCTTGAGAATCTCTGCAAAGTCGTCGATGTCGTCGATCAACTTCACGAGCAGTGGAAAGAAATCAGCCGGCGACGGGCGACCACGGATCAGCGCGGCAGGACCGATCGCGCGCAGGGCCCACATGGCCAAGGTGCCGATGTTGAAGGCGCCGCCGCGCCAAAAGTGATCCCGCCAGAAGTCATGCGGTGCGGTGGTCGGTGACAGGGCCTTGAGCGCTGGATGGCCGGAAGCGGCTGCCAGCCAGGACGTGCCTCCCATATAAGAGAGCCCGTAGCATCCGACGGCCCCCGAGGACCAGGGCTGGGCCGCGGCCCAAGTCACGCTATCGTGACCGTCCAGCAGCTCGTCGCGGTAGGGGAAGAAGGTCCCGCCCTCCGAGGCCCAGCGCCCTCGGACGTCCTGGATCACCACTGCAAACCCGGCTGCCGCGCCCCGCACGGGGTCCAGCGTGAGCGCGGTGATGGGCCATAACTCCTTGTTATATGGAGTTCTTTGTAGCAGCACCGGGTATTTGCCAGGGCCCGAAGGCCGGTACACGTCGGCCCTCAGCTTCACCCCGTCACGCAGGGGCACCTCGACATTCTTGTCCACCAGCACGGTCATCGGGACCCTCCTTCGAAATTATTTGCTGCAACGCGGTTGACATCTTGAAACAGAATCGCCAAAAATTACCAGCGCTTATTGCGATGCAACATTCAACTGCATCAATATCACTGTCAATCAAACTGAACCGACCTTGCAGAAAGGGATTACTGAAATGTCCGAGACAACTGCCCGGGTGACGAACCCGTCCCCTCTCATGAACCCCGAGTCACTTGCTCCCTACTTCGACCAGCTGGTCGAGCGCCAGGGTGAACTGTCCTCCGCACTGAAAGAGAGCCATGCTCGCACGCAACGCATTGGCGTCGAACTGATGGATATCCTCTTCGCCAGCCAGAAGGACGTGCTGGACCTTACCCGCCAGATCACCTTGAAGCCCCAGGATTACGCGGCCAATATCAAGGCCGTGGTGGACGCGACCGCCGTTGCGCAGGAACGCTCCATTGCCCTCGCCAAACTGTTCTACAAGGAGCAGAGCGATGTTGCAGGTGAGATGCGCAAGTGGATGCAGAATGCGATGCAGACCACCGGTGGCAGCACCGAGATTGGCAAGAACTTCCTGAGCCTCTGGACCCGCCAGTAAGTTACGGGAACGGCTGTCCCGTCACGCGAGTGCCGGGACAGCGGGCAAGGCCGAGGCCCCAGGCATCAAAAGCACGATGGGAACCGAAGAACTCGACGACGACGATCTGGCCAACCCGTTTGCGCATGACCCTTCGGTCCAGCATGCGCTGACGCCACTGTGGCGTGAGGCGGGTTGGCCTCTTGAATGGATGAGACTGCGGACCAGCCCGGTCTATTACGGCCACGGGGTGCCCCGTGGCGCGGGCGAGGCGGTGCTGCTCATACCGGGTTTCATGTCTGGCGATGGTTTGATGCTGGAACTCCACCGATGGCTGAAACGCATCGGCTACCGCCCCTATCTCTCGAACATCGTCTGGAACAATGATTGTCCGGACAAGACTGCCCGAATGCTCGCCGACAAGGTGCTGCGCATCCAGCGGGAGCATGGCATGCGGGTGCGGGTAATCGGGCACAGCTTGGGTGGCATGCTGGCCAAGAGTCTGGTGCAGGATCATCCCGATCGCATAGACCGCATCATAACGCTGGGTTCGCCCTTCCGCTCGCTGGTGAAGGCACACCCCGCAGTGGTCGGCATCTGGGATCAACTCAAGGGTACACGCAGCGGGTTGGTGGGTCGCAACCTACATGCGTCCTGCGGTACCGGTCATTGCCTGTGCAGTTTCGTGAAGAACCTGGTCCAACCGCAGCCGCAGCCCGTGCCTCAGTTTGCGGTGTTTTCACGAAAGGACGGAGTGGCTCACTGGAGCAGCTGCCTGGAAGAGGATCATGCGGCCAACACGGAAGTGAAATGCACCCATATCGGCATGGTGTATGACGTCGAGGTCTACAAGGCCATCGCGCAACGCCTGCATCAGAAAATCGAAGGCGACCATCGCTCACCGCCCAAGGCGTAGCGAAGCGGCAAGGAGTTCGACATGGAGAAGGACAAACTGAATCCGATGGCTGTCTGGCGCGAATGGTTCGTCGAATCAGAAAAAGCGTGGAGCCAGGCCCTCACCGAGATGATGGGCGACGAGAAATTCTCGAAAGGCATGGGGCGTTACATGCAGGAAGCCCTGCATTCGCATCGCATGTTCAGCGAAGCGATGAGCCAGTATCTGGCAAACCTCAATCTCCCGTCGCGCTCCGACGTGCTCGATGTGAGCGATCGGCTGGGCCAGATCGAGGACACGCTTGCCGCCATCCAGGTGGAACTGCGACAACAGCGCATCCAGTTGGCCCAGGCCAATTCGATCGCCAGTCACGAAACCCCGGGCGAGACGAGTGCGTCGGCAAAGCCAGCCAGAACGCGTCGACCGCCCCAGCACCAGGCGTAGGGGCGCGGCCATCGTGAACAAACCTGCGCACCACGCTCCCAACAAGGCCCAGCGTGCCGAGCTCGAGGAGCAGGTCCGGAAATCGGTCGAGCGCGCTTTGTCCCGCAATATTCCTGGACTGGCGCTGCAGCAGGCCTCGCTGGAACTCGATGTCGGTCCCACCCCGAAGGAGATCGTCTACACCCGGGATTCTCTGAGGCTGTACCACTACCTTCCGATGACGGATGAGGTCTACCGGGTTCCGGTCCTCATCGTGATGTCGCCGGTGGCCCGCGGCTACATCCTCGATCTGGCCAAAGGCCAGAGTTTCATCGAGTACCTGCTGCTGCAGGGCTATGACGTGTACCTCATGGACTGGGTCCCGCCGCGTCGGGAGCATGCACACCTCGGCATGAAGGACTTTGCCCTCGACCTCATAGACGAGAGCATCGCACATGTGCAGCAGGACTCCGGCGAGAATGACATCTCGCTCGTGGGTTACTGTCTTGGTGGTTTTCTCGCGTCGGTGAACGCGGCCATCCACAACAAGGGTCCAGTTCACAACCTAGTGTGTTTCACCACCCCCGTGAACTCCGAGGGTATGGCACTCTACAAGGCGTGGGTGGAAACGAAAGCCTTTGATATCGACCGCCTCGTCGATGCGCTGGGCGTGATTCCGGGCGACATGATCAATGCCTCCATCCAGGCCCTGCGGCCGCTCCAGAAGCAGGCCAACCAGATGCAACTCCTGAACAATGTTCAGGACGACGCGTTCGTCAAGGCCAGCCTGCGCTTCGATCGCTGGGCTACCGAGCAGCTGCCGGTACCCGGGGCACTCGCACGTGATCTGGTGAATGACTTCCTGCGCGGGAACAAGCTCTTGCGCAATGAGTATGTGCTGGATGACAAACGAGTCGACCTCGGTAAAATCCGCGTGCCCTTTCTGCATGTCGCCGCGGAATACGACCACATCGTGCCGACAGCGGCCTCCAGCGACCTCGTGAAACTGGTTGGCAGCAAGGACAAGAATGAAATCGTCGTCAAAGGAGGTCATGTGAGCCTTATCGCCGGTGGCAATGCGGTGTATCGCCTGTGGCCCCAGCTCGACAAATGGCTGAGCGTGCGCTCCGTCTGATCCCTTCGTCGCCCCAGGAGAATCCGCTCATGGCGCAGAAACCCGGCAATGCCCCGCAGTACCCCCAGGACGTGACTTTGGGTGGTAAGCAGTACCACATCCGCAAGATGACCGAGAACGATGGGGAAGTGGTACGCCAGTTTGCCCTCAAGCTTCCACCCCACGATCTGCTCTTCATGCGCCGGGATATCACCAAGAGCGAAGGCGTCGGGCGCTGGCTGGATGCGCTGAAGCGCGGTGCCATGCACACCCTGCTGTGCGAAGACAACGAAGGCATCGTCGGCTATTCCTCAATCCACCTGACCGAACTCGACTGGTCTGCGCATGTCGCGGATCTCCGCGTGCAGATTGGGCAGCGTGCCCGCGGAGGTGGGCTCGGCCGCTACATGACACGCGAAGCCTTCAACCTCGCCCTCTCGCTCGGTATCCGCAAGGTGGTCGCACGCATGACCACGGATCAGACCAGCGCGCGCGCATTGTTCCAGGAGCTCGGTTTCACACCCGAAGCGCTGCTGAAGGATGAGGTCCGGGATCGCAATGGAGAATTCCACGACCTGCTCATCATGGCCTGCGACGTGGACACTTTCCTCGCGCAGCGCGAGGCCTTTGGCGTCGCGCGCTGATCGCACCTGCAGCCGACGACTGATCCCGGACTCCATTCCTGCATCCCGCATTCGGGCATGGCGCGCGCTCGTTCAGGCTCTGCGGGTCTCAGCCTAATTCTTGCTCTGGCCCTGGCCTCGGCCTGCAGTCTTGCAGGCCCCGCGCAGCCCATGTCTGTCCTCGGAAAAGAAGTTCAGGCGGGTGGTCGACTGCGTACCGACCTGGACTATGGCCCCGCCTTTCTGGGCGACCGCCACACCACCCCGGTAATAGTCACTCACGGCCTCATAAAGGGTCCGACCCTGTGCCTCACCGCCGCCGTGCATGGTGATGAGATCAACGGCGTGGAAGTCATCCGGCAGATGCTGGTGCGGACGGATGCCGCGAAGCTGAGCGGTACCCTGATCGTGATTCCTGCGGTGAACTGGCTGGCGTTCATGCAGGGTTCGCGGGAGACCCCGGAGCGCCGGGATATCAACCGGTACTTCCCGGGGGATCCGCAGGACGACTATGCCAGCCGGCTTACCCACGCCCTGTTCGAGAGAGTGCTGAAGCCGCACTGTGATTATCTCGTCGATTTGCATACGGCATCGTTGAAGCGCTCCAACGTGCCGCAGCTGCGCGCGGATCTGGGAGATCCCGAAGTGCGGCGCTTTGCCGCGCTCCTCAATGAATTGCCAATTCTCTGGGAGGATGGCAGCCGGCGAATGCTGCGACAAGTAGCAGCACGTGCCGGTATCAAGGCGGTTGCCGTGGAATTCGGGTCGGCAGAGACCATTTAGCCGGAAGTGGTCGATACGGTCGTGAGCGCACTCGTCGCTCTGATGCAGCGGCTGGAAATGCGCGAAGGCGAGCCTCCGGCGGTAGGCAAACAGGACATCTTCAGGAATGCCATCTGGCTGCGGGCGCCCGAAGGTGGGCTGTTCCTCAGTCGTGTGAAGCCAGGGGAAGAAGTTCGTGCGGGGCAGACGGTGGGCGTGCTCGCCAACCTGCTGGGGGATGCAGAGCTCGTGTTGCCGAGTCCGGTGGACGGAAGAATTCTCGGACTCGCGCATGACCAGTTCGTGCTGCCCGGGCATGGAGTCGCGAACATCGGTACACGGGACGGGTCGGACGCACCCTGAGTTCTGTCGGAAAAATTGCCGAGGTGCCCACGCGGGCACCTCGGTACAGGCTCACTAGGGTGTCTTCTTTGTTGTATCGGGATGTCCCGGGACCGCGGGGCTGCAATCCCGGGAACTCAAGTCAGCTCTTGAACTTCGGCGCCACTTCCTCCGCGAACAATTCCATGCTGGCGCGAATATGGCGCGGGGCCAGTCCCGGCAAGGCTTGCGCCGTGACGAGATGGGTCACGCGACCCGCCTTGGTGTATTCAGCAATCATCTCGCGGGCATCGTTGGGGGTACCGACAATGGCATCCTCACCGAAGAAGCTGAAGTGCTGTTTCTTGATCATTTCTTCCGGAGAAATGATGCCTTCCATTGCCTTGTCATCACCGGGCTTGTCATTCGCTTCCGAGAACCACTGCGCGTAGCAGCTCGCCATGTGATGCAGCGGCTTGGCGGCAAGTTCCCAGGCCTGTTCACGGCTGGGCGCCACAAACACTGCACGCAGCTGGGCGATGTTGAAATTCTCCGGGTTGCGGCCTGCGGCACGCAGGGCGTCGTCGTAGATCTTGTCCAGCATGGTCGAACCCACGGCCTGGAAGTGGAAGCCCATCTTGGCCGCGCGCTCAATGGCCTTGGGCGCAATCGCGCCCAGCCACAGCGGCGGATGCGGGCGTTGGATGGCGGGGGGCACGATCCGGATCTCCTTCAGCCTGCTGAACTTGCCATCAAAGGTGACGCTCTCGCCGCTCAGCAGACGCTGGATGAGCCCGATGCCCTCCTGCAAGCGTGCGCCACGTTCGGTGTGCGAGATGCCCTGGTTGTTGAATTCTTCGCGACGGTAGCCAAGGCCCACGCCGAGCTCGAAGCGGCCATTGGAGATCACATCAACAGTCGCAGTGTCTTCCGCAATGCGCACCGGATTGTGCAGGGGGAGCAACACCAGGAAGGTGCCGATGCGGATACGCGTGGTGCGCGCAGCCACTGCGGCGGCAATCGGCAACAGCGAGGGCGAATATCCGTCATCGACGAAATGATGTTCGGTGAGCCAGCAGTCGTCGTAGCCCATCGCTTCCGAGTCAGCGATGAGATCGAGGTGGTCACGGTAGAGCATCTCCCACGGTACGCGTGCGAAATCGGGATTACGGAACGGCCAAAGCACGCCAAAGCGCAGACTCATCTTGGAGATCTCCTGACTGATTCATTCGTGTACAAGGTCATGGCGCGGGCGTGTTCGCCAGGCCAGTGCGCCGGACGTTACACTCCACTCCCTGCACTCGGCAAGTCACGCCCGCGCTTGGTGCGACGCAACAGATTTCGACGCGGCCCGGCGGACTCTCCATGCTCAGTTATCGACACGCCTTTCATGCCGGCAATCATGCCGATGTACTCAAGCATCTGGCGCTGACGCGCACGCTGCTCGCCCTGCAACGTAAACCCGCACCCTTCTGTTACATCGACACGCACGCGGGCGCAGGGCGCTACGACCTCTCTTCCGAAATGGCACTCAAAGTAGGAGAGTTCCGGCAAGGTATTGCGCGAATTCTGACGCACAGCGACGTTCCCGCATCGATGGAACCTTGGCTGGAAGCGGTGCAAGCACTCAATCAAGGTGGTGGGCTGCGCCACTATCCGGGTTCACCGGCCATCGCGCGGCACTTCCTGCGGCCGCAGGATCGGATGCTGCTCATCGAGAAACATTCCACTGATCACGCACTGCTGCTGAGAAACTTCGGGCAGCTCGCGCGCTGCCGGGTGGTCCAGGACGATGGCTGGACTGTCTTGAAAGCGCAGCTGCCGCCGCCGGAAAAACGCGGGGTGGTGCTCATCGATCCTTCCTACGAATTGAAGAGCGCCTATCGACTGACGGTGGAGGCCCTGCAGCAGGCGCATCAACGCTGGAGCAGCGGTATTTACCTGCTGTGGTATCCGCTTCTCGCGCGGCTGGAAACAGAGCGGATGCTGGAACGCATCGTCGCCACCGGTATCCCGCGCATCCTGCGTGTCACCTTGGCCGTGCGCGGCGCGGACACGGGCGGCCTGTGGGGGTCCGGCATGCTCGTCATCAATCCCCCGTGGCAGCTGGACACGGAGATGCAGGCGATCCTGCCGTGGCTTGCCGAGGCACTCGAAGTTCCGAAGGGGACTCGCGGCACCGGCGTGGACTGGTTGGTCCCGGAACTCAGTCGGTAATGATCCGCGTGACCAGTTCGCGCGCCTCGGCCTGAAGTGCCCGCAGGTGGTGTTCATCCCGGAAACTTTCGGCGTAGATCTTGTAGACGTCCTCCGTACCCGAAGGACGCGCTGCAAACCAGCCTTCCCGGGTTTCCACCTTTAATCCCCCCAACGCCGCGCCATTACCGGGCGCGTTCGTGCGTATCGCGGTGATGGGTGAACCGGCCAGGCTGCCTGCGGACACAGCTTCCGGGACGAGCCCGAGCAGGCGCGCCTTGCCCTCGGCAGTCACCGGCGCATCGACCCGCGCGTAACACGAAACCCCAAGCTCGGCACCCAGACGGGCGTAATGCTCGGCAGGATCGGCGCCAGTCCTTGCAGTCATTTCCGCAGCCAGAAGGCACAGCAGGATGCCGTCCTTGTCTGTGGTCCAGGCCTCGCCATTGCGACGCAGGAACGACGCTCCCGCACTTTCCTCGCCACCGAAGACCAGCGTTCCGGATTGCAATCCTTCCACGAACCATTTGAAGCCTACTGGCACTTCATGCAGCCGCCGGTCATGCTTGGTCACCACGCGATCGATCATCGCGCTGCTGACCATGGTCTTGCCCACGGCAGCGGTCACCGGCCATTCACCACGCGTGCGCAGCAGGTAATCGATGGCGGCCACGAGATAATGATTCGGCGGCAGCAGGCCGCCTGAGCGGGTGACGATGCCATGTCGGTCATGATCCGCATCGCACGCGAGCGCGAGATCATAGTCGGCGGCCTGTTCCACCACGCCCTGCATCACCGCAGGTGAGGAAGGGTCCATCCGCAACTGGCCATCCCAGTCACGGCGGAGAAAC